>NZ_WOVC01000002.1:0-228759 GCF_011378635.1 Methylosinus sp. RM1
CCCCATTCTCCTTACCGGCCTCGCCGTCTGCGCTACTTGCGGCGGCGCGATGACGCTGCGCACCGGGACCTCGAAGAGCGGCAAAGTGCATCGCTATTACAGCTGCTCCACGGCGGCCCGCGTCGGCAAGACCGGCTGCAAGGGGCGCTCGATCCCGATGGACCGGCTCGACGGGCTGGTCACGACCCATCTCGCCGATCGGCTATTCGGCCCGAACCGGCTGGCTGGTATCTTGACCTCCCTGGCCCAGAAGCGCGCCGCCGGCGACGACGAGGTCCGCAATCGAGCGGAAACCCTCCAATCGGAAATCGCCCGGGCCGAGGACAAACTGAAGCGCCTCTATAGAATGGTCGAGGATGGCGTCACCGACATGGACGATCTTCTTCGTGATCGCCTCGCCGCGCTCAAATCGGAGCGGGAGCGGGCGAAAGCCGCGCTGGAGCGGATCAAAGCCCAGTCCGCGCCGCAACTCACGCTCGAACCGGACCAGCTCGAGCGATTCGGGACGTTCATGCGCGAAAAGATCACAGTCGGCGAAACTTCGTTCCGCCGAGCCTATTTGCGGGCGGTCGTCGAAGCCGTCGAGGTCGACGACCACGTCATCCGCATTCACGGCTCCAAGACCAGCCTCGAACAGGCCGTCGTCGCCGGAGAACAAATCGGCAAGGGTGTTCGCGGTTTTATACGCAAATGGCGCGCCCGAAGAGATTCGAACTCCTGACCCCCAGATTCGTAGTCTGGTGCTCTATCCAGCTGAGCTACGGGCGCCTACGGTCCGCGCTGCGCCTCAGCGGCGCGTCGAACCGGTGAGCCGCTCGTTTAGCGGCTGCGAGGCCGCTTGGCAATAGGAAGATATTTCCCCGGACAAGACGCTTGCGCCGCCTTATGACTGCGATAATTACCGACGATCCTGATGGCGACGCTCCTTGAATGTAATAAAATAGGATTGATGATGAACGAGTTCGGGTCGAATGGCGTGCAGATCGCTTATATCGATTTTCCGCCCCTGACGGAGGATCGCCATGAGCCGATCGTCCTCATTCACGGCTACGCCTCGACACATGCCGTGAATTGGCTGTTCCCTCAATGGGTGAAGACGCTCACCGAGGACGGGCGGCGCGTCATCGTGCTCGACAATCGGGGCCATGGCCGTTCCGAGAAGATTCACGATCCGGCGGCCTATGAGCTTTCGCTCATGGCCGGCGACGTCGCCAATCTCCTCGCCGAGCTCGGCGTCGAGCGCGCCGATGTGATGGGCTATTCCATGGGCGCGCGAATCGCCGCCACGCTGGCGCTGGACCATCCCGAGGTCGTCCGCTCCCTCGTGCTCGGCGGCATCGGCGCCAATCTCGTGACCACCGGCCTGCCGCGCGGCCTGGCCGAGGCCATGGAGGCCGAGCGCATAGAGGATATCGACGATCCGCTGCTGAAAATGTTCCGCGGCTTCGCCGAGGCGACGCGCGCCGATCTTCCCTCTCTCGCCGCCTGCGCGCGCGGCCCGAATCAGACCGTCGAGCGCGCCCGGCTCGCCGCGATAAAGGCTCCCGTGCTGATCTGCGTCGGCACGCGCGACGAGGTGGCCGGCGATCCGCATCCGCTCGAGCCTTTGTTCCCGGACGCTCATATCGTCGATATTCCCGGCCGCGACCATAATCGCGCCGTCGGCGACCGCGTGTTCAAGCAGGCGGTGCTCGATTTCCTCGCGCAGCGGGAATAGAGGCGGAGCCGAGCCATGATCGACAGCGGCCCCGCGCGGCTCGTCGCCCTTTCCGGCGTCGATCCGCTTTTTTCCCGCCTCTCCGCCGAGGCCGAAGCCGCCGCGGGCCGCGAGCCGCATATGGCGGCCTTTCTCTATGCGGCGATTCTGGCGCAGGACAGTCTCGAGGCCGTGGTCGCGCATCGAATCTCGCAGCGTCTCGCGTCGCCGGAACTGCCGGCGACGGTCGTAGAGCGGCTCTGCCGCGATCAGATGGCCCGTGATTCGGCCCTGGGCGCCGCGTTGCGCGCCGATCTGATGGCCGTTTTCGACCGCGATCCCGCCTGCACGCGCCTGCTCGAGGCGGCGCTCTATTTCAAGGGTTTCCACGCCATCCAGACCTATCGGCTGGCGCATGGGCTGTGGCGCTCCGGCCGCAGCGATCTCGCGCTCTGGCTCCAGAGCCTCGCCTCGGCGCGTTTCCAGACCGACATCCATCCGCAGGCGCGAATCGGAGCCGGCTTCTTTCTCGATCACGCGACCGGCGTGGTGATCGGCGCCACCAGCGTCATAGAGCACGACGTCTCCATGCTGCACGGGGTGACGCTGGGCGGCTCCGGCACCGCCGGCGGCGCGCGCCATCCCAAAGTGCGCCATGGCGTGCTGATCGGCGCGGGGGCCAAGCTGCTCGGCGACATAGAGATCGGCGAGCGCGCGCGCATTGCGGCGGGCTCTGTGGTGCTGGAATCCGTGCCGGCCCATAAGACGGTGGCCGGCGTGCCGGCCCGCGTCATCGGCGATGTGGGCGCCGCAGAGCCGGCGCTGACGATGGATCAGATCATCGACGAGTCGCACGATCCGGGGTTGTAGGAGCCCACACACGTCGGCGCCAGGACTTTCCCTCAGCGGCCGAAGGCCGCGTCTCGAGGCACGCGCGCCGCCGCGCTGAGCCATAAATATTGGAACCATCGCGAGTGGATCGGATTACCGACCCATGTGCGACAAGACTGGAGAGCACAATGCGCAAGCTCCTGGCTCCAATTGCGCTTGGCCTGTCGCTTGTTGGCGTGACGCCTCTATTCGCGGCGCCGCTGGGCACGTATTACAACCCGATACCCGATGTAAAAGGCGGCGACTTGTCGGTCCCCGTCCATCGCGGGATGTATTGCGCGAACGGCTCGTGGCACTATGGATGGCTCCGGCCGTGGGAAAGCAGCCCGGTGATCAAGGCGAGTTGCGGCCGCGCCGCCAATCAAATGCCACGCTGACCCAGGAGCCGAGCCCTCACCCCCCGAATCGATTGCTCTTCGGGAACCCCCGCGGCGGCAGCCGCCCCGCTTCCGCCCTATGGGCGATCCACTCGCTCAGCTCGCGCTTGTCCACGGTGAAGGTGCGGCCGGACGAATCGACCCAGGTCAGCCCGTCGGCGAGCGCGAAGACCTTGGCGTCGGCGACGCCGCCATCCTTGTAGCGTTGCAGCCGCACGCCCTTGCCGCGCGCCATCTGCGGCGCCTCGGCGAGCGGGAACACTAGAAGCTTGCGATTCTCGCCGATGATGGCGACATGGTCGCCCTCCGCCGGCGTCACGATCTTCAACTTGGAGTTCTCCTCGACGCCGAAGACCGCGCGGCCCTTGCGCGTCGTCGCGACGAGATCGTTCTGCGAGACCACGAAGCCGCGTCCGTCGTCCGCGACGAGCAGCAGCAGCGCGTCCGGCGTCTGCGGCAGCACTTTCACGATCGCCGCGTCTTCGTCGATATCGGCCATCAGCCTTATCGGCTCGCCATGGCCGCGCCCGCCCGGCAGCTTGGCGGCGTCCAGCGTGTAGGCCTTGCCATTGGAGGCGAGCGCCAGAACCTTGGACGTCGTCTGCGCGAAGAAGGACGTCTCCAGCGCGTCGTCGCCCTTGAACTGGAGCTGCGTCAGATCGGCCACATGGCCTTTGAGCGCGCGTATCCAGCCCTTTTGCGTCACGACGATGGTGATCGGCTCGCGCTCGATCAGCGCCTCGGCGAGATCGATGTCGGTCGCCTCCGGCGCATCCTCGAAAGTGGTGCGGCGCTTGGCGAGCTTGGCGTCGGCGAGAATCGTCTTTTTCAGCTCGCGGATCTGCGTGGTGATCGTCTTCCACTGCTTGCCCTCATCGGCGAGCAGCGATTCGACCTCCGTCTTCTCCTCGAGCAGCTTCGCATGTTCCTTGCGCAGCTCCATCTCTTCCAGCTTGCGCAAGGCCCGCAGGCGCGTGTCGAGAATATAATCGACCTGCACGTCGGTCAGCTCGAAAGCCGCCTTCAACGCCTGCTTGGGCTCGTCCTCCTCGCGGATGATGCGAATCACCTCGTCGAGATTGAGGAAGACGATGATCATGCCCTCGAGCACCTCGAGCCGGCGCACGATCTCGCTCAAGCGATGACGCGAGCGGCGCTCCAGCACCTCGCGGCGATGGTCGAGCCATTGGCGCAGCGCCTCGTCCAGCGAGACGACGCGCGGCACGGCGCCGTCGACGAGCACATTCATATTGACCGGGAAACGCACCTCCAGCTCGGAGAGCTTGAACAAGGTCTCCATCATCAGCGCCGGATCGACGGTGCGCGTGCGCGGCTCGATGACGATGCGCACATCCTCGGCCGATTCGTCGCGCACATCGCCGGCGAGCGGCGCCTTCTTCTCGACGACCAATTCCGCGAGCTTCTCGATGAGGCGTGATTTCTGCACGCCATAGGGAATCTCGGTGACGACCGCGACCCATTGCCCGCGCGCGGTCTCTTCCCTTTTCCAGCGCGCGCGCAGGCGGAAGGAGCCGCGACCGGTGCGATAGGTCTCGACGATCTGCGCGCGCGGATCGACGACAATGCCGCCGGTCGGAAAATCCGGCCCCTGCACGAAGGTGAGCAATTGCTCCGCTGTCGCGCTGCGATGCGAGATCAGATAGAGCGCGGCGTCGCACAGCTCATTGAGATTATGCGGCGGAATGGAGGTCGCCATGCCGACGGCGATGCCCTGCGCGCCATTGGCGAGAAGATTGGGGAAGGCCGCCGGCAGCACCACCGGCTCCTGCTCCTCGCCCGAATAATTGGGGCGAAAGTCGATGGCGTCCTCGTTTATGCCCTCGAGCAGCAGCCGCGCGACCGCGGTCATGCGCGCTTCCGTGTAGCGATAGGCGGCGGCGGCGTCGCCGTCGACATTGCCGAAATTGCCTTGGCCGTCGACGAGCGGATAGCGCGAGGAGAAATCCTGCGCGAGGCGCACCAGCGCATCGTAGATCGCCTGATCGCCATGCGGATGGAAGGAGCCCATCACATCGCCGACGATCTTCGCACATTTCTTGAACGGCGTGTTCGGGTCCAGCCGCAGCATCTGCATTCCGTAGAGAATGCGGCGATGCACGGGCTTCAAGCCGTCGCGCGCGTCCGGCAGCGCGCGGCCGGTGATCGTCGAGAGCGCATAAGTGAGGTATCGCTCCTCGAGCGCCGTGCGCAATTCCACCGGCAGCGCATCCCCGCCGCCTTCGTCCGTCGTCGTTCCGCTTTTCGCCATATCGCCGACTCCCGCCCTTTCGGCGTTTGCTGCGTGCGCTTATAGCCCGCCGCGACTCTGGCGTGAACCATTGCCGTCGCTGCGCGCTTCCACTAAGACAGCCGAGCTTTCGGCGTCCTGTCGCATCGCCGTCCGTTCGAGCCTAATCTCATGAAGAAGCCTCTCCTGTTCGCATTTTTTATCGGCGCCGGCATGGCTGCGGCCAGCGCGCAATCCAAGGCCTTGGAATTTTCGCTGTTCGACTGGCTGCCCTTTTTGCACGAGGACGCCGCGGAGAAGAAGGATGCGCGCCGCGCCCGTTCGCCGCAGGCTCTGTGCAAGGACGTGGAAGTGCCGATCGACGAGGGCTATGGCGTCAGCCGTCACGAGCGCCGGGTGGTGTGCGAGGGAGAGTGACGCATTTCGGGCGAGCGCAGGCTCGCGATCCCGGAGCGCATTGGACCGCGAGCCTTCAGGCTCGCATCGCGCCGCAAGCCGCCACGTAGAGCGCGCGCGCCTGCGGCGCCGTGAGTCCGCGCGGGCCGAAGACGTCGCGTTGCAGAAAATGCCCGGTGAGGCGGAAGGCCGCCGCCAGCTCCTCCGCATCCGCCCCGGCCGGCGCCGGCCGGCGCAGAAATTCGGGGAAAGGCAGCAGACGATCGCGCCAGGGCGCGGCGGCGGCGCGTGCGACCGCCCGGCCGGTCTTGGGCGACACATAAGCGAGGTCCGCCGTCTCCCCCGTCAAGGCGCAGCGCTCGAGATCGAGGCCGAAGCCCAGCGCCGCCAGCAGCGCCAGCTCGAAGCGCGCCATCAGCGCCGGGGCGAGATCGAGCGAATCGAGCCGATCGGCGATGACCTCGGCCATATCGAATAATTCGCCATGCGGATCGCGCTCCGGCAGCAGCCGCAGCAGCGCGCAGAGATGGCCGACGCCATGCAGGGCGAAGGCGCGGTCGATGAGCCGCGCCGCCCGCGAACGCAGAGGCTCGACGGCGAAAGCGCCGAGATGCTGCTCGAGCCGCGCCCGCCAGGCGACCTCGACGCTATTGCCCGGCTGCAGCACCGAGCGCAGCGCCCGGCCGGCGCCGCCGCGCACCATGCCGGCGTGACGGCCATGCGCGCGCGTCATCAGCTCCAATATGACCGCGGACTCGCCGTGGCGCTTGACGCCGATGACGAGCCCTTCGTCCCGCCAATCCATCTATCCTGTCACAGCTCGGAGAGCTTCACGTCCGGCGTGTATTTGAAATCATAGACGTCCTTGGTGATCGCCTGGCCGCAGATCACCCGGCCTTTCGCCGCGTCGAAGGTCAGCGTCGGCGAGCCGTAGAGCGACCAGCCGAGGCTCAGCGCCTCGGTGACGCGCTTGCAGAATTCGGCGTCGTCGGGACCGGTCAGATAGCGATAGACGGTCGATCTCTTGCCGAGATGAGCGGACATTTCGTTTCCTCGAATTTTCCCCGCGCCTCGACGGACGATCCGCCGGCGCGCTCGCGCCGTCATCCGCGCGCCGGCCGCTCGGCGCAAGGATTTTCTGCGAGCGTTCAGCGCCGCCCGGAATTGAACAGCCGCAGCACGAGCCAGATCGGCACCACGATCACCGCGCCGGTGACGACATAGCCGATGACCATATGCACCGCGCCGAAGCCGAGCGAGGAGATGCGATCGAAGAATCGCCGCGCGCCATGGACGAGGTCCATGGGCTCGATCTCCAGCCACATCAGCAGCGCGCCGACGACGAGCGAGACGAACAGCAGCTTGACGAGCACCTGCAGCGGCGAGCCGCCGAGAAAATCATTGAGTCGACTATTGGAGGCCATGCGCGTCCTTCGCTCTCGATTGCGCGGCTCAGAGGCTCTCGTCCTTGGGAGCCTCCTCGCGGAAGAGCTTCATCATGCGCCGCAGGAATCGCTCGGTAAAGGAGAGGGCGCGCTCGAACTCCTCCTCTCCGGGCAGTCCCTTGCGCGGCGCGGCCTCGGGAGCGGCGCCCGGAAGCTTGGCGCGCAATTCGGCGTTCTCGCGGACGAGACGCTCGATCTCGCCCTGAAGCGCGTCGCGCTCCTCGGCCGCGACGCGGCAGACGGAGAGCCCGCCCTCCACAGTGCAGAAGGAGACCGCGCCGGTCTGCTTGTCGAGTCGCAGCAATCCGCCCTCCGCCGGACTCATGGCGAAGCGGCCGGCCTCGCTCGCAGGCGGCTCGGCCGCGGGAGCTTCCGCCCGCGCCGCGCCGGCGGCGAGCAGGGCGGCGAAAAAGACGAGGGAAATGACGCGCATCGGCTCCGACCGGGTTCAGGAGGCCGTCCCTCGAGGCCCCGCTCCGATGTGGCGAGCGGGACGGAGCGCGTCAATAGGGCGGCTTCGCCGATATTTTCAGCTCCCGATCGCTCAGCAGGCGCGCTTCTCGAGACATATCAATTCATCGGACCGCGGCGTCACGGCGAGTTCGAGCCCGTCACTGCGCGTTTTTCATCGCGGAGGGGAGCATCGCCGGATCCTCCTCGATCAGTCTCTCTATGCTGCGATCGTCGATCGGCTTGGCCGCCGCGGTCGCGACCGGCTGCGCCTTCAGCCCGGTCTGGCCGGCGAGCCATTCGCGCCATTGACCATGGCTGCCGTTGAATGTGTTCTGGTCCACGGCGACGGGAATTCCGGGAACATGTCCGTCGGAGCGATATTGCCAGAAGGTCCATTTGCGGTCGCCATAGCGCACCGCCGGATGATATTTCGTCGAGCGCACCCAGATCGGATATTCCGAAAGCGCGCCGGAATGCAGGATCGCCTGATAGAAATCCACCGAGCTGTAGATGATCGGCCTTTTGCCGTAATGGCGCTCCATATCCTCCAGCATGACGCGCATGTCGCGCAGCACTTCCTCGCGATAGAGCGTGCGCTTGCAGCTGCGCGATGTGGGCGTCGCCTCCACATCCAGCACCGGCGGCAGCGCGTCCGGCTCCACCGGCACCACCGATTTGAAGAAGCCGGTCTCCTCATGCGGGGGCCGGCACCAATAGACGAAATGATAGGCCCCGCGCGGCACGCCGGCCGCCTTGGCCGCCGCCCAATTGCGCTGGAACTTGGAGTCGAGCGCGTCGCCGCCCTCGGTCGCCTTGATGAAGGCGAAGGCGACGCCCGATTCCTTCACCGCCTGCCAGTCGATGTCGCCCTGATATTTGGAGACATCGACGCCATGCACGGAGAATTCGGCGCTGCGCGTCGCCGGATAGGCGTGCAGCTGCGACTCCGGCACCGCATAAGCGAGATAGGTCGGGTCCTTGCGCGTGTTGACCAGCGGCGCGCTGGTCGCAAAGCGCGGACGGCCGCTATAGGACGGGTCCACGGCGCTACCGCAGCCGGAGAGGGCCGTGGAGAGGAGGGCAGCGGCCGCAGCCGCGAAAATCTCGTTCGATCGCATTGCGCGAAAATATCCCGCAAGCCGGTAACGAAGCGTTAATTCCCAAAAGCCAGCGTGATTCGCCGCAGGCTCGGCCGCGCGACTCATCCGAGCCGGAACCATAATGTGGCGATGGTGAGAAAGGAACCATAGCCGACGACATCGGTCACTGTCGTGACGAAGGAGCCGGAGGCGACGGCCGGATCGACCTTCCAGCGCTCGAGCAGCATGGGCACCAGAATGCCGCCCAGCGCGCCGGCGGCGAGATTGGTGAACATGGCCAGCGCCATCACCGGGCCGAGCCCGATCGTCTGGAACCAATTGGCCGCGACGAGCCCGGTGATCAGGCCGAAAGCCGCGCCATTGAAGGCCCCCGTCGCCAGCTCGCGCATTATGATGCGAAGCGCGTTGGAGCGCGAGAGCTCGCGCGTCGCCAGCGCCCGCACCGTCACCGTCATCGTTTGCGTCGCCGAATTGCCGCCTTGGCTGGCGACGATGGGCGCGAGCACGGCGAGCGCCACCATCTGCTGCAGCTGCGATTCGAAGGTCTTCAGCACGCTCGCCGAGATGAAGGCCGTGCCGAGATTGATGAGCAGCCAGAGAAAGCGGCTCTTGACGATCCACCAGAAGCTGTCGGTCAGCTCCTCGTCGGGGCTGACGCCGCCGAGCGCCTTGATCTCCTCGGAGGCCGCCTCCTGAATGACGTCGACGACGTCGTCGATGGTGATGACGCCGACGAGCCGCTCCGCCTCGTCCACCACGGGAACGGAGACGAGATTATAGCGCTCGAAGAGGCGCGCCACTTCCTCGGTGTCCTCGTCGAATTGCACGCGGCGGCGGTCCGCCTGCATGATCTCCTCGACGCGCGTCTTGGGATGGGCGCGCACCAGCGCGTCGAGAAACACCGTGCCGAGCAGCCGATAGGCCGGATCGACGACGAAGACCTCGAAGAAATTGTCGGGCAGCTCGTCCGGCTCGGTGGCGCGGAAGAAATCGAGCACCTCGCCCGCCGACCAGAAGGGCGGCACGGCGATCAGCGTCGTCTGCATCAGGCGCCCGGCCGTGCCCTCGGCGGCCTCCAGCGAGCGGCGCAGCACGATGCGCTCTTGCGCCGGCAGCGCCTCCAGGACCTGCGCCTGCTCCTCAGGCTCCAGCGTCTCCAGAATGGCGACGGCGTCGTCGCTCTCGAGCTCGCGCATCGCCTCGGCGAGCGTCGCGACCGGCAGCTCCTCGAGAATCTCCTCGCGCGTCGTCTCGCCGATCTCGGTCAGAGCGGCGAAATCGAATTCATCGCCCATCAGCTCGACGAGGCGCGGGCGCTCCTCGTGATCGAGCAATTCGATCAGCGCGCCGACATCCGCCTCATGGAGCGGGGAGACGAGCTCCTTCACATGGCCGGAATCGCCTTCCGCGATGGCCTCTTCCACCGCAGCGACGAAATCGGCGCGCGGTTCGCCGGTTTCCTCGTCACGAAAATTTCCATCCGCAGGCGCCGATTTTTCATGGTCTTGCGACATATGGGGCCCTGATCGATGCGCGAGGGGGTCCGCCCGGCCGGCGAGACCGGGACAGGGCTCCCATAACGCGCCGCGCCGGGAAAGCAAACCGCCAATGCATGTTCTTTCTGCACTCTTTCGCCTGACGGCGGCTCTAATCGCGATTATTCCCGCCGCCCGCGCCGCCGACTGCGGTCCGCAGGCCCTCGGCGTCTCGCGAGTGATCGAGATCGACGGCGGCGAGCGTCTGGCGCTCGGTCTGCAGACCTATCCGCGCACGCTGGCGCTCGCCGATCGCGAGGTCGTCCTCACCTTCGACGACGGCCCGGCCCATGGCGCGACCGATCGTGTGCTGGATGCGCTGAAGGCGGAATGCGCGCGGGCGACCTTCTTCCTCGTCGGCGCTCATGCGACGGAAGCGCCGGCGCTGGTTCGGCGCATCGTCGCCGAGGGGCACAACGCCGGCCATCATTCCTACAGCCACCCGGCGCGCACGCTGCGGCTGATGAGCGAGGGAGCGGCGCAGGCCGACATAGAAAAAGGCTTTCGGGCGGTCGACGCCGCGGCGGGCTTTCCGCCCGCCGACAGCCCGCATTTTCCTTTCTTCCGCTTTCCGGGCTTCGCCGACACGCCGGAGCTGGTGCGCTGGCTCGAAGATCACGACGTCGCCGTCTTCGGCGCCGATCTCTGGGCCTCCGACTGGCAGGAGATGACGCCGCGCGCCGAGCTGGAGCTGGTGATGTCGCGATTGGAGGCGGCGGGAAAGGGTATCGTGCTGTTCCACGATCCGCGGCCCTCCACGGCCGCGATGATGCCGGAATTTCTGCGCCAGCTGAAAGCGCGCGGCTTTCGCCTCGTTCACATCGTCCCCGGCGACGGGCCGACGCCGATCGTCCATGCGAAGCCCGGCTGGACCTCGGCGACCGAGGCGATCATCGCCAAGACGCTCGGCCCCAAGGGCCTGCGCAGCGAGCCGCAGGAGGAAGGCCGAGGCGTCAAATCGCAGTGAGAGAGATCAGAGCTTCCCGCGGTCGCAGGCGTAGAAGCCCTTCGCCCCCCAGCAGGGGCCGGTCCTATAGACAATGCCGAGATCGCGGTCCTTGAGCCGCGTGGTCCAGACGCGGCCTTGCCGCAGCTTGATCGTCAGCGGCCCGTCCTCGATCTGGAAGATCACTTCCCTGTCCTTCTCGCGCAATATGCGGCACGGCCTGGCGGTCACGACCCTGCCCTCGAGCTTCACGAAGCAGCGCGCCTCATATTCGTCGAGCCCGGTCGTCGCCGCCGGCGAGGACTCGGAAGGCGCTCGCTCAGGGAGCGTTTCCTCCGCGGGCGTTTGCTCTGACGGGGCTTGCTTGGGCGAAGACGCGGCGGGCGCGGCCTCGGCCTGCGCCGTGACAGGCGGAGCGGCCGGCGGCGGCGAGGCCGCGCTCTGGTCCGCGACGAAGGGCGAGGCGAAGGGCGCGGGAGCGAGCGGCGGCGCATTGTCGAAGGAAGCGCGCGGCTTGGCCGAAAATTCCGCGAGCGCCGACGCCGGATAGCCGAGATCGCCCGCCCCGGCCGTCGGGGCGAGGCCGGCGCCGAACAGAGCGCCGAGCAGCGGGAGCCTTACCTTCATATCCCTCTCTCCTCGGCGGCTGTCGCGGGATCGCGCGCTCATCATCCTGTCATTCGGAGCGGACCGCCATAAATTTCGTCTCGACGCGCCTGCGCGTGAACGGCCAGGTCCGAGCCGTGCCGGTCTCGCCTTCTATGCTGCTGCGCGCGCAGGTGTTTTTCTTGCGTGAGCGTGGCGGCGAAAAAGGGCGCTTGTTCGGCGCCGGAAGGGCCGGCCCATGTCGTGATTGCTCACAGCCCGAGCGGGAGGCCGATTTGACGCAAATCCCCGAAGAGACGCCGACCCATGCGAGCGCCGCCGACATTCGCGGCGTTCTCGGAGCGCTCGACGACGAGAAGCTCTTGGCGATCCTCGCGCTCGCGCCGACGCTCGCCGAAATCGAGGACGCCTCGCTCTGGCTCTCCGGGGACAGGGATATTTTC
The DNA here is from genome assembly GCF_011378635.1 of Methylosinus sp. RM1. NCBI lineage: Bacteria > Pseudomonadati > Pseudomonadota > Alphaproteobacteria > Hyphomicrobiales > Methylocystaceae > Methylosinus > Methylosinus sp. RM1. The sequence goes on from NZ_WOVC01000002.1 coordinate 12,137, forward strand.
GGGCCCGGCCGACCGCTCGGCGAGCGCGCCGGACAAATCGTCGCCGTGCTGGCCGCAGACGAGGAAGACGAAGGCCGTTAGAGCCTCGCGCCCTAAGCCGAGGCGGCGGGCTTGGCCAATTGCGCGGCGCGGGTCGCCTGCTCGCGGCTCGGCACCATGACCCAGGCCTCGCCGTCCAGCACCACCTTGCCGTCGACGAGGCATTCGCAATGAAGACGGGCGCGGCGGCCCTTCTCGATCAGCTCGACGATCTCGACCACGACATGGATCACGTCGCCGATCTTGACCGGGGCGCGGAAATTGAGCGTCTGCGACAGATAGACCGCGCCAGGCCCCGGCAGATACATGCCGATGACGGTGGAGATCAGCGCGGCCGTGTAGAGGCCGTGCACGATGCGCTCGCCGAAGCGCGTCTTGCTGGCGAAATGGTCCGACAAATGGATCGGATTGCGGTCGCCGGAGAGATCGGCGAAGGCGATCACATCGTCATCCATGACGGCCTTCATCAAGGTCTCGCGCATTCCGACGGCGAGGTCTTCGAAATAATAGGTCTTGAAGGGCGTCGACATGGATGCGGTCACCGGCCAATTGTCGCCCAGCGGAAGAGGCCGCTGGGCCGTTTCCCCATCTACCACACCAGAAACGGCGCAAATGCAACCGGTTTGACTCCGGCCCGGGCCAGGAGCGCCTCCATTGCGGCGACGTCCAGCCGGCGCTCCGGCGGCGGATAGAGCTCGTCGCGATGCACGCCCTCGGTCAGGAACAGCGAGTCGAGGCCGGCGCGGGAAGCTCCAAGCAAATCCGTAGCCACCCCGTCGCCTATGGCGAGAACGCGGGCGGGGGCCTCGCCGGCGAGAGCGGCGATGCGGCCGAGAGCGGCGGCATAAATCGGCGGATGGGGCTTTCCGGCCATCACCACCTCGCCGCCCAGCGCGGCGTAACGCTCGGCCAGAGCGCCGGCGCAATAGACCAGCTCCCCGGCGATTCCGACCACGATGTCGGGATTGGCGCAGAGCATGGGCAGGCCGCGCTCGCGCATATATTCCAGCGTTTTCAGATAGTCGTCGGGCGTCTCGCGTCTTTCGTCGATGAGCCCGGTGCAGACGACATAATCGGCGTCTTCGAGCGGAACGCGGTGGAATTTTCCGCCGAGCAGCCGATCGGCGGCCTCGAAAAGCCCATTGTCGCGCGGCGGGCCGAGGTGATGGCACGCTTCTCCCGCGCGCACGACCATCTGCTCCAGCGTCAATTGCCCGGCGCTGACGAGATCGTCATAGGCCACGCGCGGCAGGCCGAACCCGTCGAGCTGCCGGCCGACCTCCTCGCTCGGACGCGAGGCGTTGGTGACCAGCGCCACTCTGCCCCCGCGCGCGCGGAATTTTTCCAGCGCCGCAGCGGCGGCGGGAAAATGCGAGCGGCCGTCGATGAGCACGCCCCAGACGTCGCAGAGGATCGCGTCATAGCGATCGGCGAGCTGCGACAGGCCGGATATTTGCGGAATGGACATTTTTTAAAACCGCGGCTGCGCGAAGGCGGCGGCATGGGCCTGCGGCGCGACCTGCGAGAATTCGCCCGAGGCTTCGTCCAGCACGAGCAGCCTGCCGTCCATCACGCCGAAATAGGCGCCGTGCAGCGAGAGATAATGGCGCTGCTCCAGCGTCGCGATCCAGGGAAAGCTGCGCAGATTGGCGATGCCCTGCTTGATCGATTCGAACGCCAGCCGCTCGATGTAATCGGACGTGACGGGATCGGGAATTGCGCCGGCGCGCTCGGCGGCCGGGGCCAGCAGCTTGATCCAGCTGCCGATGAAATCGCCGGCCGAGAGCGGCCGCGTGTAGGGATCGGCCTGACTCTCCGCATAGGCGCGCACGCCGCCGCATTGAGCGTGGCCGAGGATGACGAGATGATTCACCTTCAGCGCCATCACCGCATATTCCAGCGCGGCCGACGTGCCGTGATAATCATTGTTCGGCGCATAGGGCGGCACGAGATTGCCGACATTGCGAATGACGAACAGCTCGCCCGGCCCGGCGTCGAAGATCGCCTCCGGCGCGACGCGCGAATCGCAGCAGCCGATGACCATCGTCCGCGGCTTCTGGCCTCCGGCGGCGAGCTCGTGGAACCGCTGCTGCTCGCCGCGAAACCGCCCGGACAGAAAGGTCTCATAGCCTTTCGCGAGATGGGCGGGGAGAATGTCGCCGGGCTGATCTGTCGGGCCGGCTTCGGTCATAGTTGCTCCTCGTGACGCGCAAACGATCGACAGAACACCCGGCGACGAGGCGTTTCCACCTCCCCCTCGAGGGGGGAGGTCGAGCGCCGAAGGCGCTCGGGAGGGGGTGACGCCCCGACTCTTCGGGCTCGCCCCACCCCGGACGGCTTCGCCGTCCGACCCTCCCCCTGAAGGGGAGGGTGGCGCGCTCCATTTCCGGCTTCCGCACATGATCGTCGGATCGTGACAGCCGGGCGATGGCGCGCCGGCGGCGGCTCCTTTATTGTGGAGCGCGACCGACGAGGCAAGGGGAGAAAAACAGAGCCATGATTTCGCGACCGCGACGCAGCGTGCTGGCCATGCCGGGTTCCAACGCCAGAGCGCTGGAGAAGGGCAAGACGCTCGCAGCCGATGTGCTGATGTTCGAGCTCGAGGACGGGGTCGCCGAGGCCGCCAAGGAGGCGGCGCGCGAGCAGGTCGTCGCCGCGGTGAAGGGCGGCGGCTATGGCTCCCGCGAGATCGTCGTGCGCGTGAACGTCTTCGATTCGCCCTGGTATGCGGCGGATATCGCCGCCGTCGCGGCCGCGGGGCCGGACGCCATCGTCGTCCCCAAGGCCAATAGCCGGGACGATATTCTGCGCGCCGCGCGCGATATGAAAGCCGCCGGCGCCCCCGCCCACACCACGCTCTGGGCGATGATCGAGACGCCGCGCGCGCTCTTCGACATAGAGAAGATCGCGAGCGCCGCGCAGGAGGCGCCGCTCTCCGCCATGATGCTGGGGCCGAACGACATCGCCAAATCGACGCGCGCGAGACTGACGCCGGGACGGCCGGCGCTCGTCGCCTGGCTGTCCGCCTCGGTGCTGGCGGCGCGTCTGCACAATGTCGATATCATCGACGGCATCTACAATGATTTCAACGATCTCGAAGGGCTGCGCCGCGAGGCCGAGCAGGGCCGCGACCTCGGCATGGACGGCAAAATGCTGATCCATCCGGGCCAGATCGCCACGGTCAACGAGGTCTTCGCGCCCTCGCCGGCCGAGATCGAATTCGCGCGCAAGATCGTCGAGCTGTTCGACGCGCCCGAGAATACGGCGATCGGCGTCGCGCAGATCGACGGGCGGATGGTGGAGCGCCTGCATCTCGACGGCGCGCGGCGGACATTGGCGCTTTCCGGCGCGCCGTGAGCGCTAAATTCCGGGCGCGATGAGCCTGGAACGAAGCGGCGGATGTTTCGCGGAATGTCCGCCTCGTCTATAAGGGGCTGCGGCGAGGAGCCCCCGAAACATGGCGCAGCACGACAAAGACCCCGCAGCAGATGGCCACGAAGCCTCGGAAAGGGCGTCCGACGACGTCTGGACGACGACGAGCGTCGCGCGTCCCGCCGAGCCCGAGCGCCCCGAGGGGGAAGCAATTTCGGCGCCCGCGAGCGAGGCCGCGCCGGCGCCGAAACCGCGCCGCAAGAACTGGCATCGCTTCACCCTGCTGGCGGCGACGCTCGGCCTGCTGGCGACCGCGGGGTCGATCGCCGCCTATCGCTTCCGCGACAAGCATGAGAAGCTCGCCGCCTTCGCCACGATCGTGGACGAAACATTCGCGCGGCCGGAGAAGCTCGTCACAGCGCTGCGCGAGACCGTCGTGAAATGGACGGGCAAGGCCGCAAAGCCCGCTGCGCCTACGAGTCCCCCTGCCCCGATCGCGCGCCGTGAAATCGAGGCGCCCGCGAAGCCGGCTCCGGTCGAGGCGAAGCCGCCGGAGCCGATCCCCCCGCCGCGCGCTCCCGCAGAGGCTGTCGTCACCCGGTCTGCGCCCGCGGCGGCCCCGGTCGCGCCTCCCGAGCCGCCGGCCCGAACGCCCGTGGCGGAGCCCGCCGCCCCGGCCTCCGTCCCAGACGCTCGCATCGAGGCGCTGACGCAGCGCATCGAGGAATTGGAGCGGATCGCACGCTCGGCCCTGGCGCTGGCCGAACAGGCGGGCGCCGGCGCCCGGCCCGCTCGCTCGGAGCCGCCGGCTCAGGATCAAAAGGCGCAAGACCAGAAGATAAGAGACGCCGAGGATAATGTCGCCGGCCTCGAAGGCCGTATCGACTGGCTCTCGGACGAGGTGAAATCGCTGCGCGAGAAGCTCGAAACCGCCAAGGACGAGACCCGCGCCCCACGCGAAGTGGAGCCTCCGCCGCCGCCCACGCCGGAGCCGCCCGCTCCCGTGGCCGCCGCGCCGGAAGAGGCCAAAGGCCCCAATCCCGCGACCATCGTCGTCGTCGCGCATTCGCTGCAACGGGCGCTCGATCGCGGCGGTCCCTTCGCCTCCGAATACGCCGTTCTCGCCGCCCATGGCGCGGACCCGAACGCGCTCGCCGCTCTCGCGCCTTCGGCCGAGAAAGGCGCGCCCGACGCGCGGGCGCTGCGCGCCTCCTTCCATCCGCTGATTCGCAAGCTCGAAGCCTCCGTCGAGCTGAAACCCGACGCGCCTCTGGCCGACCGGCTGCTGCAGGGCGCCTCGAAGCTGGTGAAGGTGCGCACTGCGGCGGAGAAGGAAAAAGCCTCGATCGGCGACATTGCCGCCAAATTGGAGGCGGCGCTCGATCGCGGCGAGATCGAGACGGCGCTCGCCGCCTTCGCGGAATTCCCGGACGACGCCAAAACGGTCGCGCGCGAGTGGGAAGAGGCGGCCCGCCGCCGCGTGGAGGCCGAGAAGGCTGCGGCCTCCATTCTCGCCGGCGCCCTGGACGCGCTGGCCAAATCCAAGAACTGAGCGGGGTTTACGACGATCGGAAGCTGTTTTTCCGATGGGAAATCCTGCTGAAACAAAAGTCTGGGCAGAAGCGCTCAGAACCGAGGCGAGGATCGACGACCCATGATTCTGCTGCTCTTTTTCATTGCGGCGCTGGCCGCTCTGTCCATCGGCCTGCATTGGCTCATCGAGCAGCCGGGTTCGATAACGCTCGACTGGGGCGGCTATCACATAGAGACGTCGCTCGTCGTCGGGGCGGCGGCGCTGATCGCGACGATCGCGGCGATCATCATCGCTTGGGCGATCATCGTCTATTTCTTCCAGGCGCCGGCGCGGCTGAAGCAGGGCTCGCGCGCCAAACGCCGCGAAAGAGGTTTTCAGGCGCTCTCGCGCGGCATTGTGGCGGCCGGCGCCGGCCATCTCGCCGAGGCCAAGCGCGCCGCCAGGGAAGCGGTCAAAAATCTCGACAAGGAGCCGCTGACCTATCTGCTGCGCGCGCAAGTGGCGCAGCTCGAGGGCGATCGCGTCGGCGCCGAGACCGCCTTTCATGAAATGACGCAGCTCTCCGAAACGCGGCTGCTCGGCCTGCGCGGGCTGCACATAGAGGCCAAGCGCCGCAAGGACGAAGAGGCCGCCCATCATTTCGCCGATCAGGCGCATCAGCTCACGCCGCTGCCCTGGGCCGGCCATGCGCTGCTCGAGCATCACGGCGCGCAGGCCAATTGGGAAGAGGCGCGCATCGCCGTCGAAGCCAATCTGAAAGCCAAGGCCATCGATCTGCCGACAGCGCAGCGACTGCGCGCCGTGGTGGAAACCGCCTTGGCGCTGGAGAAACAGGCGGAGCATCCGAGCGAGGCGCTGCATCTCGCCCGGCAGGCGGTAAAGCGCGCGCCCGATCTTACGCCCGCCGTCGCGCTGATCGGGCGGCTGCTCGCCCATCATGGCGACAGCGCCAAAGCGTTGAAGCTTCTCGAGAAGACCTATGCCGAACAGCCGCACCCCGACATCGCCGAGGCGTTTCTCGAAGTGGCGCCGAACGAATCCAACGCCGAGCGTCTGGCGCGGGTGAAGAAATTCGCCGCCGCCGCCGCGCATTCGCCGGAAGCGGGAATTCTGGTCGCCCGCGCGGCGCTGGCGGCGCGCGATTTCGCTTCGGCGCGCAAGGCGCTCGCCCCCCTCGTCGCCGAGGGCGAGACGCCGACCGCTCAGGTCTGCCTGCTGATGGCGGAGCTCGAGGACGCCGAGAACGGCCCCAGCGGACCGGTGCGCGAATGGCTGGCCCGCGGCTCGCGCGCGCCGCGGGATCCGGCCTGGATCGCCGATGGCGTCATCTCGCGGCGCTGGGCGCCGGCCTCGCCGGTCACGGGAAAGCTCGACGCCTTCGTCTGGGCGACGCCGCCCGAGCCCGTCCGCGGCCCGACCGAGGACGCCCGCGCCGATATTCCCGCCGCTTTTTTGACCCGGCCGGAACGGCTGCTGGAGGCGAAAGCGGAAGAGGAAGGCGCGACCGCCTGATTGCGAATGTGGGCGATGCGCGCCTTCCGGCTCGCGTCGTCGCCTGCTGCTATTTCATCCCGCGCGGTCGCCTGATCTGCACATAGAGCGCGCCCTCGCCGCCGTGATTGCGCGCCGCCTCGCCGAAACCGACGACGAGATCGCGCATGGCCGGCGCGCTCAGCCACATTGGCGCGAGCCGGCGCAGCACGCCGCCCTCCTCGCTGCGAACGCCCTTGCCCGTCACCACGATCGCCATGCGCGCGCCCGCCGCCTGAGCGCGGCGCAGAAAATCATAGAGCGCGGTCTGCGCCTCGGCCTGACGCAGGCCGTGGAGGTCGAGCTTGGCCTCCACCTCCAGCCGGCCGCGACGCAATTTCGTGCGCGTGCGATGATCGATTTCCGCCGGCGGCGGCGCCGGACGGGGCCGCTGCTTTTTCTCGGCCGGCGGCGAGACCGGAACGGCCGGCGTCGCGGCGGCGCCCTTCTTCGACTCGGGAGCGTCGATGGGCTGCTCCTCGGGCGGTCGGCGCCGCGCGCGGGTCGGCCGAACATCGGCCGTCACCTTGTTCCACAGCTCGATCTCTTCCTTGGACAGAAAACGCGAACGGCGCGAGTCGCGCGGCGGATCAGCCATCGCCGCGCTCCGCGGCCCGCGGCAGCAGCACGGTGAATTCGGCGCCGTGGCGCACCAGCCCGGCGAGCGCGCCGGCCTCGTCCCCGGCGCCGAAAAAAAGATCGGCGCGGGCCGGTCCCAAAATCGCCGAGCCCGTATCCTGCGCGATCATCAGCCGCTCGAAAGGTTCGGGCGTCGCGCCGCGCCAGGGCAATGTCGCGCCGATCCAGAAGGGCAGGCCATAGCTCCACAGCGAGCGATCCACGGCGATGGAGCGCAGCGGCGTCAGCGCGCAGCCTTGGCCGCCGATCGGCCCGTCGCGCCGCTCGGGCGAGCGATCGGCGCGGAAGAAGACATAGGAGCGATTCTCCTGCATCAGCCGCGCGCCGGGCTCGCCCTCTTCCTGGCCGAGCGCGCGGATCTCCGCCTTCAGCCGATCGAGCGACATTTCGCTCTGCGGCACGCGCCCGCGCTCGATGAGCAGGCGGCCGATCGACGTATAGGGCCGGCCGTTGCGGCCGTCATAGGTGAGCGGCAATTCGCGGCCGTCTGGAAAACGCAGCCGCGCCGAACCCTGCACCTGAATGAGAAACAGCTCGACCCTGTCGCGCACGAAGGCGATGGGCTTCGGCCGAATGTCGAGCGGGCCCTCCTCCAATGCGCGGCGATCGGGATAGGGCTCGAGGCCCCCATCCGCGCGGCGCCGGGCGGAGGTGAGCGTTTCGTCCGCCTCGCCGCGAATGGGCGTCTCGTTCGAGGTGACGAGATCGGCGGGACGGGCGGGAACGGGCGTGCGGAACGCGGCGTCGGGCGCTTCGCGCGCCTCGATCACAGGCTCGTAATAGGCGGTGACGAATCCCGGCTCGCGCAGGCGAAACGGCCGGAACTGCGCAACGAAAAAATCGCGCGCGGCGTCTTGCGAGAGTGTGTCCGCATTTATCGACAGAGCGATGCGGCAGACGCGGACCAGAGCGTCATCGGCCGGCAGCGCCGGGCGCATCGGCGGCGCCCCAGAAAGAGTGACGGCGGCCGAGCGTCGGAAGACGTGGAAGACCTCGCGCAGATCGTCCCGAAAGAGGGCGTCGATCGAATCGAAACCGATCGGATCGAGATCGTCGGACGCCACTCTCGATCCGCCTAATGGACCGTTTCGGTCGCCACGAGCTTCCAATTCGGATCACGCGACGCGACATCGCGCGCGAAAGTCCAGAGGTCGACGATTGCGAGCGGACGCTCGGGGTCGCCTTCGATCACGGCGCCGGCGCTGTCGCGGCGGACCGATTGGAGCTTGACGACGAAACGAAGCGTGATCTGCGCCTTGCCGAGCTCGACCTTGGCGTCCTCCACCGTCGCCGAATCTATGGAGACGACATGGGCCTCGGCCGTTTCATTGCGCCGCTCGCGCGCGGCGATCTCGCCGGCGAAACTGTCGAAGACTTCGGTCGAGAGGAGATTGCGCAGCGTGTCGCGATCGCCCTTGGCGAAAGCCTCGACGACCATGCCATAGGCTTTCTTCGCGCCATCGACGAAAGCCGGGGCGAAGAAGCCGCGATCGGAAGCGGCGATCTGGTCCAGCCCGCGCCAGCCGTTGCTGCCGGATTCGGCGAGGCCTTTCCAGCGGTCGGCGTCGAGCGGGCCGGAAGCCGGCGCCGGAGCGAAAGCGGAATTTTGCGGAGCGGGGCCGATCCGGCGGGCCGGGCCGGCGCGATCGGAAGCGGGGCCTTCCCGATCGACGCGAACGCCGAGGACGGACCACAATTTCCAGACGACGAAAGCCGCCAGAGCGGCGAAGACCAAGATGGAGGGGTCGAAATCGGATCCCGACAAAGGGCGTCTCCCAGTCGCAGGGATTGTCCGGTATCATGTCGCGTCCCAGATGTCACGAATCAACCCCTCGCCGGACCATCGGCGATGGGATGGAGGGCGCAGCGACGTGAACAAGTCGAAACTCCTCGCCTATGTGCTGACCGGCTGGCTCTTCGTCGAGATCGTCGCCTTCGTGCTCGTCGTGCAATTTCTCGGCGTGCTTGCGGCGGTCGCGCTCGGGGTCGGCACGACGCTGCTGGGACTGGCCGACGTCAAGCGTCTGTTCGTCTATCTGCGCGGCCGCATCGGACAGCCCCGCGAGGAGCTGAAATCGGGCGTCGCTCTGCTGGACGGAGGTCTCGAGGCGGTCGGCTCGCTGCTGCTGATCCTGCCCGGCTTCGCCTCCGATCTCGTCGGACTGGCGCTGAAATCGCCGTCGGTGCGCGCCCATGTCGCCGATCGCATTCGCGGCAAGACCGAGCGCAAGGGTCCGCAGACGATCGATCTTTCGCCCGGCGAATGGAAAGCGATCGTCGATGAAGGCCCCAAGCGCCGCGTCCGCGCGCGGCGCGCGCCATCCGCGAAAGTCGTGTGATCGGGTGAGACCACGGCCCTCCCGGCCGCAACGTTTCCGATATGCGCCTCCGGGTAGGACGATCGTCCGGCCGCGCCGAGGCGCCCGGCGCCTCGCGGCGGCGGGGGAGGAGGGGCGGTTCGGGACGCTCCGGCCCCTTTGGCCGCAGCGCTATAAAAATCTGTCGGTTCCGGAGCGTCCCGAAACGCGGCTTTGCCTTCTCGTCGACGTCCCGAGGCGCATTCAGACCCGCGAATCCTGGGCTTTCGCGTGCAAGATCCGATCGCTTCCGAAGGCTTGGGCCCACGGAACGGCTCTCGCTCTGCCCTATGGACGGGAGAGAAACACCGATCCGGCGACGCGCCGCCTGTCCAGGGACGGGGGTCGCCGTCCCGGATGGAGCCGGCCCCCGCCCGCGTTCCCTGACCCGAGAAACGCGCCCTTGCGTCAGCGGGAGCGAAGGCAGAGATAGGAATATTTTCAGGATATGTCAAGGACTGACAATGGGGAAGCCAGCCATCTCTTTTCCCGCTCGAGGGCGATCGAAATGCACACATGCTCCTCGCTCCGGCGTCCTGGCCGGGCTTGTCCCGGCCATCCACGCCGGCCCGCGCCAAGGCGTGATGGAAGCTTGATCCGACGCCGAAGCGCCGGGGCGCCCGACATCGGGTCGAATCCATCGATAGCGGGTACACTTTCCTAAGGTTTCTCAGCGGCTTGGCGTGGATGGCCGGGACAAGCCCGGCCAGGACGGCGGCAGAGTTTTGCAATAGTTGAATCCGGATAGCCCGCTTGCGGGAAAAAGCCCCTCTTTTCGGGACGGCGAAGGGATATCTCTGACCCGAAGCAGCCGATGGGCTCTGGATTTTCATTCTGCGGTTGGTATTGTCCCTCGTCGTTGAAGCTGGGCTAGACTTGGGGAGGCAGGGAAGTCATTTATGCGGCTTCGCATCTTGATTTTCCTCACGCTCGCGCCTGTTCTGGCGCAGGCCGATTCCCGCGATGCGCGTGAACGACAGGAAGTCTTGAAGATTTTCGATTTATTGACATCGAAAATGGATGTGACGGCAGGGGATGGGATCGGCTCCGACCTTGACTGCGTTTTCTCCCGCGAATGGGACGAAAGCTGGCATAGGAACGCCAAAGGCGTCGAAACCAAACCATTTCGCCCGCGCGAATTGTTGTCGCTTCAAGAAGCGCTCGATCCACTCGGCCAACATGCGGAAATGTTCTGCGATTACGCCGAACGGGTCGAGCAGGCTCAAATATTGGCGCAAAGCAGCGGCAAGAACATTGCGGTCGCCAATGTCGGATTCAGCTATCCTGTCTTCGGACGGAATTTTGAGACCGCGACAGTCTACTATCAACAACGAAGCGATTTATTCTATCCGGATTCGAATAAAAAGCGTGGTGTGCCGGTAGGAAGCAACGGAATAATTACGGCGCGCAAGCGGGGAGGCGTCTGGACCTACGAATCGTCTGTGACGGGAATCTCGAATTAAGCACCGCGTTTCGCGTTCACCTGCGAGATCGAACGTGATGACACCGGCTTTCGGCCAAACCCAGTTCCTCCAGATCGCACGCTCGAATGGCCGCTCCCGGCGCATCTGCGAAATTCGAGCCGACGCGCTACCCGCCGCCGGATTCCTATGGTTTCCGGGTGATCGCATCGCGAAGGTGGAACGCCTTTCCGGGAGCCGCTTCTCTTTCACCCGATAGCTCGGCTCGACGGCAAATCCCGTTGTCGCAGGCGAGGGGACGTGTTAGGCGGGCGCCGTGGCAGGCGCCGCCATTCCGTCGGGCCTGTCGGGAGCCGAAATCGGCAGGGAGTTCGACGATGACCGATACGAATGGAAACGGCTCCGGCCCGACCGGCGCCCCGGCGCTCAATGTGCTCGTGCAATATGTGAAAGATCTCTCCTTCGAGAATCCCAATGCGCCGCGCTCCTTGCAGCCGCGCCAGAATCCGCCGGACATCGGCATTCAGGTCAATGTGAACGCCAAGCAGCTGTCGCCCGAGGATTTCGAAGTCTCGGTGACGCTGGAAGCCTCCGCCACCGAGGGCGGCGAGGCGCTGTTCAAGCTCGAGGTCGATTACGGCGGCGTGTTCCGCCTCGTGAATATTCCCGCCGAGCAAATTCATCCGATCGTGATGATCGAATGCCCGCGGCTTCTGTTCCCCTTTCTGCGCCAGGTCGTCGCCGACGCCACGCGCAATGGCGGCTTCCCGCCCCTCTATGTCGATCCGATCGACTTTTTCGCGCTCTATCAGCAGCGCGCGGCCCAGGAGCAGCAGGCTCCCGCCAACGCCAACTGAGTTTACGGGAGCGAGCCGCTCAGGCTCGCTTCTCTATTCCCGAGGCAAATCCCGCCTCCATCTCTTCCGGCTGCGCGAAATAGCGCAGCCACATCGGCTCCTTGCCCAGCTTGGCGATGAAGGCCTCATGGGCGGCGCGCTCCGCCTCGGTGAGCAGCGGCGCGAGCTTTTGCGGACGGCTGCGCAGCAATTCGCCGCCGCCCGCTTCCGCCAGAGTCGCGGCGTCCGCCTGCAATATCAGCGCGGATTGGCGGCCGCCCATCAGCTCCGCATAGACTTCCGCCAGCAGGCCGGCGTCCAGCAGCGCGCCATGCTTGTCGCGGCGCGTGAGATCGACGCCATAACGCTGGCAGAGCGCGTCCAGCGTGTTGGAGGCGCCCGGATGCCGGCGGCGGGCGAGGGTCAGCGTATCGACGACGCGATCGAAGGGGATCGCCTCCATCCCCAACAGGCCGAGCTCGAAATTGACGAAGCGCATGTCGAATTCGGCATTGTGCGCGACGAGGGCGGCGTCGCCGACGAATTCGAGAAAGCTCTGCGCGATTTCGCGAAATTTCTTCTGGCCGGTGAGAAAGGCCGAGGAGAGGCCATGCACGCGAAACGCCTCCTCCGGCATGTCGCGTTCTGGATCGAGATAGAAATGGAAAGTGCGGCCGGAGGGGATGAGATTGGAAATCTCGACGGCGCCGATCTCGACGATGCGATGACCTTTGGTCGGGTCGAGACCGGTCGTCTCCGTGTCGAAGACGATCTCACGCATTGCTCGCCTCTCTCGAAAGGATCAGCGCGACGGCTCTCGCCGCGCCAGCTCCTCGAGAATTAGCCGAACTTCCCGCCGAGCGGAATCAAAACCGCGCTCGCTATGCACCACGAAATCGGCGCCGGCGCGCTTTTCGGCGTCGGGCGTCTGCTTGGCGAGAATGGCCGCGAATTTTTCTTCCGTCATGCCGGGGCGCGCGAGCACGCGCGAACGCTGGACGTCCGGCGGGGCGGAGACGACGACGACGGCGTCGACATCCTTTTGCGCGCCGATCTCGAAGAGCAGCGGAATGTCGAAGACGGCGAAACGCTCGCCGGCGCGGCGGCAATCCTCTAGGAATTCGTCGCGGCCGGCGGCGACGAGCGGATGCACCAATGCTTCGAGACGGCGGAGCGCCTCCGAATCGCCGAGCACGCGGGCGGCGAGGCGGGCGCGATCGACAACACCGTCGACAGTGGTTCCTGGAAACATCTCTTCTATGCGCGCCGCCGCGGGACCACGATAAATTTCATGCACGGCGCGATCGGAATCATAGACGGGGACGCCTTCGGCGCGGAAGAGATCGGCCGTCGTCGATTTGCCCATGCCGATCGAGCCGGTGAGGCCAATGACGAGAGGGCGGGTCGAGGTTTCGGCCTTCATGAGAGAAGCGCGCCTTCACGGCGGAGCGCCGCGAGCAAGGGCAGCATCGGCAATCCGACGATCGTCCAATGATCCCCGGCGACGCGCTCGAAGAGATGCACGCCGAGACCTTCGATCTGATAGGCGCCGGCGCTGGTCGTCGCTTCCTCGGCGACGCTGTCGAGATAACGGGCGAGAAACTCGCTCGAAACGGCGCGCATCGTCAAATCCGCATGGGCGAGGGTTTCGAAGATTATGTGTCCGTCGCGCGCTAGGGCGATCGCGGAATGCAGGCGATGAGTGCGGCCGGACAGATAGCGCAGCTGCTCGGCGGCGGCGGCGACAGTCGCGGGCTTGCCGCATCGGCGGCCCTCGCAGCTCGCCACCTGATCGGCGCCGACGACCAGCGCGCCGGGCCGCGTGCGCGACACGAGCGAGGCCTTGTCGCGCGCCAATCGCGCAGCCACCGCGTCCGCGTCGCCGCCCGCCGCGACGACCTCCGTCTCGATGGCGCGCTCGTCGATCTCGGCCGGATGAATGAGAAAGGGGAGGCCGCTCTGCTCCAGCGCCATGCGTCGGCCTTTGCTCTTGGAGGCGAGAATCAGCGGCTCGGCGGCGAGCCAGAAAGCGGCGGAACCATCCTGCGACACCGAAGCCTCCTCCGCTTCGCAGCCCACAGCCCGAGCGCGATCACGGGCATTATGGGGAAAAATAGCGCCGCCGACCGGAGGCGTGTGGACAGCTGCGCATATCGTGGCGCGCCGATCAACAGTCGTAAATCGGCGGGGGATAAACGTCAGCGCGGCCATTGGAAGGCTAGATTCTCCGCCATCAAAAGGACAGCATGTGGGAATCAGCGCGCAAGCATTTGTTCATAAATCATTTACCGTCTTGTCCACAAAGACACCGGGAATCGCTCTACAGCTGTGCTCACGCTCCGTAACATGTGGATAAAAGGTTGACGAAAATTAACTTCCGTTAACGAACCGTCAATAAAATCAAAAAAATCTCTTAAAGATTGAATTTTCTTTTTGTGTCGTTTTGGGTTAGCTCCAATGACAGGACGAGCGCCAGACGTCGCTTCCCCAACCGTTTCCCGACCTTGCCGGAGCCAAAGCGCAATGAGTGATCGTAAGCCGCTCCTCGATGTTCTACGCGGCGAAGCGCGCGCCATTCCGCCGATTTGGCTGATGCGGCAGGCTGGCCGTTATCTCCCGGAATATCAGGAGCTACGCGCCAAGGCCGGCAGTTTTCTCGACACCTGCTACAATCCGCGGACGGCGGCGCGGATCACTTTGCAGCCGATCGAGCGCTTCGGCTTCGACGCGGCGATTTTGTTCAGCGATATTCTCGTCGTGCCGGACGCGCTGGGGCAGAAGGTCTGGTTCGAGTCGGGCCATGGCCCGCGGCTCGTTCCCCTCGAGAACGACAGCGACATCGACGCTCTTTCGGGTAGCTTCGACATCGACAAACTCGCGCCCGTTTTCGAGACGATCGACCGGGTGAAGGGCGAGCTGCCGAGCTCGGTGGCCTTCATCGGCTTTTGTGGCGCGCCTTGGACGGTTGCGAGCTATATGATCGCCGGCCGCGGCACGCCGGATCAGGCGCCGGCGCGGCTCTTCGCCTATCGCCGGCCGGAGGCTTTCGCGCGGCTCATTGATATATTGGTCGAAGCCTCGGTCGCTTATCTCATTCGGCAGATCGACGCCGGCGTCGAGACGCTACAGATTTTCGACAGCTGGGCGGGCGTGCTGCCGCCGCAGGAATTCGAGCGCTGGGTGGCGGCGCCGCTGAAAAAGATCATCGACAAGGTGAAGGAGGCCCGTCCTGGCGTTCCGATCATCGCTTTCGCGCGGGGCGGGGCGACGCATCTGCCGCGTCTCGCGGAAACGCTCGGCGCTGATGCGCTGGGGCTGGATACGGCGATCGATCCCGTCTGGGCGGCGAAGCATATTCCCGCCGGGCCGGCGCTACAGGGAAATCTCGATCCGCTCGCTCTTCTCGCCGGCGGAGCGGCGCTCGATCGCGAGATCGATTCGATCTTGCGGAGCTTCGCGGGGCGCCCGCATATTTTCAACCTGGGCCACGGCGTTTTGCCGGAGACCCCGCTAGAGCATGTCTCGCAATTGATCGAGCGCGTTCGCAGAGCAGGAAATTGACGTCATGTATCTCTGGATCAAAGCTCTACATGTGATCGCCATTATCGCCTGGATGGCGGGGCTGCTCTATCTGCCGCGGCTCTTCGTCTATCACACGGAAGTCGGGCAGGGCGCGCCCTCGGCCTTGTTCAAGAAGATGGAGCGCCGGCTCGCTCTCTACATCATGGCGCCGGCGATGATCGTCTCTTGGGCGGCGGGACTGGCGCTGATCTATTTCGGCTCCTTTCATGGAGCCGGATGGCTGCACGCGAAACTGGCGCTCGTCGTGCTGCTCACCGGCGTCCACTTTTATTTCGGGGTGACGCAGCGCGCTTTCGAGCGCGACGAGAATCGCAGGCCGGCGCGATTCTTTCGATTCATCAATGAGGTTCCGACGCTGCTGATGATCGGCATCGTCATATTGGTGATCGTCAAGCCGTTCTGAAGACAGGGGGTTTTCCCCGTCCTTCATGCAAATGTCATAGGTTTCGGGCGGATGGCTTGCGTTTCCGCCCGAAAGGGATTAATTGCTGAGTCACTCACCTCAAGGCAGATCGTCGTTTCACGCGACAGCCGGATCAAAACCGGCCCACCGGGGCATCGGCTCCGTATCCCTTCTGCCCATCCCGCGCCCTAGCCCGCGTTTCATCCGAATATCGTCGAGGATTGTCCCAAATGGGGGAAATCAAGCTTCAGGACCTGAAGTCCAAATCGGCCGCCGAATTGCTCGCCTTCGCAGAGGAGCATGAGGTCGAGGGCGCGTCGCTCATGCGGCGCCAGGAACTGCTCTTTGCAATATTGAAGCAATTCGCCGGTCGCGACGTCGAGATCGTCGGCGAAGGCGTCGTCGAAGTGCTGCAGGACGGCTTCGCTTTCCTGCGTTCGCCAGACGCCAATTATCTCGCCGGCCCAGACGATATTTATGTGTCGCCCTCGCAGATTAGGCGCTTCGGCCTGCGCACCGGCGACACGGTCGAGGGCATGATCCGCAGCCCCAAGGAGGGCGAGCGTTATTTCGCGCTTCTCAAGGTCAATTCGATCAATTTCGAAGATCCGGAGAAGGTGCGGCACAAGGTCCCCTTCGACAATCTGACGCCGCTCTATCCCGATGAGCGCTTGAAGCTCGAGATCGACGATCCGACGCGCAAGGACCTTTCCGCCCGCGTCATCGATCTCGTCGCGCCGATCGGCAAGGGCCAGCGCGCTCTGGTCGTCGCGCCGCCGCGCACCGGCAAGACCGTGCTGTTGCAGAATATCGCGCAGTCGATCACCACCAATCATCCCGAGTGCTATCTGATCGTTCTGCTGATCGACGAGCGTCCGGAAGAAGTGACCGATATGCAGCGCTCGGTGAAGGGCGAGGTGGTCTCCTCCACCTTCGACGAGCCGGCGGTGCGCCATGTGCAGGTCGCCGAAATGGTGATCGAGAAAGCCAAGCGCCTCGTCGAGCATCGCCGCGATGTGGTGATCCTGCTCGATTCGATCACCCGCCTCGGCCGCGCCTACAACACGGTCGTCCCGTCCTCCGGCAAGGTGCTGACCGGCGGTGTGGACGCCAATGCTCTGCAGCGGCCGAAGCGCTTCTTCGGCGCGGCGCGCAATATCGAGGAGGGCGGCTCGCTGACCATCATCGCCACGGCGCTGATCGACACCGGCTCGCGCATGGACGAGGTGATTTTCGAGGAGTTCAAGGGAACGGGCAATTCGGAGATTATTCTCGACCGCAAGGTCTCCGACAAGCGCGTCTTCCCGGCGATCGATATCACCCGCTCCGGCACCCGCAAGGAAGAGCTGCTAGTGCCCTCCGACATACTCAAAAAGATGTATGTGCTGCGCCGCATCCTCAATCCGATGGGCACCGTGGACGCCATCGAATTCCTGCTCGGCAAGCTTCGCGAGACGCCGAAGGGCAACGCCAGCTTCTTCGATTCGATGAACACCTGAGGCGAGGCCCGCGGACGCGCTGTCCGAGGGCTCCCGCATTTCGAGAGAATAAGGCCGAGCCTCTGTCGCTCGGCCTTTGCTTTTGGTGGGGGCGGAAATCTCGGGATTCTCGCCGTGGCCGTCCTTCGAGAAGCCCGCTTCGCGGGCTCCTCGGGACGAGGGTTCGGAATATCGTCCCTCACCTGATCGCCCTGATGTCGCGCTATCTCCCGCGCTGAAATTCGCGTAGAGCGATCCGGTGTTCCGTCGGATGTGCAGCTATGTCGATTGAAACGATCTTTGCCTCGGCCACAGGGGCGGGGCGCGCGGCGATCGCGGTGATTCGGCTGTCCGGCCCGATGGTCGGCGCTGTGTTGGAGCGGATCGCAGGACGGCTCCCCGAGCCGAGATCGGCGCATTATGCGCGTCTCGCCGACCCGCGAAGCGGCGAGACGATCGATCGCGGCCTCATTCTCTATTTTCCGGCGCCCAATTCCCCGACGGGCGAGGATTACGCCGAATTGCAGATTCACGGCGGCCGCGCAGTGATGCGCGCGGTTCTGACGGCTCTGAGCGCATTTTCGGGCCTGCGGGAAGCGCAGCCGGGAGAGTTTGCGCGGCGCAGCCTCGCCAATGGCAAAATGGATCTGTCGCAGGTCGAAGGCCTCGCCGATCTCATCGAGGCGGAGACGGAGTGTCAGCGCCGTCAGGCGATCCGGGCGCTGGGCGGGGCTTTGCGCAAGCAGGTCGAGAGCTGGCGCGAGCTTCTGATCCGCGCGCTGGCGCTGGTGGAGGCGGAGCTCGATTTCTCTGATGAAGGCGATGTGTTCGAGCCGGCGACCGCGCTCCATCCTCTGCTCGCGCCTCTGCTCGAGGAAATGTCGGCCGTGCTGGCGAATGGCGCGGCGAGTGAACGGCTCCGCGATGGTTTCGTCGTGCTGCTGCTCGGCCCGCCGAATGCGGGGAAATCGACGCTGCTGAACGCGCTGGCTCGGCGCGATGTCGCGATCGTCTCTCCGGTTCCCGGAACGACGCGCGACATGATCGAGGTTCATCTCGATCTCGGCGGCATTCCGGTGACTTTGGTCGATACGGCCGGCCTGCGTGAGGCGAAGGACGAGATCGAACGTATCGGGGTCGAGCGGACGCGGGCGCGAATCGCCGAGGCCGATCTGCTGCTCTGGCTCTCCGAAAAAGGGGCGGACGCTCCCGAATTGGCGGCGGCCGAGGGGGCGGAGCTCATTCGCGTCGCGACCAAGGCGGATTTGGGGAATTGCACATCAGATGACCTTGCAATTTCTGCTCGAACAGGGTTTGGAATAGAGCGACTCCTGGATGAAATGGCGGCGCGCGCCAGGCAGCGGCTGGGCGATGGCTCGACGGCTGTGCTGACGCGTGAGCGGCATCGGCGGCTCATTCAGGAGGCGAGAGATGCAATCGAGGCAAGCCTCGATCCAGGTAAGCCGCTCGAATTCGTCGCAGACGATCTGCGCGTCACGGGCCGCGCGCTCGGGCGGATCGTCGGCGCCGTCGATGTCGAGGATGTGCTGGATGCGATTTTCTCGCAATTTTGCATCGGCAAATGATGTTTCACGTGAAACAGGATAGCAGGACCGAGGACGGGAAATTGAGTCGAGTGGCCTATGACGTGATCGTGATCGGCGGCGGCCATGCCGGCTGCGAGGCGGCCGCTGCGGCTGCGCGTCGGGGCGCGCGCACAGCGCTCGTCACCCATTCTCGCGCGACGATCGGCGCCATGTCCTGCAATCCGGCGATCGGCGGGCTCGGCAAGGGCCAGCTCGTTCGCGAGATCGACGCGCTGGACGGGCTCATGGGCCGCGTCGCCGACGCCGCCGGAATCCAGTTTCGCCTGCTCAATCGCTCCAAGGGCCCGGCGGTGCGCGGCCCGCGCGCCCAGGCCGATCGCAAGCTCTATCGCGCCGCGATGCAAGAAGCGATCGCCGAGGTCGCAAATCTCGATGTCATCGAAGGCTCGGCCGAAGGTTTGGATGTCGAGCAGGGACGTGTCGTCGGCGTGACGCTGGATGGCGCGACGCTCGCCGCCGGCGCTGTGGTGGTGACGACCGGCACTTTCTTGAACGGCGTCATTCATATCGGTGCAACGCAATATTCGGCGGGGCGGATGGGCGAGCGCCCGTCGCTCGGCCTCGCCGAGAATTTGCGCAGCATGGGCTTTGCGACGAGCCGGCTCAAGACCGGAACGCCGCCGCGCCTCGACGGCCGCACGATCGACTGGGCCCGTCTCGAGGAACAAAAGGGTGACGAGACGCCGGAGCCTTTCTCCTATCTGACGACATCGATCGCCAATCCGCAGATCGCCTGCCATATCACCCGCACCAACGCCGCCGCGCATAAGGTCATTCTCGACAATCTCGAGCATTCGCCGATGCGCAGCGGCGCGATCTCCGGGCCCGGCCCGCGCTATTGTCCTTCGATCGAGGATAAGGTCACGCGCTTCGGCGACCGCGACGCCCATCAGATTTTTCTCGAGCCGGAAGGGCTCGACGACGACACTGTCTATCCCAATGGGATTTCGACCTCGCTGCCGGAAGAGGTCCAGCGCGCTTTCATCCAGAAGATCGAGGGGCTCGAAAACACGCGCATTTTGCGGCCGGGCTATGCGATCGAATATGATTTCATAGATCCGCGCGAGCTCGACGCCACTCTGGAAACAAAGCGTGTCCGAGGCCTGTTCTTCGGCGGTCAGATCAATGGCACGACAGGATATGAGGAGGCGGCGGCTCAGGGATTGGTCGCTGGACTCAACGCCGCCGCTCGAGCGGGCGGCGCGGCGGCGGCGGTCTTCGATCGCGCCGAGGCCTATCTCGGCGTGATGATCGACGATCTCGTCACCCGCGGCGTCAGCGAGCCCTATCGCATGTTCACCTCGCGCGCCGAATATCGACTGTCGCTGCGCGCGGACAATGCGGATGAGCGGTTGACGGGCAAGGGACTCGAGATCGGCTGTATCGGACGGGAGCGCGCGCGGGTTCATGAGGAACGGATGGCGCGGCTCGGCGGCGCGCGCACTCTGCTCCAGCAATTGTCTCTGACCTCGGCGGCGGCCGCCCGCGCCGGCCTGCCGATCAATCAGGATGGGCAGAGGCGCAGCGGCTATGCTCTGCTGTCCTTTCCGGGAATCGATCTGGCGCGGCTCGCATCGATTTGGCCGCAACTTCTCGAGATCGATTCGGAGACGGCGGCCCGGGTCGAGACTGACGCTCGCTACGCCGTTTATCTCGATCGGCAGAGCGCCGACATCGATTCCTATCGCCGAGACGAGCAGCTCGCTCTCCCCTCGACGCTCGACTATCGGGAAATCGGCGGTCTCTCCGCCGAGCTCTGCGCCAAGCTGTCGGCGCTGCGTCCGCGCACGCTGGGACAGGCGCAGCGCATAGAGGGCGTCACTCCTGCCGCGCTCACCCTTTTGGCGGCGCGGGCGCGGCGCGGGTGATCGATAAAATGGGGGGGAAGGGAAAGGATCGCGTCAGCGATCGTGACAATGCGCTGCAAATCGCGCCGGCGCTGCGTCGCTATATTCGCGAATTCGAAATCTACGAATCGCTGCTGCGGAAATGGCAGAAGTCCATCAATCTCGTCGCCGGCGGCACGTTGGATGAATTATGGACCCGTCATTTCGCGGATTCGGCGCAGATAAGGGAGTTTTTTCCGAGCCTGGAAAACTGGGTTGATCTCGGCTCGGGCGCGGGATTTCCGGGCATGGTGCTGGCGATCTGCCTGAAGGATCGTCCGGGCGCCAAAGTTCATCTGATCGAAAGCGATCAGCGCAAGGCGGCGTTTCTGCGCGCTGTTTCACGTGAAACAGGGGCAGCGGCGGAAATTCACATCGGGCGAATCGAAAGCGAATTGCCGCTCATCACCGATTCATTGACCGGCGTCACGGCGCGCGCGCTCGCGCCTATGCCGCAATTGATCGAGTGGTCGCACGAACTTCTGTTGAAAAACGTCAAAGGCGTGTTTTTGAAGGGCGAAGATTGGGCTGCCGAATTGACCGGCTCGAGCGCCGCAGATAGTTTCCAGATCTGGACATTGCAAAGCCGCACGCATTCGTCCGGCCGCATTATCGCCCTTGCGCGGGATTTTGGAGCTTGACGTGACCGACGTTCCGCCGCCCCGAATTCTCGTCCTCGCCAATCAAAAGGGCGGCGTCGGCAAAACGACGACCGCCATTAATCTCGGCACGGCGCTCGCCGCCGTGGGCGAGACAGTGCTGGTCATCGACCTCGACCCGCAGGGGAACGCCTCCACTGGCCTCGGCGTCGACCGCAAGGCGCGCCGGATTTCGACCTATGACGTGCTGCTCGCGGAGAGCAGTCTCGCCGAGGCGATCGTGGCCACCGCCGTGCCGCGTCTCTCGATCGCGCCGTCGACGCTCGATCTGCTCGGCGTCGAGCTGGAAATCGCTGGCGATAAGGACCGCGCCTTTCGCCTGAAGCGCGCCGTGGCCGAGCTGATCGCGGCGGAACGCCATGAGCAGGCTCCGGCCTTCAGCTATGTTCTGATCGATTGCCCGCCCTCGCTCAATCTGCTGACCATCAATGCGCTCGCTTGCGCCGACGCGGTTCTCGTGCCGCTGCAATGCGAGTTCTTCGCGCTCGAAGGTCTGTCGCAGCTGCTGTCGACCGTGGATCAGGTGAAGCGCTCGCTCAATCCGCGGCTTTCGATCCATGGCATTGTGCTGACCATGTTCGATCCGCGCAATAATCTCGCGACCCAGGTCGTCGCTGATGTGCGCCGCTTCATGGGCGACAAGGTCTATGAGACGGTGATCCCGCGCAATGTGCGCGTGTCGGAAGCGCCGTCGCATGGCAAGCCGGTGCTGCTCTATGATCTCAAATGCAGCGGCAGCCAAGCCTATCTGAAGCTCGCCACGGAAGTCATTCAGCGCGAGAAGCAGCTGCGGGCCGCCTGAGACAGGGTTTCGTCGCGCGCTGCGAGCGCGCCTCTCGTTTGAAGGACATCTCTCGAAATGGCCGAAGAAGCGACGCGCAGAAGATTGGGGCGGGGGCTGGCGGCTCTGATCGGCGATGCGGGCGAGGAAGCGCCGGCGGTGGAGCGCGCGCGTGGCCAGCGCCGGGCGCCGATCGAATTTCTGCGGCCCAATCCGCGCAATCCGCGCGTTTCTTTCCGCGAGGAGGAGCTCGCCGATCTCGCGGCCTCCATCCGCGAGAAAGGCATTATTCAGCCGATCGTCGTGCGCACAGTGCCCGGCGTCGCCGACGCTTATGAGATCATCGCCGGCGAGCGCCGTTGGCGCGCCGCCCAGCTCGCCAATCTCGCCGATGTGCCGATCATCGTGCATGAGGCGGATGATCGCGAGGCGCTCGAGCTGGCCATTATCGAGAATGTCCAGCGCGCCGATCTCAATGCGATCGAAGAGGCGCGCGGCTATGAGCGCCTGGGTAAGGAGTTCGGCTATTCGCAAACCGATCTCGCCAAGATCATCGGCAAGAGCCGTTCGCATGTGGCCAATACGCTGCGGCTGCTCAATCTGCCGGAGGCGAGCCGTCGCCTGGTGACGGAAGGCGCGATTTCCGCCGGCCATGCGCGCGCGCTGCTCGCCGTGGACAATCCCGATTCGGTGGCGCGCCGCGTCGTCGAGGAGGGCCTCACCGTGCGCGACGTCGAGCGCCTCGCGCAGGAGGATTCCGGCGCCAAGCTGGAGACGAAGTCGCGCAAGCCACGTGTCGAGAAGGACGCGGATACGGTGGCGATGGAAAAGTTGCTGACCGACGCGCTCGGCCTCTATGTCTCGATCCACCATCATGGCGAGAGCGGCGAATTGCGCATCCGCTATACGACGTTGGAGCAGCTCGACGGATTGTGCAGAAGATTGACGGGGTGAGGGGGAAGTCGTCGGCGCTCGAGAAGCTTTCGCCGGGAGACAATCCGTCGATGGTGGGCTTTTTCATATGATTTATCAGCCGTTTGGCGTGGATGGCCGGGACAAGCCCGGCCATGACGGCGGTGTTTCGTGATGTGTGAATCCGATAGCCTGCAAGCTACGGAATTCATTGTTTCACTCGCTCGTCTGCGCGGTCCAGCTCGCATGTTCGACGCCGGCGATCTTCTCGAGATCGGCGGCGACGGCGTCGAGTTCTTTGGGGTCGACGCTGGTCGAGGTCAATATTGCGATGAGCTCCACCTCCCCTTCGCCACGCTCCAATTCCTCGATTTCGCGCACCGGATAGTCCGCCGCTTCGAGCTTCTCGACCAGCAGATCGCGCAAGGCGTCGCGTCGCGTTTGCGAGACAGTGACATGCAGGCGGTAGATCGCCTCGGTGGCGCGCTCGTCGATCGGCGCGCGCTCGATGAGATGGACCAGCGGGCGCAGCAGCATATTGCCGGTCAGCGTGAAGATCGCCATCAATATCGCCTCCGCGGGGCGGTCGGCGCCGGAGAAGGCGCCCGTGACGGCCGAGCACCAGATGGTCGCGGCGGTGTTGAGCCCGCTGATGTTGGCGCCGTCCTTGATGATGACGCCGGCGCCCAGAAAGCCGACGCCGGAGGCGATATAGGCGAGCACCTGAGTGGCGCCGAGATTGCCGTTGAGCCGCATCCCCAGATCGACGAAGGCGGCTGCGCCGAGCGCGACCAGCGCATTGGTGCGCAACCCCGCAGTGCGTTGCCGATATTGCCGCTCGGCCCCGATCAGCGTGCCGAGAAGAAGCGCAACCAGAAGAGAAATCAAGGAATTGAGAAATTCCGGCGCGTTGAAGTTCGCAATGGCCGCCATTGTCCTGTCCGTGTCTTTGTCCGATAGGGCCCTCGCGCCGTCCATCGAATCAGAGTTGTCGATCTGTCACAGTTTCAGAGCATCGCGACAAATTTTACTCGCCGAATAATCGCTGTGATTGAATCTCGCTCGAAAAAGCTTAAACCAGAAAATGTTGTTGTTCCTAAAACTCAGGGGGAGATTCATGGAACGTCGGCAATTTGTGACAGCAATCGGCGCATTGGCCGCCGCTACCGCCGCCACGGGGACTTTGGCGGCCGAAGATCATGCGCATCATCATGGCGCCGCAAAATATAAGGCGCTGTTCGAGTCGAGCACCAAATGCGTGGCCGCCGGCGAGGAATGCCTGCGTCATTGCTTCGAAATGCTCGCCGCGAATGACGCCAGCATGGGCGCCTGCACCAAGTCCACCTTCGACGTCGTCGCCGCCTGCAAGGCCATGGCCTCGCTCGCGGGCACGAGCTCGACGCTCACTCCGGCCTTCGCCAAGGCCGTGGGGGAGGCTTGCCTCGCCTGCAAGAAGGAATGCGACAAATTCCCGAATATCGCCGAATGCAAGGCTTGCGGCGACGCCTGCAAAGCCTGCGCCGACGAGTGCCAGAAGGTCGCGGCCTAAAGGGGAAGGGCCCGACCGATGTGCGGGACGCGCCACGGCGCGTCTCGTTTTGGACGATCGGGCGATTATATTGAGCATAGCGCGCCGAAGCGGCCGAAGGCGCGAAATTTCGAGGCGAGATTTTCTCGGAGAGCCGGCCGAACTCCCATGTGAACTCCCATGTGTCGCTCGCGACACGGTCGAAAAATCTGCCATGTGTCGCTCGCGACACGTTCGAGACGGAGCCTGCAAAGTGACCGAGCGCGCGCCGGAAATCCTTTCGCACGAGACGCAGCCTCACGGCGTCCTGTCCTTCCTTCTGCGGCAATGGCCCTATTTCGCCATGCTGGGGCTGGCGCTGTTCGGCGTCGCCTATACGAGCATGACGCGCCAGGGCATGACGACCTATTGGATCGTGCTCGCGCCGATCTTCGGCCTGATCAGCATCGCCGCCGGCTGGCCGGAGGCGGAAAACGCCGAAGAAAAATGGCGGCTCGTGCGCACGCAGATTTTGCATTGGGGCGCGGTGCTCGCGGCCATGTGCCTCATCTTCATCGGCGATGTGAAGCAGATGATGAATTCCGACAGCAGCGCGCTCACCGTGCTCACTGTGCTGGCGCTCGGCTCCTTCACCGCGGGCATTCATGCGGAAGCTTGGCGCGTGTCGCTCGTCGGCCTGCTGCTCGGCCTCGCCGTTCCGGCGATCGCCTGGCTCGAGGAATCGACGCTGCTGATCCTGCTGATCGTCGCCGTGATCGCGGTTTTCGCCGCTTTCGTCCTTCTGCGGGACCGCCGGCCCTCGCTCACATAAAGACTTGTTTATATCTTTATTGCATCTGCTCCGCCGCCTTGCTATAGGCGGCCAGGCCTGCGCGCTCGCCTCAGCCAAGGCGAGACAACGCCTGAAGGGAGCGTCATGACCACCCATTTCAATGATTATGTCGTCGCCGACATCGGCCTCGCCGATTGGGGCCGCAAGGAACTGAACATCGCCGAGACCGAGATGCCCGGCCTCATGGCGACGCGCGCCGAATTTGGTCCGTCGCAGCCGCTGAAGGGCGCCCGCGTCGCCGGCTCTCTGCATATGACCATTCAGACCGCCGTGCTGATCGAGACGCTGAAGGCGCTGGGCGCCGATGTGCGCTGGGCCTCCTGCAATATTTATTCGACGCAGGACCATGCCGCCGCGGCCATCGCCGCCGCCGGCACGCCGGTCTTCGCCATCAAGGGCGAGAGCCTCGAGGATTATTGGGACTACACCCACCGCATCTTCGAATGGGGCGACGGCGGCACGCCGAACATGATTCTCGACGACGGCGGCGACGCCACGCTGCTCATCCATCTCGGCCTGCGCGCCGAGAATGGCGACACGGCTTTTCTCGACAAGGCCACCAATGAGGAGGAGGAAGTCCTCTTCGCCGCGATCAAGAAGCGCCTCAAAGCCAATCCGGGCTTCTACAAGCGCAACGCCGAGGCCATCAAGGGCGTGACCGAGGAGACCACCACCGGCGTGCATCGTCTCTATGTGATGCACAAGGAAGGCAAGTTGCTCTGGCCGGCGATCAACGTCAATGATTCGGTCACCAAGTCGAAGTTCGACAATCTCTATGGCTGCCGCGAATCGCTGGTCGACGGCATTCGCCGCGCGACCGACGTGATGATGGCCGGCAAGGTCGCCTGCATCGCGGGCTATGGCGATGTGGGCAAGGGCTCGGCCGCTTCGCTGCGCAACGCCGGCTGCCGCGTGCTGGTCACGGAGATCGATCCGATCTGCGCCCTGCAGGCCGCGATGGAAGGCTATGAGGTCACGACGATGGAAGACGCCGCATCGCGCGCGGATATCTTCTGCACCGCGACCGGCAATGTCGACGTCATCACGACCGAGCACATGCGCGTCATGAAGGACCGCGCCATCGTCTGCAACATCGGCCATTTCGACAGCGAGATTCAGGTCGCCGGCCTGCGCAATCTCAAATGGCACAATGTGAAGCCGCAGGTCGACGAGATCGAGTTCGCCGACGGCAAGCGCATCATCCTGCTCGCCGAAGGGCGCCTCGTGAATCTCGGCTGCGCCACCGGCCATCCGTCTTTCGTGATGTCCGCTTCCTTCACCAATCAGACGCTGGCGCAGATCGAGCTCTACACCAAGCAGGGCCAGTATCCGGTCGGCGTCTACACGCTGCCCAAGCACCTGGATGAAAAGGTCGCCTCGCTGCATCTTTCCAAGATCGGCGTGAAGCTCACCAAAATGACCGAGCAGCAGTCCGCCTATCTCAACGTGCCGCAGAACGGCCCGTTCAAGCCGGAGCATTATCGGTACTGATCCGGCGGCTCGGCGAAAAAGTTCAGGCCTCGCTCTCCGTGAAGAGGGCGAGGCCGCAATCTGGATATGCTTCTGGGCCGATCGCTCCGCGGCGCGAGAAGGATGCTCCAAAACGCGCAGCGGCGCCCTTCGAGACGCGAAACGCCCCTTCGGGGCCTCGCCAGGACGAGGAGGCCGGCTCGCCGCGCGACAATACGCGGCAGAAATCCCCCGAGAGCCCGTCTTTTCGAGCAAGATCAAACGACTAGGAACTGCGACGCGATCCACCCCGTACGCGATTTCGATCTTTTTGTCGTACGTCTGCAATGTTCGAGGCTAAGCTGAGAGCCTGGACTCGTTCCTGAAGCGAGCCCTTCGATCTCGTGAGCGCAGCAGGAGATGCAGGCTGACGCTCATGGGGATGAGCGCATGGACCGAGGTCCTCGCTCGAGCGCTCATTCAAGCGCCAGTCAGGAGAATAATATGAAGATCGATTTTCTAGGAGCGACCGCTCTGGCGACCTTTGTCGCTTTTTCAGCGTCGACGGCGCTCGCCGACACTGCGACATTTACCGCGGCGGCGCCTTTGACCGGGTGTCCCAACTGCACTGCGACGGACGGAACCGGCCTTGTCGTATCCGCCCTCGGTCATCTTCTCCCCAACGGTTGGGACGTGCGAACGGGAAACGGCGGGCTTTATTTCGCCAACCGCACCGGCGGCGTCTTTACGATTCCCGCCTCGAACTTCCCCGGCAAGTCCTTCGATTTGACCGGTCTGAAGCTGTTCGCCTATGGCGCCTCGAGCATGTCGACGCCCGTGACCTTTACTCTTTACGCTTATCATTTCGGCATTCCGACCGCAGACACGGTACTGGTGACGGTCGATTCACAAGCCATTCAGGACGTCACTCTGTCCGACCCTCGTCTACAGAACATCGATACGCTCGTTGTTCGATATGATCCGTTGCAGATTCGGTACGTCTATTTCATCGAAACACGTTTTACACCTCACTAATTTCGAAGCGCTTGTTCGGGCTCGCATGATTCCGTGCGCGCTCCGACGTCGGGAAACGCCGCGAAGCGAGCTTTCTGGAGAGGGCGCGATTTCGCGGCGACCCGGGGGGATGCGCGGATCATTCCAGCGCGGAGCATGACGACGCACGATCGAGCGGGCAAGGAGAAGGAGGTCGGAATCGCCTCGAGAAACGTCTCTCTCGCCACGCCTCGTCGTCGATAGAGCGCGTTCCGATCGAACGGAATCGTTCGATCGATCAGAATTCGCTCCAAACCAAAAATACTGTACCGGTCGAGGTCGCGAGCGCTTTCCATACCAAAATTGCTTTGAAAGACCGATGCGCCCGACGGTCGGCGCGGAACTGCGGCCGCGGCGAATTTTCCCGCAGCAGCGCCGACGCCAGTTCGGCGAAACCCCTAGGCGGCAATCTCCCGGTCACGATCCGCGTTTCACTTTTCGACGGCGCGTTTTAGATTAGACGCGATTCGAGACGGCGCCACGGTGGCGCGCGGACGGCTTGCGGCGTTTGTTTGCGATGAGCCTTTGCAAATCGAACGTGGAGACCTGTTCGCATGTGTCACGATGCGGCCTTCGGGCCGAAAGCGTTGCCGCCTGCGCGACGTCGGGGAGCGTCCTCGACGCTCGTTCGCGGCGTGACGCGTGGGCTCACGACGGCCAGCCTCTTGCCGCTGGGCGGGCCGGCGCGGGCGGAGGCGCTCGCCAATCTTCTCGCCACCACGAATAACGCCGAATTCGTCAATCTCGCTCTGACCGGCGGGCTCGCGCTTTTCGCTGTCGTCGTCGCCTTCACCCATCTCGGCGAGCGCAAGGCGTGGAGCCGTCGCGAGGCGCGTCTCGCCGCCGAGCTCGAAGCGACGCGCAAGCGGCTAGATCGCGCGGAGATTTTTCTGTCGAGCGAGCCGCAGCTCTTCGTCTCCTGGGACAATGCCGCCGGCGAGCCGGACATAGAGAACGGCCTCAACGATCCGGCTTTCGCGCGGCGCGTGCTCGCCTTCGGCACCTGGCTCGGCGCGGAGGAGGCGAGCGCGCTGCAAGAGCGCATCGATCGGCTCCGCCAGAATGGCGACGGTTTTCATCTCTCGCTCGCCAGCCTGCAAGGCCGGCGCTTCGACGCCGAGGGCCGCGCCGTCGCCGGCCGCGCCGTGCTGCGCATCCGCGAAGTCTCCGGCGAGCGGCTGGAGCTGCTGTCGCTGCGCGAACGCCACACGCGCAGCGTGGCCGAGGTGGAGGGGCTGCGCGCTCTGCTCGAGGCGCTGCCGACGCCGGTCTGGATGCGCGACGCCGAGGGCCGACTCGTTTTCGTGAACTCGGCCTATGCGCAGGCGGTGGAGGCGGAAAATCCGGCCGACGCGCTGCGTCGTCAGATCGAGCTGCTCGATAAGGATGCGCGTATGCAGGCCCAGGCGACGCGCGCCCAAGACGACGTATGGCGCGCGCGGGTGACGGCGGTCGTCGCCGGAGAACGCCATCGTCTCGATATCGTCGAAGCGCCCTGTCACGGCGCCGCCGCGGCTCTCGCCATCGATCGCCATGAGATCGACACGACGCGCGCCGATCTCGAGCAGCAGATGCAGGCGCATTCGCGCACGCTGGATCAATTGCCCATCGCCGTCGCTATTTTCGATCGCGCCAGGCGGCTCGTCTATCGCAACGCCGCCTATGAGAGTCTCTGGCCGCTCGACAGGGCCTATCTGGATCAGGGGCCGAGCGACAGCGAGATCCTCGATCGCCTGCGCGCCGAGCAGCGCCTTCCCGTCGAAGCCGATTACAAGGCCTGGAAGGCGCGTCTGCTGGAGGCCTATCAGGCGTCCGAAGAGCATCACGTGCATGTCTGGCACATGCCGAACGGACGCACGCTGCGCGTCGTGGTCAACGCCAATCCGCAAGGCGGCGTCACCTATCTCTATGACGATGTGAGCGAGCGCTATTTCCTCGAATCGCGTTTTCATGCGCTCGACCGCATGCAGAACGAGACGCTGGAAAATCTGCGCGAGGGCGTCGCCGTCTTCGGCCCGGACGGAAGGCTGCGCTTCTGCAATCCCGCCTTCCTCGCGCTCTGGGCGCTGGACAAGCATATTCTCGACGACAAGCCGCGTTTCGACGCCGTGGCCAATCTGTGCCGGCCGCTGCATCTCAACGAGGAGACCTGGACCGAATTGCGCGGCTTCGTGACCGGGCTGCAGGACATGCGCCAGGGCTTCACGCGGCGCATCGAGCGCTCGGATGGCGTCGTGCTCGACTGCACGGCGCAGCCCTTGCCGGAAGGCGCGGCGCTGCTCACCTTCGTCGATGTCACCGCGGGCGTGAATGTCGAGCGCGCGCTCACCGAGCGCAATCAGGCGCTGATCGCGGCGGAGAAGATCCGCAACGATTTCGTCCATCATGTGTCCTATGAGCTGCGCTCGCCGCTCAACAACATCATCGGCTTCATCCATCTGCTCGGCGAGAAGACGACCGGCGAGCTCAACGCCAAGCAGCTCGAATATCTCGGCTATGTCGGCAAATCCTCGGCGGCGCTGCTGGCCATCATCAACGATATTCTCGATCTGGCGACGATCGACAGCGACGCCATGGAGCTCGAGCTCGAGGAGGTCGACGCCGCCGACGCCATGCGCGCCGCGGCCGAAGGCGTTCAGGACCGGCTCGCCGAGAACGACATAGAGCTGCAGATCGTCGCCACCGGCGATGTCGGCTGCTTCCGCGGCGACGGCAAGCGCATCCGCCAGATCCTGTTCAACCTGCTCGCCAATGCGATCGGCTTTTCTCGGCCGGGACAAACGATTACGCTCGCGGCTTTGCGGCGGGAGGGGGAAATCGTGTTCAAGGTCGCCGATCGGGGGCGGGGCATCGCCCCGGACGTCCTCGAGAAAGTCTTCGACCGCTTCGAGTCGCACACCTCGGGCTCGCGCCACAGGGGCGTCGGGCTCGGCCTCTCCATCGTTCGCGCCTTCACCGAGCTGCATGGAGGGCGCGTGCTCATCGATTCCGCGCTCGGCGAAGGCACCACGGTCACTTGCATCTTCCCGGCGCGCGAGAGCGGCGGCCAGCAGGGTCTCGCCCCGCGTGAAAAAGGACAGGCCTCATGAGTGAAGAGGCCGAATGGCTGATCGACGTCGCCGACGAGGCGCAGACCGCAGAACTCGCCGCCAAGCTCGCCCCGCTCATTCGCGACACGGTGCGGCTCGTCACCCTCTCCGGCGATCTCGGCGCCGGCAAGACGGCCTTCGCGCGCGCGCTGATCCGCGCCCTGGCGCAGGATCCGACGCTGGAGGCGCCGAGTCCGACCTTCACGCTGATGCAGATCTACGAGACTCCCGGCTGCCGCATATTGCACGCCGATCTCTACCGCATAGCGGGGGGCGAGGCGGAGCTCGAGGCCATGGGCTTCGACGAGGCCAGCGAGGACGCTCTGGTGCTGGTCGAATGGCCCGAGCGCGCGCCGAGCCTTTTTGCCGGCGAGCGGCTGGAGGTGCGGCTCTCCTTCGCCTCCCCGGAGACGCCCGACGCGCGCCGCATCGGCATCATCGCCCATGGCAGGGCGGCGGGGCGGCTCAAGGCCTTTCGGACCATGCGGGAGTTTCTGGAGCGCGCCGGCTGGAGCGACGCCGCGCGCGATTATCTGCAGGGCGACGCCTCCTCGCGCATCTATGAGGCGCTGCGCCGACCGGATGGAGCCCAGGCCATTTTGATGATCTCGCCGGCGCGGCCGGACGGCCCGCCCATTCGCTACGGCAAGCCCTATAGCGCCATCGCGCGGCTCGCCGAGACAGTGAAGCCCTTCGTCGCCATGGCGGAGGCGCTGCGCGCGCAAGGCCTCTCCGCGCCGCAAATCTACGCTTATGATCTCTCGGCCGGCTTCGTGCTGCTGGAGGATCTCGGCCGCGACGGCGTCGTGGCCGGCGGCGCGCCGATCGCCGATCGCTATGTCGAGGCGCTGTCGGCGCTCGCGCCGCTCCATGCCCGCCGTCTGCCGGACGTTCTTCCGGTCGAAGGCTCCGGCCCTTACCACATCCCGCCCTATGATCTCGACGCGCTGCTCATAGAGGTGGAGCTGCTGCTGGAATGGTATGCGGCGCGGGTCGGCGGCGGCTGCATCTCGTCGGGCTCCAAGGCGACCTTCGTCAACCTCTGGCGCCAGGCGCTGATCGAGATCGTGATGTCGGCGCCGACCTGGACCTTGCGCGACTTCCACTCGCCCAATCTCATCTGGCTGCCGGACCGCGAGGGAACCGCGCGCGTCGGCGTCATCGATTTTCAGGACACTGTGCTCGGCCATCCGGCCTATGACGTGGTGTCGCTGACGCAGGACGCGCGCGTCGACGTGCCGGACGAATTGGAGATGCGTCTTCTCGGCCATTATGCGCGCAAGCGCCGCGAGGCGGACCCGCTGTTCGACATGGCGGCTTTCGCGCGCGCCTACGCCATTCTCGGCGCTCAGCGCGCGACCAAAATCCTCGGCATTTTCGCGCGGCTCGATCAGCGCGACCACAAGCCGCAATATCTCGTCCATCTGCCGCGCGTGGAGACCTATCTGCGCAAGGGCCTGCGCCATCCCGCGCTCGCCGATCTCGAGGCCTGGTATGTCGCCAACCTCCCCGCGCTCTTCCGTGCCTGAGGCGGCCTTCGTCTTCGCGGCCGGGCTCGGCTCGCGCATGAGGCCGCTGACCGACCGGCTGCCCAAGCCGCTGGTCGCGATCGCCGGCGTCACTCTGCTCGATCGCACGCTGAACGCTTTCGACGAGGCCGGCGTCGCGACGGCGGTCGTCAATGTCCATCACCTCGCCGATCAGATCGAGACGCATCTCGAGGGCCGGCGGACTCCGCGCATAATCCTCTCGGACGAGCGCGAGAAGCTGCTCGACCAGGGCGGCGGCGTCAAAAAAGCGCTGGCGCTGTTCGAGGGCCGCCCTTTCTTCATCGCCAATACGGACGCCTTTTGGATCGGCGCGGGCTGCGACAATCTGCAGCGCCTCGCCACGCTGTGGAATCCGGAAATCATGGATATCGCTCTGCTGCTGGCGCCGCGACTGGGCAGCGTCGGCGTCGACTGGGACGGCGATTTCCACCGCGCCGCAGACGGTCGGCTGACGAAGCGCGCCGCCGGCGAGACGGCCGATTACGTCTATGCCGGCGTCGGCGTCGTCAAGCCGCAATTGTTCGAGAGCGTGGAGCAGGAAGCGTTTCCGCTCGCGCCTTTCTTTTTCCGGGCGGCGGAGCAGGGACGGCTCTTCGGCGTTCCGCTCGACGGCAAATGGCTGCATGTCGGCACGATGGCGGCGATAGAGGAAGCCGAGCGCGCCGTCGCCGCGGGGGGCTGATCGCGCCGAATTCGTCGCAGCCGAAAGGCGACGACGCCAAGTCGAAGGAGACGGCGGGACCCGCCGGAATTTCTTTACCCCGATGCGTCTTCGCCGGCTCGGAGCGCGAAGACTCGGCTTTTTATGACTTCGAGAGCATGGCATAGTCGATGCTACGCTCCAGCTGGATTCTGCCGCCCCCCACATTTTTGAAGCTCACGGGACCGTGAACCGCGATGATCGAATTGGCGCCGACCTTGTTTTTATTCGGCGCCTTCATGCTGTCGCTGCTAGGCGTCTTTCTCTATGCGATCTGGCGAGGAGACGAAGAGGCGCAAGAGCTCTGGTGGTGGTCCGCCGTTTTCGCGACGGCCGGCGCCGCGGCGCTCACCTACGCCTTCCGCAACGAGGCCGAATGGCTGTCGATCATTTTCGGCAATGCGCTCAATATGTGGTCCTGCGGCCTGCTCTGGACGGGCGTCGTCGTCTTCGTCGAGAAGCCTGTTCGGCTGCCGCTCGCGCTTCTCGGCGGCGCGATCTGGATCGCCGGCCTCTGGCGGGCCGACCTCAACATGCGCATCGCCGAAACGGCGGCGATCTCGGCGGTCTATGAAGCCGCCGCCGCCTGGGAATTGTTCCGCTACAATCGGATCCGCGAGCAGCGTCTCGTCTCGTCGCGCGTGACGGCCTGGATCATCGCTCTCCAGGCCGCGCTCGATTTCGCGCTCGCGGTCGCCGCGCCCTTTCTCGTGGTGGATAATGAGAGCTTTCTCACCAGCCCTTACCTCAAGGCTCGTTTTCTCGAGCTCTCGGGCTTCGTCGCCATTCTCGGCTTTCTGGTGGCGACCCTCTCCAAGGAGCGCCTGGCGAGCCGACGAGAAGTCGCCGCGCTGATCGATCCGCTGACCGGTCTTCCCAATCGCCGCGCATTCGACCGCGCGGTCGAGCGCGCGAGGCGGGGGGCCACGCCGCGCGCCACGGCCGTGCTGGTCTTCGATCTCGACAATTTCAAATTCATCAACGATCGCTTCGGCCATGCGGTCGGCGACCGCGTGCTGGCGGCCTTCGGCGCCGCGGCGTCGCGAAGCATCCGCGCCAACGACTTGCTGGCGCGGATCGGCGGAGAGGAATTCGTCGCCATTCTCTCGCCGGCCGACCGAACGAGCGCTTTGGCCATCGCCGAGCGCATTCGCGCGGCTTTCGTTCGCGAGGCGAAGCATCTCGCCGACGGCGCGGCGACGGTCAGCGTCGGCGTCACGGTCATAGAGGGTGAGACGCCCGATCTCGCCGCTATGACGCGCGTCGCCGACGACGCGCTCTATCGCGCCAAGGCGGAGGGGCGCAATCGCGTCATTTTCGCCGGCGAGCAGCATGAGCAGACGACGCTCGCCTCGCGTGCGTAACAGCGCATTAACCACAGCGCGTCCATAGTGCCCCTAAGTGCCGTGAGCCTCGCTGCGTGACGCGGCCGGCCGGCGCACGCCACGCAGTTTCAGGGCCGTCATGGGCGAGATTATCGAATCCATCGTGATCGGCGCGGGGCCTGCCGGCCTCACCGCCGCTCATATTCTGGCGAAAAACGGACGCGAGGTTCTCGTTCTCGAGCAGGACGAGACTTATGTCGGCGGCATCAGCCGCACCGCGAGCTACAAGGGATTTCTCTTCGACATAGGCGGACACCGCTTCTTCTCGAAATCGAAAGAGATCGTCGATCTGTGGGACGAGCTGCTTCCGCATGATTTCATCGAGCGGCCGCGTCTGTCGCGCATCTTCTATCGCGAGAAATTCTACGCCTATCCGCTGAAGGCCTTCGAAGCGCTGAAGAATCTCGGGCTCTTCGAGAGCGCGCGCTGCATGGCCTCCTTCGCCTTCGCCAAGGCTTTTCCGGTGAAGGAGCCGCGCTCCTTCCATCAATGGGTGCGCAATCAATTCGGCGAGCGGCTGTTCGGCATTTTCTTCAAGACCTATACGGAAAAGGTCTGGGGCATGAGCTGCGACGATATCTCCGCCGATTGGGCGGCGCAGCGCATCAAGGGTCTCAGCCTCGGCGCGGCGATCATCGACGGCTTGCGCCGCTCTTTGAAGCTCCGCAAATCCGGCAGCGCCGCGAAGACGCTGATCGAATCCTTCCGCTATCCGCGTCGCGGTCCCGGCATGATGTGGGAAGCCGCCGCGCGCAAGATGCAGAAGCTCGGCGGCCGTCTGCGAATGGGCTGCAAGGTCGAGCAGCTCGCCTTCGATGAAGCGAGCGGAATTTGGACCGTCACGACACGCGACGCCAATGGCGCGAGCGAGACTCATCGCGCGCGCAATGTGCTCTCCTCCGCGCCGTTGCGCGAGGTGATGAATGCGCTGACGCCGACGCCGCTCAGCCTCTTCAACGCGCGCGCGCTCGCCTATCGCGACTTTCTCACCGTCGTGCTGATCGGACGGCCGCAGGAGGAGTTCCCCGACAATTGGATCTATATTCATGATCCGTCGGTGAAGGTCGGCCGCGTGCAGAATTTCAAATCCTGGTCGCCGGAGATGATCGCCGATGGCGTCTCCATTTGTCTCGGCCTCGAATATTTCTGTTTCGAGGGCGATGGATTGTGGAACGCCGCGGACGCCGATCTCATCGCCCTCGCCAAGGACGAGATCGCGAAGATCGGCCTCATGAAGGCGGAGGATGTGCGCGACGCCTGCGTCGTGCGTCAGGCCAAGGCCTATCCGGTCTATGACGAGTCCTACGCCGCCAATGTGCAGGCGATTCGGCTCGAGCTCGCGGCGCGCTATCCCGGCCTGCATCTCGTCGGCCGCAACGGCATGCACAAATACAACAACCAGGATCATGCGATGATGACCGGCATGCTGACGGCGCTCAATATCATCGCCGGCCGCGCGATCTATGACGTCTGGGGCGTGAACGAGGACGCCGAATATACGGAAGCCGGCGTCTCCGGCGCCGAGCAGGCGCTGGCGAGCGAGCGTCTCGTGCCGAAGCGGGTCGCATAGTGGCTTGCGCTCTCGAGAGGAAATGCCGCCGCGCCCCCTCCCTCACCCTCCCCCGCTATGCGGGAGAGGGGGCGGCCGACATTCCGCGAAATCTCGATGCAGCGCGCGGTCTGCTCCCTCTCCCGCGCAGCGGGGGAGGGCTGGGGAGGGGGCCTTCGCGTCTCGGCTTCGAATGACGCAGATCACGAACGCCACGACGCATCGCGTCTTCGCCGCCACGCGCGTGCTGCGCGATCTCGTCGCCTATGGGCTGGCGAGCGGCGCGGCGCTGGCGCTCGATTATGGGCTGCTGCTGCTCTTCCACAAGACGCTCGGCGCGCCCTATCTCATTGCTGCGGCGATCGGCTTTTGCGGCGGGCTCGCGCTCGTCTATGCGCTCAGCATAGCGGTGGTGTTCCGCGATCGGCGCAGCGTGCGCCCGGCGTCGGAATTCACGCTCTTCTGCGTCATCGGCCTCGCCGGCTTGCTCGTCACAGAGGCGCTGATGCTCCTCCTCGTCGGCCGTCTCGGCTTCGATCCCGCCTTTGCGAAAATTCCGACGGCGGGCGTCGTCTTCCTGTTCAATTTCACCGCGCGCCGCGCGCTTCTCTTCTCGGCGCCGGCCGCGAAGGCCGCCGCGTGAGCGCGCTCGCCGGCGAGGCGGCGGAGCTTCCCGCGCGCGCGCGTCGGGAAATTCCGCTTCTCGCCGCCATTGTCCCGGCGCTCGCCGGCGCGGCGCTATTGACGCTGCCGCGTGCGCGCGCCGTGTGGAGCGCCGGCGAATTCTACGATTCCGACGACGCCATGCGCGCCGTGCAGCTGCGCGATCTCCTCGCCGGCCAATCCTGGTTCGATATGACGGCGCGACGGCTCGATCCGCCGGACGGCCTTTTCATGCATTGGTCGCGCGTCGTCGATACGCCGCTCGCCGCGCTCGATCTCATGTTCCGTCTGTTTCTCGCGCCGGAAATGGCGGAGCGGGCGACGCGGCTCGTCTTTCCCTTTCTCTGCCTCGCTCTGCTCTTCGCGCTCGCGGCCTTTGTGGCGCGCGTCTTCGCCGATCGCTCGGCGCGATTCGCGGCGGTATGGCTGGTGCTTCTTTCGGCCCCGATGTTCGTGCAATTCACGCCCGGCCGTATCGATCATCATGCGCCGCAGATTCTGCTGCTGATGGCGACTTTCGGCCTCGTCGCGCTCGGCCTCCATCCCAAGCGTCCTCTCGCGCTCGCGGCCGCCGCCGCGCCTCTCGCTCTGTCGCTCGCCATCAGCCTCGAAAATCTTCCCTTCTTCATCGTGGCGCTGGCGACGCCGGCGATCCTCTTTCTCATCGAAGGAAAGACCGCCGCGCGGAGATTGCTGTCATTCGCGCTCGGCCTGCTCGTCTTCGCGCCGCTGACTTTCTCGGCGACCGTCGCGCCCTCGCGCTATGGCCTTTCGGCCTGCGACGCCTATTCGGCGGTCCATATTCGCGCCGTGCTCGTCGGCGCGCTCGGCTTCGCGGCGTTGGCCGCCGCCGCGCCGCGCCTCGATACGCTTCCGCGCCGCATCGTTGGACTCGGACTTGTCGGCGCCGCGGCGCTCGGCGCTTTTCTCGCCAGCGCGCCGCATTGTCTCGGTGATCCGCTCGTCGCGCTCGA
This sequence comes from Methylosinus sp. RM1, assembly GCF_011378635.1. Classification (NCBI taxonomy): domain Bacteria; kingdom Pseudomonadati; phylum Pseudomonadota; class Alphaproteobacteria; order Hyphomicrobiales; family Methylocystaceae; genus Methylosinus; species Methylosinus sp. RM1. Next base: position 49,945 of record NZ_WOVC01000002.1, read on the forward strand.
TCCGCTGCTGCGCGATCTCTGGCTCTCCCATGTCACCGAGGCCAAGCCGCTGAAGGCTTTTGTTTCTGATCCGGCGCTGCTGGTCTCCACCGCCGCGCCGGTGCTGCTCGGCCTCCTCGCCGCCACTGTCCTCGCTTGGCGCGAACGTGGCCTCGCGCGCGGGCGCTGGGCCATGCTGGCGGCGGCGATCCTCATCGGCTTTGCCGCGGCGCTCTGGCAGATTCGCGTCTTCTCCTCGGTCACGCCGCTGGCCATGGTCGCGCTCGCCGGCGCGGCCGCCGCCCTATCGGCGCGCCTCGCTCATGTCATGCCGCTGCTTCGCTGGCTCACGATCGGCCTGCTCTGCCTCTTCGTTTCGCCCATGGGTCTCGCTCTGGCGCTGCAATCGGACGGAGAGGCCGCGCCGCGCGAGACCCGTCGCGCCTGCCTCGAGGCGAGCGCCTTTTCGGGCCTCGCGGCGCTGCCGCCGGCGCGCATCGTCGCGCCAGTCGATATGGGCGCGCATCTACTCGCCTTCACGCCGCATCATGTCTTCGCTGCGCCCTATCATCGCGACAATCACGGCAATCGCCTCGCGGTCGAGACTTTTCTGGCCGCGCCCGCGGAGGCCGAGCGTCTGCTGCGCGCCGCCGGCGCCGAGCTGCTGCTCTGGTGCGACGGCGGCGAGACCGGCGACGCCCTCATCGAGCGCGCGCCCCATGGGCTGGCGGCGGCGCTCGCGCGGGGCGAGAGCGTCCCCTTCCTCGAGAAAATCCCACTCGAGCGCTCGCCTTTCCATGTTTTCGCCCTGCGTCCCGCGCAATAATATCCGGCGCCCGCAACAGGAATCCGATATCGCCCATGTCCGCTCCGCTGATCGATCGCCGCCGGCTTCTCCTCGCCGCTTCCAGCCTGCCTTTCGCCCGGCCGTCCTTCGCGCAGCAGCCGCTGGAGGCGGAGGAGGATCTGCAAGTGCGGATCGAGAACCGATCCACGCCCGAGCTCTGCGCCGAGAAGGACAATATCGAGCTGGATTTCGTCTCGCCGCAGGTGCGGCGTATGCGCGTGCAGGCGGTTCATCCCTCCTATATCGGCATGATCGGCTCGGACCGCTGGGCGCCGGATTGGACGAGCTGCGATCTCTCGCACGACCCCAAATTCGCCGCCGACGCGCGCCGCCTCACCTTTTGGGAGACGCCGGAATTCTGGCTCGTCGGCTATACTTTCCCGTCCTTCTGGCGGCCCAATGACGTGCCTGTGCGCGTCGGCGACCGTGTCGAGAAGGGCTTTCATCTCGTGCAGCTGTGGATGACCTATCGCGAGCGCGCGGAGGAAATTCTGGTCTTCTACCCGCCGGACGGCTATTGGCGCGCGCGCCCGCTGCCTTTCGAGGATATGCGCTGGACGGCCTATGGCTCCTCCTTCCTCATCGGCCCGGTGGAGGTGCAGGAGCGCCCCATCGTCGCGCTGAAGGAGATCGTTTTCGATCCGCAGACGCGCAGCTTCACCCTGCGCTTCCGTCGTGGCGGCGAGGCGAAGATTCGTCTCGCCTCCATCGATCAGGATCGCATCGTGCTCGACGTCTCCTATAGCGACGGAATGCCGGACGGCCTGCCCTTCGCCTCGCTGCGGTCCATGTACACCACGCAATCGATGAGCGACGCGGCGCTGGTCGCCTGGCGCACCAAGCGCGGCATAGGCTGGCAGGAGGCGCCGGTCATCGGCTTTCCCGGCGCGCCGGCGACGGAGATATGGCTCGGCCGGCATATGCCCTCGCGGCACAATCTCTCGGCGCCCGATATGGTGTTCGGCAAGTTCCAATCGACGGCGGCCACGGCGGTCAAATGACCGCGCGGCTCCTGTGGCTGGACGTCGCGCGCGGCCTCGCCGTGCTGGCGATGTTGGCCTTTCACTTCGGCTGGGACCTCGGCCATTTCGGCCATATCGATCCCGAGATTCCCTATACGGACGCCTATAAGGCGTTCGGCCATGCGATCGCGGCGAGCTTTCTCTTCATCGCCGGGCTCTCGCTGACGCTCGCGCATGGGACGGTTTTTCGCGCGCGCGCTTATTGGCGCAGGCTCGCTCTGCTCATCGGCGCCGCGCTGCTGGTGAGCGGCGGGACCTATATCGCCTTCCCGTCGAGCTTCGTCTTTTTCGGCATTTTGCATTGCATAGCCGCGGCGAGCCTGCTCGCTTTGCCCTTCTTGCTATTGCCCTGGCCGGCGGCTTTCGCCGCGGGCTTCGCGCTGGTCGCGGCGTCTTTTTTTGCGCGCGCCTCTTTCTTCGATGCGCCGTGGTTCTGGTGGACGGGGCTTTCGACCTTCGAGCCGATGACCAATGATTATCGCCCGCTCGCGCCTTGGGCGGGCGCGCTGTTCGTCGGCGTCGGCGCGGCGAAGCTGGCGCGTCTACGCCCGGCCGCGGTTGCCAATTCGCCGCACAACATCGCGACGCGCAGCGTCGCCTTTCTCGGGAGGCATAGCCTCGCGCTCTATCTCGTCCATCAGCCTTTGTTCTTCGCGGGCTTCACCGCCGTCGCCATGCTGACCGCGCCGATGCACAATGCGCGTTTCGAGGAAGCCTGCCGCGCGCAATGCGTCGCCTCGGGAGCGAGCGCTCAGAAATGCGAGACGGCTTGCGATTGCGCCGCGCGCGAGGCGGCGCGAGAAGATGCGTTGCCCGACGCTGCGACCGACGAAGGCCGCGCGCGTCTCGAGCGCATCGCGCGCGCCTGCGTGATAAAATAGTTTTTGTTCAGGACCGTCATTGCGAGCGGAGCGAAGCAATCCTTCAGCCGTGACGCGGCCCCTGGATTGCTTCGTCGCTGTGCTCCTCGCAATGACGGAAAAGTACGGGGCGCTCTCGCGCCGCCCTCAATCATTCGGCGCGAGCATATTCTCTGGCCGCACCAGCGCGTCGAATTCTGCGTCCGTCACCTTGCCGGACTTCAGCGCCTCCTCGCGCAAAGTCGTGCCATTGTGATGCGCGGCGCGGGCGATCTTGGAGGCGGCGTCATAGCCGATCTTGGGCGCGAGCGCTGTCACCAGCATCAGCGAGCGCTCCAAGAAATTCTTGATGTTCGCCTCGTCCGGCTCGATCCCGTCGATGCAGCGGGTGATGAAGCTGTCGATGCCGTCGGCGAGCAATATTGTCGATTCCAGCAGCGCCGCGGCGATCACCGGCTTCAAAACGTTCAGCTCGAGATGGCCCTGCGAGGCGGCGAAGGTGATGGTGGCGTTATTGCCGAAGACGCGCGTGCAGACCATGGTCAGCGCTTCGACCTGGGTCGGATTGACCTTGCCGGGCATGATGGAGGAGCCGGGCTCGTTCTCCGGCAGCTTCAGCTCGGCGAGGCCGGCGCGCGGGCCGCAGCCGAGCAGGCGAATGTCGCAGCCGATCTTATAGAGGCCGGCGGCGAGCGCGTTCAGCGCGCCATGGGCGAAGACCGCGGCGTCATGGGCGGCGAGCGCCTCGAATTTATTCGGCGCGGTCTTGAACGGAAGGCCGGTCTGCGCCGCGATCTTGGCCGCGACCGCCTCGGCGAAGCCTTTGTAAGTGTTCACGCCAGTGCCGACGGCGGTGCCGCCCTGGGCGAGCAGGAACAAATCCTCGAGCCCCTGGCGGATGCGCTTGGCGCCGAACTCGGCCTGCGCCGCATAGCCGGAAAATTCCTGGCCCAGCGTCACCGGGGTGGCGTCCTGCAAATGGGTGCGGCCGATCTTGACGATATGCTCAAAAGCCTTGGACTTCGCTGCAAGGGCGGCGTGCAGTCGCTCCACCGCCGGCAGCAGGCGCTGCGAAATGGCGATGGCCGCGGCGACGTGAATGGCGGTCGGGAAGCTGTCGTTGGAGGATTGGCCGAGATTGACGTGATCGTTCGGGTGGACCGGCGCCTTGGCGCCGCGGCCGGCGCCCAGCGCCTCATTGGCGCGATTGGCGATCACCTCATTGACGTTCATGTTGGACTGCGTGCCGGAGCCGGTCTGCCAGACGACGAGTGGGAAATGCTCGTCGAGCTTTCCGTCGATCACGTCGCGGGCGGCGGCGGAAATGGCGGCGGCGACGTCGCTCTTCAGCAGGCCCTTCTCGAGATTGGCCTCGGCGGCGGCGAGCTTCACCCGCGCGAGCGCATGGACGATCTCGATCGGCATCCGGCCGACGCCGATCGGGAAATTCTGCCGCGACCGTTCCGTCTGAGCGCCCCAATAGGCGGAGGCGGGAACCTCTATGTCGCCGAAGGAATCGCGCTCGGTTCGGAATTCGGTCTTCTCGGTCATTGGTCTCGCTCGCGGAAAATTATCGGGCTCGAGCTTCCCTATGGGGCATTTCCGCCCGTCTATCAATCATTGCCCGTGCGCGGGAGAATCGACTGATCGCCGATGTAATAGGAATCGCCGATGTCGCTCGTCGAGCGCAGCGCCAGAACCTCGGCGAGGCGGTTGCGGGCGCGATTGACCCGGCTTTTCATCGTGCCCGGCGCGCAATTGCAGATGGCCGCGGCTTCCTCATAGGAGAGGCCCGAGGCGGCGACCAGGATCAGCGCCTCGCGCTGATCGAGCGGCAGCTTCTGCAGCGCGCTGCGAAAATCGAGAAAATCCATATGCGCGTTCTGCGCCGGCAGCGAGACGAGCCGCGCGGCTATGGCGCCGTCCGGGTCGGGCGCCTCGCGGCGCCGCTTGCGATAGTCGCTGTAGTGGATGTTACGGAGAATGGTGAACAGCCAGGCCGTGAGATTGGTGCCTTCGGTGAAGGAGGCGAGGCTGCTCCAAGCCTTGACCAAGGTCTCCTGGACCAGATCGTCGGCGCGGTCGGCGTTGCCGCAGAGCGAAACCGCGAATGCGCGCAGATTGGGGATCGCCGCGACGAGATCGGCTTTGGTCCCCTTTCCTTGGGCTTTCGCCGCTTCGAATGTCGACACTATCCCTCCCCGGGCGCCTTCGACCGCTGCGGGGATATCGGGTCGCTCTCGAGCCTGTTCAAGAGCTCTAGGAAACGATCCGGAATAGGCTGATTGAGGATGTCGTCGTAAAGACCGCGGAGCTGCTCGCCGATCTGCTCGCCGACGTCATTGTGCGGCGGCGTCTCGGAGTCCGGCTGCGCTTCGGCGGGCCGCGCCCGCCGCGGGCGGTGGGAGCTCAACACCACCAGCCCTTCGCCATCATGCGGCGGCGGCGCGAAAACGCCGTCGCTGATCCTGTCTTCCATGTTCGGAGATTCGCTCGTGCTCGAGGCGGCTGCAATGGACTTCCGGCTGCTTTTTCCCATCTGCTCCTCGAGAATTCTCGTGAGGCCCAACTCTGGCGAGCGGACGCGGCCGCGCTAGTACTGCATTGCGGCGACCAACTCACAACGCTTAATTTTACCAATTCGTTCCCAAATATAACGCGACGATTTGACGCAGCAGAACGCGCCATGATGGCGCGACATTCGCAACTCGCAAACGAGGGACATGATGTCCATTTCTCAGGCGATTCTAAGGCATGTGCCCTATTTGCGGCGCTTCTCCCGCGCTCTGTCGGGCAGCCGCGAAGGGGGCGACGCCTATGTGCTGGCGACGCTCGAGACCGCCGTCGCCGATCCGACCCGTCTCGTCGCCGACGAGGATCTGAAAATCTCCCTCTATCGGCTGTTCCTGGAAATCTGGACCTCGAGCCCGATCAATGCCCATACCGACCACTCCGGGGTCGCGCCCGGCGATGAGGCGAGCGCGCGGCGCAATCTCGACGCGATCTCGCTACAGCCTCGCATCGCCTTTCTGCTCCATGCGCTGGAAGGTTTCTCGCTCGGCGAAATCGCCCGGGCGCTCGCCGTCTCGGAGGCGCGCGCGGCGGCGCTCATCGACACAGCGAGCGTCGAGATCGCCGGCCAATTGGCGACGGATGTATTGATCATAGAAGACGAGCCGCTGATCGCGCTCGATCTGCGTGGGCTGGTCGAGGAACTCGGCCATAACGTCGTCGCTGTGGCGCGCACGCATAAAGAGGCGGTCGAGGCCATATCCAAGACTCCCCCCGGCCTGATTCTGGCCGATATTCAACTGGCGGACGGCAGCTCGGGGCTGGAGGCGGTGAATGAAATATTGGGCTCGCTCTCGACCCCGGTGATTTTCGTGACCGCCTATCCCGAGCGGTTCTTGACCGGAGAGCCGCCGGAGCCGGCGTTTCTCATCGCCAAGCCTTTCAGCGTCGACAGTCTGAAGGCGATCATCAGCCAAGCTTTATTTTTCGACAGACGGTCCCATCTCAAATACAATGATAAGCACAAGTGAATAATTAGACCATAGCGAAGGTAATGGTTACTTTTCGTACGTAAAGACCACAGGCCGAATTGCGGCAAAAAAAACTTCTATCCGAAGCGAATAGAGCGCAACCTTGTCTTGACTCGGGCGTTGACTCCCGGGGGACAAGAGAAGGTAGACAATATGACGGCGATCCATGAACCGAAAAAGTCGAACCGTGGCTTTGCTTCGATGGACCCTGAGAAGCAGCGGGCGATCGCGCGCAAGGGCGGCCAGAACGTCCCCGATGAAAAGCGCAGCTTCTCCCAGAACCCCGAGCTCGCGGCCAAGGCGGGACGCAAGGGCGGGCAGAGCGTCGACCCGACGAAGCGGAGCTTTTCCCGCGATCACCAGCTCGCGTCCGAGGCCGGACGCAAGGGCGGCCACGCCTCCCACAGCAAGCCGAGAACAGCCGCGGAGTAATCCGCGGCCTTTCTCTCGCCGTAAATCGCGGCCGGCTGACGTCAGCGGCGCGAAAAGCCTCAGGCGGCGTGGGGCGTAGAGGTTTGCGCGATGATCGAGTAGAGGGCGGAAGCGTCTCTCGTCGCGCGAATCGTCGCTACGATCGATGGATCGCGCAGCACGCGCGCCGCGCAGGCCAGCGCTTTCAAATGATCGGCGCCGGAGGCTTCCGGCGTCACGAGAAGAAACACCAGATCGACCGGCGCGCCATCGAGCGCGTCGAAGTCGATCGGCCGCTCGAGCCGCGCGAAAATCCCGAAAATCGTCTTGATCCGCGCCAGCTTGCCATGCGGAATGGCGACGCCGTCGCCTATGCCAGTCGAGCCGAGGCGCTCGCGCTGCAGCAGCGCGTCGAAGATCTCGCGGGCCGGCAGACCGGAAATCTCGGCCGCCTTCTCGCTCAGCTCCTGGAGCGCCTGCTTCTTGTTGTTCGCTTTGAGCGAGGGAATGACCGCTTCGGTGGAGAGCAAATCCGCGAGCCGCATGTGGCGTCTATCCCATTCGAGGCCCTGTCCGGGCCGAGCTCCGCCGCCGCGCGAATCGCGGCGCGCCAGGTCGCTGTTCATCAATGGACGCATCGTGTCGCGCTGTCGCGACGCTGCCCGTTGCGGCGGCCGAGGCCGTTCTCCGGGCCGCAGAGCGAATTCCAATCGCGCAAAATGAGCATGGCCGCCCTCACAGCTGCATCCGATCTAAAGGCAAGATATATGCCGCCTATTCGCCGCCCGGCGCATCGATCCAGCCGATATGGTCGTCGTTGCGTCGGTAGACAACATTGAGCCGACCCGTATCGGCGTTGCGGAAAACGACGACCGGCGCGCCGGTCAGATCGAGGTCCAAAACCGCGGCCGAGACCGTCAGCCGACGCAGCCGCGACGTCGCCTCGGCGACGATCGTCGGCGCGAATTCCGTGGGCGCGTCCTGTTCCTGATCCGGCGCCTCGAGCACATAGCTCTGCGCCACCTCGCCCTCGCTCTCGCGCGGGCCGTGATGGTCTTTCAGCCGGCTCTTGTAGCGGCGCAGGCGCTTTTCGATGCGCTCGGCTGCCTGATCGAAGGAGGCGTAGGGTTCCTGCGCGCGGCCGTCGGCCTGCACGTCGATTCCCGCGAGATGCAGGCTGCAATCGGCGCGAAAGCCAGAGCCTTCCGGCGAAATCGTCACATGTCCGCCGAGCTCGCCGTCGAAATATTTGCGGGCGGCCGCGGTCAGCCGCTCGGCGACGTGAGTCCGCAAGGCTTCGCCGATATTGATGTTCTTACCGGACACTCGCAGCGACATATCGGGTCTGCCCTCGTCCATTGGAGCGCTCGCGCCGGACGCGGCAGCGCTTCCCTTTTAAAAAATCCCATGATGGCTTCGTGAGCGTCGCTTTCGACCGTCCCCCTACGGTCTTCGCCGCGGCGCCGGCGAAATTCCTGGTCCAGCGTCCGAGCGTCACTCTGCCGTTCGAACGTGGCGGAAGACGGGCCGAGGAGGCGTTCGCGCCCGGCCCGCTTCGGCGACAGGCTCTAAGTGGACCGGCGATCGAAGTCAATGGGCGAGCGGTTTGCTCATTCCCACGGCGCCGAGGCGCCTCCGTTTTGATACGGAGCCGAAGGTCTGCGCGATTCGAGCGAAAGGGCGCCGTCATTCCCGGCAGGCCCGACGCGCGCGCGTCGACGTTCCGCCCTACAGCGCCGGCGCGCTTTCCCGCGCCATCGCCTGCTTGGCGCGGCGGCGGTCGACGGAGGAGGGAATGCGCAGGCTGTCGCGATATTTGGCGACGGTGCGCCGGGCGATGTCGATGTCGATCTCTTTCAGACGCGCGACGATGGCGTCGTCGGAGAGCACGTCGAAAGGGCTCTCCTTGTCGATCATCTGCTTGATCTTGTAGCGCACCGCCTCGGCCGAATGGGCTTCGCCGCCGCTCGTCGTGGCGATGGAGGCGGAGAAGAAATATTTGAGCTCGAATATGCCGCGAGGCGTCATCATATATTTGTTCGAGGTGACGCGGGAGACGGTCGATTCGTGCATTCCGATCGCGTCGGCGATGGTGCGCAGATTGAGCGGCCGCAAATGCTCCACGCCTTTGGCGAGGAAGGCGTCCTGTAGCCGCACGATCTCTGAGGCGACCTTCAAGATCGTGCGCGAGCGCTGCTCGAGGCTCTTGGTCAGCCAATTGGCGTTCTGCAGGCAGCTCGAGATGAAGGTCTTGTCGCCGTCGCGCTTGGCGCCGGCGCTCACCTTCGCGGCATAGGAGTGGTTGACCAGCACGCGCGGCAGAGCGTCGGAGTTCAGCTCCACCATCCAGCCGCCGTCGCTCGCCGGCCGCACGATGACGTCGGCGACCAGCGGCTGGATCGGCGCGCCGCCGAAGGCGCGGCCGGGCTTGGGATCGAGCCGGCGAACCTCCGACGCCATATCGGCGATGTCGTCCTCGTCCACGCCGCAGAGCCGCGCCAGAGCGGAAAAATCGCGCTTGGCCAGCAGCGGCAGATTGGCGACGAAGACCTGCATGGCCGGATCGAAGCGGTCGCGCTCGCGCAGCTGAATGGCGAGACATTCCTGCAGGTCGCGCGCGCCGACGCCGGAAGGATCGAAGCTCTGGATCACCGCCAGCACGGCGACGGCGCGATCGGGGTCCGCCTCGAGCCGCGCGGCGATCTCGGCGATGTCCTCGCGCAGATAGCCGGCCTCGTCTATCGCGTCGATGATGGCGTGGCCGATCAGCCGGTCGCGCGGATCGGCGGAGGCGAGGGCGAGCTGCTCGGCGAGATGATCGTGCAGATTGGCGTCCGCGGCGACATAGGCCTCGAGATTGGGCGTCTCGCCATCGCCGCCGACGCCGCTGGCGCCGGTCCAGGAATTGGCCGAGAGGCCCGCGCCCTCGAGCGAGCCGGACGTATCGGCGCCGGGACGCTGACCCTCGAGCTCGAAGGCGTTGCCGATCTCCGTGCCGAGCTCGGCCGCCAGCTGGCCGGCGTCCACCGCGAGGCTCTCCTGCGCCCAATCGCCCTCGCGCGGCTCGCCGGCGCCGTCGAAACTCGCCTCGCCGCCATCGCTGTCGCTGCCGCGTTCCTGCGGGGCGTCTGGGAAATCGTCGGCCTCCACCGCCTCGAGCAGCGGATTTCGTTCCAGCTCCTCATGCAGGAATGCGGAAAGTTCGAGATTGGAGAATTGCAGCAGCTTGATCGCCTGCAGCAGCTGGGGCGTCATCACCAGGGCCTGGCCCTGACGCATCATCAGTTTGGTGGAAATAGCCATTTTCCGCCTACTCGAAACTTTCCGCCTGCACGCGCGGCATTGCGCCGTCGCAATGGCTGTTCTCGGCCTGTTTCTTGCTTATAGCACGGGGAGGAATTTGGCGCAGGACCATTTATTCGGCGCCCCCCGGAAATTCCGCCTAGCAGTTAATCGCCGCGACGCTTCCGGTCCGAAATCACATCCTGAAATCTTCGCCGAGATAGATGCGCCGCACATCTGGGTGCGCGACGATTTCCTCGGGCGTTCCTTCGGTCAGGACATGGCCGTTGTAGATGATGTAGGCGCGGTCGGTGAGGCCCAATGTCTCGCGCACGCTGTGGTCGGTGATCAGCACGCCGATTCCGCGCGCTTTCAAATGCCGCACGAGGTCCTGAATGCCGCCGACGGCGATCGGATCGATGCCGGCGAAAGGCTCGTCCAGCAGCATGAAAGAGGGGCGTCCGGCCAGGGCGCGGGCGATCTCGCAGCGCCGCCGCTCGCCGCCCGACAGCGCCACCGCGGGCGAGCGGCGCAGGCGCTCGAGCTTGAACTCCTCGAGCAGCGCATCGAGCTCCTGCTCGCGCAGGCGCTTGTCCGGCTGGGTGATCTCCAGCACGGCGCGAATATTGTCCTCGACCGTCAGGCCGCGAAAAATCGACGCTTCTTGCGGCAGATAGCCGATGCCGAGCCGCGCCCGCCGATACATGGGCAGGCCGGTGACGTCATAGCCGTCGAGCGCGATGACGCCGCGATCGGGTTTCACCAGCCCGGTGATCATGTAGAAGACCGTGGTCTTGCCGGCGCCATTGGGGCCGAGCAATCCCACCGCCTCGCCGCGCGCCACATGCAGGCTCACATCCTCGACGACGCGCCGGGTCTTATAGGCCTTGGCGAGATGCTGGATCGCCAGCACGCCCTTATGCGCCGCGGCTGCGGATTCCTCCCCTTCATCGGCGCCTAAATTTTCGGCGCCGCCCCCCGTCCAAGGTGCGTTTTCGGGGTCGGATTCCGCGGAAAAGCGCGGCGACGCCCTCCCTCCGGCCGGCGGCCGTCGCAAGCGCAGGCGCTCGGCGATCCGGCTCAGCAGGCCGGGTCGCGCGTCGCTCGCGGATGGGTAGGAACGGAAGCTCAAGTCTGGCGCCCTGGAGAAGAGAGACGGACAGCGAAGATCGCGCGCCGCCCCGCCGCGATCCTAAGCCTTACCGAGCAAAAACCATCGTTACTTTTTTGCAATCCGGTAGACCGCGATCAGGCCCAGGGCCGCGCCGCGGCCGTTTTGGCCTCGAAAGCGTCGATCGCGCCGGCCTTTTGCAGCGTGAGGCCGATATCGTCCAGCCCCTCGAGCAGGCAGTGCTTGCGGAAAGGATCGATGTCGAATTTGACGACGCCGCCGTCCGGGCCGCGAATCTCCTGAGCCGGCAGGTCGATCGTCAGCGTGGCGTTGGCGCCGCGCGCCGCGTCGTCCATCAGCTTCTCGAGATCGGCCTGCGAGACCTTGATCGGCAGAATGCCGTTCTTGAAGCAATTATTGTAGAAGATATCGGCGAAGCTGGTGGAGATCACGGCCCTCACGCCATAGTCCAGCAGCGCCCAGGGGGCGTGCTCGCGCGACGAGCCGCAGCCGAAATTATCGCCCGCAACCAGAATCTTGGCGTTGCGATAGGCGGGCTTGTTGAGCACGAAATCGGGATTGTCGGAGCCGTCGTCCTTATAGCGCAGCTCCGAGAAGAGACCCTTGCCGAGGCCGGTGCGGGCAATCGTCTTCAGATATTGCTTCGGGATGATCATGTCCGTGTCGATGTTCATGATCGGCAGCGGCGCGGCGACGCCGGTGAGGGTGACGAATTTTTCCATGCGGATGGGTCCTACAGGGCCTCGGGCGCGCGGTGCGCTCTCCGGCGCCCTTTAGCAAATCGTCGCAAAAGGCGCAAAGCAGGCGATCCTGTGGCGGCGACGCCCGGCTCGAAACGTCCGTGGAGATTGTGGCGAGAAAATACTCGGCCTACAACCGATGCGCCGGTCGACAGGCCGAGACTCGATCGGAAACCAAATGTCGATCACGCGCAGAACGCTGCTTCAAAGGCTCGTCGTCGGGGATATCTTCCATGCCGCGACGCCGAATGGCGCGAGCCTGATTTGCCTGGTGACGCGTCTCACGAAAATTCGGGTCGAGGCGCGGGTCGTGACGACGCAGAAGACCGTCCGAATCGACCGAAACACCGGCCTCGGCCGGCTGGGGACCGAAGCCGTGGCCTGCGCAGTCGATTCCGTGGCGCCGCTTCCCATCGCGATTCACAATGAGATGCTGGGAATAGACCGGAAGTTTCGATTGGCGCAAAGCGATGAGGATGTGAAGCTGACGAGCTCAGAGAAAGACGCGCTTATATTTATATACTCGTTCTATTCCGAAAGACCGATCTAGCGATATGTCGACGGCGACGGCCGCTTGCCGTTTGAGACGATCGGTCGTATAAGAGCGCCATGAGCAGACGGGACGTGAACGATATTCGGCGCAAGCTCCTCGATCAGGGCGTCGCTTTGCTGATGGAACAGGGCTATCACGGCACCGGCCTGCACGAGCTGGTGCAGAGCGTCGGCGTGCCCAAGGGCTCGTTCTACAATTACTTCCCCAGCAAGGAAGCGTTCAGCGCCGAGGTGGTGAAGCATTATATCGACCCCTTCATCGCCCAGCTCGACGCGCATCTCGCGCGCACCGACGTCGGCGCAGATGCGGCGCTCCGGGCATATTTCGACGAGCTGATCGCCGATACGGAGCGTCGGGAGTTCAAAGGCGGCTGCCTGCTCGGCAATCTGATCGGCGAGATCGGCGACACCAGCGATCTGTGCCAGACCTCGCTGCGCGAGGCGGTGCGGCGCTATAGAGACAAGCTGCGGGAGGGAGTCGCGCGCGGCCAGGCGGAGGGCTGCTTCCGCCGCGATCTCGACGCCAAGGAAATGGCCGACTTTCTCGTGGACGCGTGGCAGGGCTCGCTTCTGCGCATGAAGATCGAGCGCTCCGTCCGTCCGCTGACCCAGTTCCGCGACATGCTGCTGAACGGCTATTTCCGCGCCTGATTTTTTGCCCGGATTTGAGACGACCGGTCATTTTAAATAGAGGTCGAGTCCGAGGCGAACGACCGCCCCGGGGGAGCCGCCGCGCCCAGAGCGCGTCGAAAAACCGTGGGCGCAAAAGCCCTGCGGAAAAAAGGGAGGAAGCAGTGGCCAAGCGCATACTCGTCGTCGGCGGCGGCATAGGCGGAACGATGACCGCCAATAGCATCGTCGCGAAGCTCTACCCCGAGATATCGGACGGCTCGGTCCAGGTGACCATGCTCTCCGATTCGCCCTGGCACTATTACAAGCCGGCTTTCATGTATGTCGCCTTCGACATGTTCTTCGAGGGCGAGCTGCGCCGCAAGCAGAGCTCCTTGCTGCGACCGGAGATCGAGTTCATCGTCGACAAGGTGGACCGATTCGATTTCGTCGGCTCCAGCGTGACGACGAAGAGCGGCCGGAAAATCGGCTATGACTATATCGTCGTCTCGACCGGATGCCTGCCGGCGCCCGAACGCATCCCGGGACTGAAAGAGGCGGGCGATTATTTCTATCAATATGAGCCGGCGCGTCGCCTCGCCGACAAGCTCCGCGGCTTCGAGAAGGGCCGCATCTTCATCACCGTCAATTTTCCCAAGACGCCCAATGTTCCGCATCAATGCGGCATAGCGCCGATCGAGACGACGCTGATGCTCGACGAATATCTGCGCCGCAAAGGCGTGCGCGATCAGGTCGAGATCGTCTACACCTATCCCACCGTCTCGCAGCTTTTGCGCAATTGCCTCTTCCTCCAGCAGGAGGTCTGCGAGGTGCTGCCCTCCGTCTTCGAGAGCAAGGGAATCAAATTCCAGCGCGGATTCACGCTGGATTCGGTCGATCCCGATCGCAAGATCGCGCGCTCCGCGGAAGGCCGCGAGGAGAATTTCGACCTGCTGATGTGCACGCCGCCGATTCGTGCGGTCGATGCGGTGATCGAGAGCGGCGTCTCGCAGGCGATGAACAATGAAGGCTGGCTGCCCACCGACCGCCGAACCTTGCAGATCGAAGGCTACGCCAACGCCTATGTGATGGGCGACACGGTCGATCTGCCGATCAGCAAGGCCGGCGGCTCCTGTCACAACCAATGCCCGGTCATCGCCAATAATATCGCCGGCGACATTCGCATCGGCCGCACGGTCGACGCCTATGACGGCAAGGTCCAGGCCGTGGCGCAAATGGGCCTCGAGCTCGGAATGCCGCTCTGGTACGACTATGACGAGGATGTTCATCCGACGCCGCCCACCAAGCTCGGCGGGCTTCTCCGCAAGGCTTTCAACCGCGGAATCTATTGGTCCGTCGCGCGCGGCGTGATCTGAAAAGCGAGGGATGAGCGATGAACACGACCGAACTCGACATGCGCCATGAAAGCGCCTCGCCAACGCTCGACGAGGCGACGCGAAAGGGAATCGCCGATCTTCTCGAGAAAGCCTCGCCGCTGCTTCAGGGCCGGCGCTTTCACAACATCGTCGATCTTCTCTCTCTCGCTTCCGACGCTGTGGACATGGCCGACGACGCGATGATCCAAAAGCTGATGAAAGCCTATGAGGAGTCGATCGGCGCGGCCTGGACGCTCGGCAACGCCGCCCGCTTCGCCGCCAATGAGGCGTCGCGCAGGCCGACGCCGTCCGTGCTCGGCCTGCTGCGCGCGGCGGGCGACGAGGATGTGCGGCGCGGGCTGCATTTCGCGCTGCTGTTCCTGGCTGTGCTCGGGCGGCAGACGCGCGACGAGCCGGCATGACCGACACAGCGCTCGCCGCGCTCTATGAGCGGCGCGTGCGCGACTCGGCGCGGCGAGCGCGCGACGATTTGCGCCTCGCCGACGCCGACGTCTCCGTCACGCGGACGAGCCCGATCTGCGGCAGCCGGCTGACGCTCGATCTGCGTTGCGAGAGCGGCCGCATCGTGGCTCTCGGCCATCGCGCGCGGGCCTGCACGCTCGGCATGGCCGCGACCGCAATCGTCGTGGCGGGGGCGATCGGCGAAACGCTCGCCGATGTCCTCACGGTCGGCGAAGCGCTGGCGCAACTTCTGGACGGCGCCGAGGTCGGCTTTCCCGAGAGGTGGCGGGAGCTGGAGATATTCGCTGCGGCGCGCGCCTTCCCGATGCGGCGCGGGTCCATTCTGCTGCCCTTCGACGCGCTCGCCGAGGCCTCGTCGCGGCTCACTCCGTGAGCGGGAGCAGAATATCGGCGTACCAGGCGCAGTTGAGGCCCAGCGCCTCGTCCTGCTGGAGGTCGCGGCCGACGTCCAGCCGCGCCGAATGGACGCCGAGCAGCGTCCAGGGAAGATCGCCCTGGCGCGCCTCCAGCGCCGGCACGCGGGCCACCACGGGCGCGCCGCTCGCGCCTCTGTGGGTGCGCGCGTCGGTGAGAAAATAGCCCTGGCCCTGAAAGCGCAGGCCGAAGGAGGAGGCGACGACGCCCTGCCGCGCCACCGGCATATGATGCAGCGTGTCGTGGAAGCCCAAGGGAAAGCCGAGAATCAGCAGCGAGGAGCCGACCTCCACCGTGTCGAACTCGCCGCAGAGATGCGCCGGCGTGAAGGCCCGATAGACGGTCGACTCCGGCAGAGCCTGCCGCTCGATCTCTATGGCCGCGACATCGATTTCGCCGCCGGCGTCGAGGCCCTGGCGCCAGACGCTCTTGCCGTCCTCGTAGAGCAGCATCGAGAAGCCGGTCGATTGGGTCATATTCTCGGCGTCTATATGCAGCTCGATCTCGATACGGTCGGGGCAATGCCCGGTCGCCGCGTCGCTCAGCACATGCCGGCTCGTCACCAGGAAAAGCCGTTCGTCGCGCGCGAAGAAGAAGCCGCTGGCGTTGGTCAGCGGGGCGTCGCCTTTGAATGTGCCCACGCGCGCCGTGGTGAGAAGCAGAGGTTCGATCGTCATCGGCCGGCCTTTCTCCTCCATGGGAGATTCTCCCCCAACGGCGACATGGCTGCTCGGTTCCGCCCCGGCAAGTCGGGGGGGCGCCGCTCAGGGGCCGTGATAATCGGGGTCCGGCTTCGCCAGCAGAATGCTGGCGACGATCGGCATAGGATTGCTCAGCAGGCGGAAGCGGCCGAAGCCCGCCTTTTTGGCGAGCTTTTGCAGCTCGGCGACGGTTCGCGGCTCGCCGCGGCCCATGGCCAGCGTGTAGAATCCGTAATAGGCGTCGAGCGGCTCCGCGCCCTCGACGCCGGACATGGCTTCTATGATCAGCAGCGTCCCGTCGCGCGGCAGGGCGCGGCGCACATTGCGCAGCAGCTCCAGCGCGGAGGCGTCGTCATGATCATGGACGATGCGAATCAACGTTATCACATCCGCGCCCTTGGGCAGCGGATCGGTGAGGAAATTCCCGGAGAAGAAGGTCGTGCGCTCGGCGAGCCTCGCTTCCTCGAGCCGGGCGCGGGCGCGCTCGACCACCGCCGGCAGATCGAACAGCATCAGTTGCAGCCGAGGCGCCCGCGCCGCCGCGGCGATGAGAAAAGCGCCCTCGCCGCCGCCGACGTCGAGCAGCTTCTTATGCCGGCGGATCGGATAGACGTCGAGGACTTCCTGCGCCACCAGCGGCTGCGAGGCGGCCATCAGCGCGCTATAGGGCGCGACCTCCTCGGCCGAGAGCGCGGCGGGATTTTCCGCCGCCGAATAGGGCCAGTAATCGGCGAGCCGCGGCTCCGCCGATTCGTCGCCGCGCAGCAGCGCGACCGGATCGGCGAGATCGGCGTAGAGCATGGGCTGATGCGAAACGAGCGAGAGCGCGGCCTTGTTGCCGATGAGCGCCGCGCCGAGCTCGCCGAGGCCGAAGCGCTCTCCGCCGCGCCGCTCGACGAGGCCGAGCGAAGCGGCGGCGTCGAGCAGCCGCGCCGCGGCGTCCGGCGAGAGATCGAGCTTCTCGGCGATTTGCTCCACATTGCGCGGCTGCTCGAGCAGAAGCTCCAGCAGCTTCAGCTGCACGCAGGCGAGCAGCACCTGCGAATAGACGAAGCCGGCGCAAAGATCGAGCATCTCCCGCGCGCGGCGCCGCGCCTTCGCGCGGGTCAGCGGGTGAGCGGCGGCGAGGCGTTGGAAGCGCGGACTGGAGATCAGCCGATCGCGAAGACGCCGCAGCCTGTCCCGAAAGAACTGCCCCATACGCCGCCCCTCCGTCTGCTCGATAGTCGCTCCTAGCCCAAAAGCGCTGTTTCGGAAACGGCGATTATCCCGGGCCCGGGCGTTTGCCCTGAGGAGAATCTGTGGGGACGATCGCCGTCATGCGCTTCGACGCTCTCGATCGGCTGAATTTTTTTCTCGCCGATGTGCGCGGCGGGCTCGGACCTTTCGTCGGCGTGTTTTTGTTCACGCAGGCGCATTGGAGCCAGGCCGAGATCGGCGCCGTGCTGATGGTGAGCGGGCTCGTCGGCATAGCGGCGCATCCGGCCGTCGGCGCCTTCATCGATCGCACGCACGCCAAGCGCGAGCTTCTCGTCGTCGCCAGCTTCGTGCTCTGCGGCTGCGGCCTCGCCATCATTCATGCGCCGAGCATTCCCGTCGTCGTCGCGGCGGACATCGTCATGGCGACGCTCGGCGCCGTCTTCGCGCCCACAGTGGCGGCGATCACGCTCGGCCTCTATGGCCGCGACAGGCTCGCCGAGAGGCTCGGCCGCAACGCCGCCTTCGATCGCGCAGGGAATATTTTTATCGCGGGAATCGTCGGGTTCGTCGGCGTGCTGGCGTCGCAGACCGCGCCCTTCTATCTCACGCCGATCTTCGCCGCGCTCGCGGCGCGCGCGGCCTTCGCCATTCCGGCGAAGGCTATAGATCACGACCGCGCCCGCGGGCTCGAGGATGTCGATCCAGCCCATCCGCCGCAGCCGGGCAAGCTGCGCGATCTCCTGCATTACCGCACGCTGCTCGTCTATGCGGCGGCGGCGGCGCTGTTCAATTTCGCCAATGCGCCGACATTGTCGTTGATCGCGCAGAAGCTCGCTTCGGAAAATCCAGGGCTAGAGAGCGGCGTCACCTCGGCGGCGATCATTCTGGCTCAGCTCTCGACGATCGGCATGGCGCTCATCGTCGAGCGCGCCGATCTCATCGGCCGAAAGCCGCTCATCGTCCTCGCTTTCGCGGCGCTGTTCGCGCGCGATCTCGCTTGCGTCTTCGCGGAGACGCCGCTGCATCTGCTCGCGGCGCAATTGCTGGATGGCGTCGGCGGCGGATTGTTCGACGCGCTGCTGCCGCTCGTGCTCGCGGACATTATGCGCGGCACGGGCCATTACAGCCTCGCGCGCGGCGGGCTCGGCTTCTTACAGGGCGTGGGCGGCGCGACGAGCCTGTCCGTCGCCGGCTTCATCGTCACCTCGGTCGGCTATGCGCCGACCTTTCTGGCGCTCGCCGCGGTCGCGCTCGCGGGCCTCGCGCTGGTCCTCGTCGCCATGCCCGAGACGGGGCCGAAGCGCTGACTCCTCCGCTCAAGCCGTTCCGGGCGCGAAGCCCTCCTCGAGGCCGAGACGCTCGAGCAGCGATTTGCGCCGCTTGCGGTCGCGTTTCTGTGGCGGCTTGCGATTGTAATAATCGAACAGCACTTCGCGATAGAGCTTGATGACGCTCCTCTCGTCGAGCCCGACCAGAATATGGGCGGCGACGCGCAGCAGCAGATAGACCGTGCATTCGAAGAGGAAGGAGCTCGGATGCGAGAACATCACCGGCAGAGCCGAAGCGATGACGGCGCCGTAGAGCGAGGCGATCGCATAGCGCGGATTGACGCGCGCCCACAGGAAGAGGCGCAGCAATTCGCGATAGCCGACGATGTTCACCAAGGTCGAGTAGAGCTCGAGGCTGAGGGCGCCGTTCTGGAAATCGACGATCGCGCGGGCGAAGGCGACGATGGCGACGAGGGAATAGAAAATCGTGTCGCAACGGCGAAGGCAGAGTTCACGAACATCGTCGAACAACAGTTTTTTCCTCATCTTCGCTCCTCGAGGGGTCGGGGTCGCGCTGTCGCATTCTTTCATTCGAGCGAGTCTGATCGATCGAATCCGCTCGAGCAGAACGCGCTCTAAAAGAGCCGCAAATCCGGCGCCGACCAGTCCGGCGTCGACGAGAGATTCAGCTCGCGGTATGCGCGCCGCTCCTGTAATACGTAGCAGTTCGAAGCGAGCTGCGACGTGATGTCGCGCCGGCGCGGCGCCACGTCACAGAGCGCTCTGCGCGTTCGGGCGCCGAAATGGCGGGCGCCCCGGGCGAAGGACGCCATAGCCCGAGACGACGAAAAAGGTCATATTGCCGCCAAAGCGGACGGCGCGCCAAAGCGCCGCAGTCACCCGAGGGAACGCTCGATGTCGGAAAAGATCTATGCCGTGCCGGAAGCTTGGCGCAATGAAGCGCGCGTGAACGCCGAGAAATATGACGCGCTCTACCGGCGCTCCGTCGCCGACCCCGACGGCTTCTGGGGAGAGCAGGCGCAGCGCATCGAATGGATCGCGCCGTTCACGCGCGTGAAAGAGGTCAGCTTCGACACGCATAATGTCGCGATCGAATGGTTCGGCGACGGCTCCACCAATATTGCGATGAATTGCATCGATCGGCATCTCCCGCATCGCGCCGATCAAGTCGCGATCATATGGGAGGGCGACGATCCCTCGCTCTCGCGTCACATCACCTATCGCGAATTGCACGAGCAGGTCTGCCGCTTCGCCAATGTGCTGAAGGCGCATGGCGTGCGCAAAGGCGACCGCGTGACGATCTATCTGCCGATGATTCCGGAGGCGGCCTACGCCATGCTCGCCTGCGCGCGCATCGGCGCCGTGCATTCGGTGGTGTTCGGCGGCTTCTCGCCGGATGCGCTCGCCGGCCGCATCGAGGATGCGCAATCGGATGTCGTCATCACGGCGGATGAGGGCGTGCGCGGCGGCCGCAAATCGCCGCTCAAGGACAATGTCGACGTCGCGCTGGAGAAGGTCTCGGCCAAGACCGTCATCGTCGTCACGCGCACCGGCGCGAAAGTGGATATGAAGCCCGGCCGCGATTTCCGTTACGAGGACGAGGCGAAGAAAGTCCCCGAGGATTGCCCTTACGCCGAGGTCGGCGCCGAGGATCCGCTGTTCATCCTCTACACATCGGGCTCGACCGGAAAGCCCAAGGGCGTGCTGCACACGACCGGCGGCTATCTCGTCCACGCCGCGCTCACCCATGAGCTGGTCTTCGATTATCGCGAGGGCGATGTCTATTGGTGCACGGCGGATGTCGGCTGGGTGACGGGCCACAGCTATATCGTCTATGGCCCGCTCGCCAATGGCGCGACGACGCTGATGTTCGAAGGCGTGCCGAATTATCCGACCGTCTCGCGCTTCTGGGAAGTGATCGACAAGCACAAGGTCGACATCTTCTACACCGCGCCGACGGTGATCCGCGCGCTGATGGGCGCCGGCGAGGAGCCGGTGAAGAAGACCAGCCGCAAATCCATTCGCCTGCTCGGCTCGGTCGGCGAGCCGATCAATCCAGAAGCCTGGGAATGGTATCACCGCGTCGTCGGCGAGGGCCGTTGCCCCATCGTCGACACATGGTGGCAGACGGAAACGGGGGGCATTCTGATTGCGCCGTTGCCGGGCGCGACGGCGCTGAAGCCGGGCTCGGCGACCAAGCCCTTCTTCGGCGTGCAGCCGGAGATCGTCGACGCGAACGGCAATGTGCTGGAGGGCGCCTGCGAGGGCAATCTCGTCATCGCCGATAGCTGGCCGGGACAGGCGCGCACCGTGTTCGGCGATCACGAGCGTTTCGTGCAGACCTACTTCACCGCCTATCCGGGCAAATATTTCACCGGCGACGGCTGCCGGCGCGATTCCGACGGCTATTATTGGATCACCGGCCGCGTCGACGACGTCATCAATGTCTCCGGCCATCGTCTCGGCACGGCGGAGATCGAGAGCGCGCTCGTCGCCCATGAGAAGGTCGCCGAGGCGGCGGTGGTCGGCTTCCCGCATGCGATCAAGGGCCAGGGCATCTACGCCTATGTGACCTTGATGGCCGGAGTCGAGGCTTCCGAGCGTCTGCGCAAGGAGCTGGTCGATTTCGTGCGCAAGGAGATTTCCGCCATCGCCTCGCCGGACGTGATCCAATTCGCGCCCGGCCTGCCGAAGACGCGCTCTGGCAAGATCATGCGGCGTATTCTGCGCAAGATCGCGGAGAATGAATTCGGCGCGCTGGGGGATACGTCGACGCTGGCCGATCCGAGCGTTGTGGAGGATCTCATCAAGAACCGGCCGGCGGGATGACGAGGGGAGCGAGATCGGGCGCGGCGCGCGCGTTGGCGATGATCGCCTCTCGCGCGCCGACCCTTTCCGCGCTATGTTTTACGAGGCGCCAACCGTAAAAGTGGCTTTCGGCGACAGGGACTCGACATGAGCATTATGATTTCCGAGGTCTATGACGCCTTCGTCTCGGCCGGAGCGCCGGAAGAGAAGGCTCGTCGGGCCGCCGAAGCCCTGACTGTTTACGAAAGCCGGTTTTCCAAGCTCGAGAACGATATGGCCGTCATCAAATGGATGCTCGGCTTCGTCATCGCCATTCTTTCCGCCGTGGCGCTGAAGCTCTTCCTCCATTGAGCGGTCGAGTTCGTCAGGCTTGACACCTGACCGCGCCTGGGTCACTCGGCGCTCGTCAATCCAAAATGAGGGGACGAGCAGCGCATGGCGAAGGCATTCGTGTTTCCGGGACAGGGGTCGCAGGCGGTCGGCATGGGCAAGGCGCTGGGCGAGGCCTTTCCTCAGGCGCGCGCCGTCTATGAGGAAGTGGACGCCGCGCTCGGCGCGCCGCTCTCCAACATCATGTTCGAAGGCCCGGAGGCCGAGCTGACGCTCACCGCCAACGCTCAGCCGGCGCTGATGGCCGTCTCCCTCGCCGCCATTCGCGTGCTCGAGGCCGAGGCCGGGCTCGATCTCTTCCGCGACGCCAAATTCGTCGCCGGCCATTCGCTCGGCGAATATTCGGCGCTGGCCGCCGCCGGGGCGCTCTCCATAGCGGACACCGCGCGGCTGTTGCGGCTGCGCGGCCAGGCCATGCAGGCGGCGGTTCCGGTCGGTGCGGGCGCGATGGCGGCGCTCATCGGCGTCGAGTTCGACGCTGCGCGCGAGATCGCCGAGGCCGCCGCCGCGGCGGAAGGAAAAGTCTGCCAGATCGCAAATGACAATGGCGGCGGCCAGATCGTCGTCTCCGGCGCCAAAGCGGCGGTGGAAAAGGCGATTCTCATCGCCAAGGAGCGCGGCGTGAAGCGCGCCGTGCCGCTGCCCGTCTCCGCGCCCTTCCATTGCGCGCTGATGCAGCCGGCGGCCGAGGCCATGCGCGAGGCGCTGGCGACGACGACGATTCTCGCACCCAAACTTCCCGTCGTCGCCAATGTGACCGCGAGCCCGATCGTGTCGCCGGACGATATTCGTCGTCTTCTGGTGGAGCAGGTGACGGGCACGGTTCGCTGGCGCGAATGCGTCGCCTATATGGCCGGCGAGGGCGTCGACCGATTCGTCGAATGCGGCGCCGGCAAGGTGCTGACCGGGCTTTTGAAGCGAATCGCTTCCGAGGCGAAAGGCGTCGCCGTCGGCGCGCCCGAGGATCTGGACGCTTTTCGCGCCTTCGTCTGATCGCGAAAAAGCCCGGCCGCAGGGGCCGGGCTCTTCGTCCGGGAGGGGAGGACGGTTTTTAGTATCTCGCCACCACGGGAGCCGGGGTGAAGAGATTGAAGTGGTAATTGACGCCCGCGCGCACGGTGCTGATCTGGGTGCGGCGGTTCCAGGTCAGGGCGCCGATGCCGACGATGCCCGGCTGGACGATCGGCGCGAGCAGCAGCCAATTGTTGTTGTTGTTCGCATTGTCGTTCAGCTCGGTGTAGAGATATTCGACCTTGGCCGACCAATTGGGCAGGAAGGCCCATTCGACGCCGCCGCCGGCCGTCCAGCCGCTGCGCACGTCATTGCCATTATTGCCCCACCAGCCGATCGTGGGCCGGTTCACCTCGCCATAGGCGAAGCCGCCCGTGCCGTAGATCAGGAGCCGCGAATCGAGCAGCGCCAAGCCGACGCGGCCGCGCACCGTGCCGAACCAGGGCACGCGGACGCGATTGAAATCGCCCCAGCCCCACCAATTGTTGTTGCCGCCGCCGCTGCCGATGCTGGTGCCCTGAATATCGGTCTCGAGACCGACGACGAAGAGCGGCGAGAGCTGATAGTTCCAGCCGAGCTGAGCGCCGCCGACCACGCCGCCGCTATTGTTGCCGTTGTTGTTGTTCCAACCCCAGTTCCAATTGTTGTTGTTGTTGCGGTCGATCCAGCCGCCGCCGATGTTGAGACCGACATAAGGCCCGGTCCAGGAAAAAGACGGCGGCGGGACAAAGGCGACGACAGGCGCCGTGCGCGCCGGAAGATCGGCCGCGAAGGCCGAGCCGCCGAACAGCGCCGAAAAGATCGCCAGAACGGAAATTGTGTTTTTCATCGATGGCTCCTTCAATTCTCTAAAATCCGGCGCAGCACGCCAATCCACGCTGTTCGACCCCGCGAACGAAAGCATTCGACCGCCTGCAGACGAAGATTTCGTAAATCGCCGAGACTGTAAACGTCAAATATGCCCGTATAAGTCCCGCCGACGCGCTTATTTGCTGCGGTGTGATAAAAAAGCACCCTTACGTAGTCAGAAAACGCTGAATTTGTACTACAAACCGCAGCCGCTTTCTCTCCGCAATACCACTTAATGCGACAAAGAAGGCCGCCGCGCCCTCCGATTGCGCGCTGCGCGGCCGGCGCCCTATAGAGACGCATTCATGTTTTCGCGAAGCCGCGCGACGAAAGCGGCGGCGAGGGAGGAGAGATGTTCGATCTGACCGGCAAGACGGCGCTGGTGACGGGCGCGAGCGGGGGCATCGGCCGGGACATCGCGCGCGCGCTGCATCAGAGCGGCGCGGTCGTGGCGCTGTCGGGCACGCGCGAAGAGGCGCTTTCGGCGCTCGCTTCCGAGCTCGGCGAGCGCGTCCATATCCTGCCTTGCGACCTGTCCGACAAGACGCAGGCCGAGGCGCTGGTCCCGGCGGCGGAAAACGCCATGGGCGGGCTCGACATTCTCGTCAACAACGCCGGCATCACCCGCGACATGCTGTTCATGCGCCTCAAGGACGAGGATTGGGATGCGGTGCTGAACGTCAATCTCACCTCCGCCTTCCGCCTGTCGCGCGCGGCGCTGCGCGGCATGATGCGCAAGCGCTTCGGGCGAATCATCGGCATCACCTCGGTCGTCGGCGTCACCGGCAACGCCGGCCAGGGCAATTACGCCGCCGCCAAGGCGGGCATGATCGGCATGACCAAATCTCTGGCGGCCGAGGTCGCCTCGCGCGGCATAACCGTCAATTGCGTGGCGCCCGGCTTTATCGAGAGCCCCATGACCGACGCGCTGAACGAGACGCAGAAGCAGACGATTCTGCGCGCCGTGCCGGCGGGTCGGCTGGGCACGGGCGCCGATGTCGCCGCCGCCGTCGTCTATCTCTCGAGCGACGAATCGGCCTATGTCACAGGCCAGACTCTGCATGTGAACGGCGGCATGGCGATGATTTGAAAGCTCGGGATTTGCCGTGGGGCGCCCCTCGCCACGGCGAATTAATTATGCTACCAGACGCGACGCTGGCCGGGGGCGACGCCGCGAGAGCAATTCGGGCCGGCGAAAAGCTCGCCTCCCGATGGCGACATTTCGGTGGATCGCGCGAGCGGAACCGCAGAAATGTGACGTAGTTTACCCCTGAAACGATCGAGCGTGGTCCGAGCCGAGCTATGGATCCGCCAAATCGGTGTCAGCAGATCGATCGAACGAGGATCAGAGAAGATGAGCGATATCGCCCCGCGCGTTAAGAGTATCGTTGTCGAACATCTCGGCGTCAAAGAAGAAGAGGTGAAGCCGGAGGCGTCTTTCGTCGACGATCTCGGGGCCGATTCTCTCGATACCGTCGAGCTGGTCATGGCCTTCGAGGAGGAGTTCGGCGTCGAGATCCCGGACGAAGAGGCCGAGAAGATCAACACGGTCGGCGACGCCATCACCTTTCTCGAAAAAGCCAAGGCGGCTTGAGGCGAGACGCCTACGCGACGCGGATCGTGGAACGGTCCGCGCTGTCGCGACTTCGAGAAACCGACTGAAATATATGGCATAGCGTTCGAGAGAATCCATGCGCAGGGTGGTGGTCACCGGACTCGGCATCGTTTCGCCGTTGGGCTGTGGCGTGGACGTCAATTGGCGGCGGCTGATCGCCGGAGAGCACGGCTTTCGCCGCATCGACACTTTCGAGGCGTCTGATCTCCCGTGTCAGATAGCAGGTTTCGTGCCGCGCGGCGACGGAACCAATGGAACCTTCGATCCCGACGCCTGGTTCGAGCCGAAGGAGCAGCGCAAGGTCGACGACTTCATCATCTATGGAGTCTCCGCGGCCACTCAGGCGCTGGCCGACGCCGGCTGGACGGCGGACACGCCCGAGAAGCAGAATTCGACCGGCGTGCTGATCGGCTCCGGCATCGGCGGGCTCGGCGGCATTTACGAGACCTCCGTCACGCTGAAGGAGAAGGGCCCGCGACGCGTGTCGCCCTTCTTCATCTCCGGCCGAATCATCAATCTGGCCTCCGGCTATGTGTCGATCATGCACGGCCTCAAAGGGCCCAATCACGCTGTCGTCACCGCCTGCTCCACCGGCGCGCACGCCATTGGCGACGCGGGCCGGCTGATCGCGCTCGGCGAGGCCGAGGTGATGGTGGCGGGCGGCGCCGAATCGCCGGTCAATCGCATCGGCGTCGCGGGCTTCGCAGCCTGCAAGGCGCTGTCGACCGGCTTCAACGATCGTCCAGAGGCGGGCTCGCGCCCCTATGATCGCGATCGCGACGGCTTCGTCATGGGCGAGGGCGCCGGCTGCGTCGTGCTCGAATCCTATGAGCACGCCAAGGCGCGCGGCGCCAGAATCTACGCCGAGCTGATCGGCTATGGCATGTCCGGCGACGCCTATCACATCACGGCGCCCGCGCCGGACGGCGACGGCGCCTATCGTTGCATGGAAATCGCGCTGAAGCGCGCGGGCGTTCGCGTGTCGGATGTGGATTACGTGAACTCACACGGCACCTCGACGCCGCTCGGCGACGAGATCGAGCTGCAGGCGGTGCAGCGCCTCGTCGGCAATGAGACGCCGAATCTGTCCATGTCCTCGACCAAATCGGCGATCGGACATCTGCTCGGCGCGGCCGGAGCAGTGGAGGCGATCTATTCCATATTGGCGCTCACCCATGGCGTCGCGCCGCCGACGCGCAATCTGGACAATCCTTCGGTCGAGACCGACATAGATCTGGTCCCGCACGAGGCGCGGCGGCGTAAGATCGATATCGTCCTGTCCAATTCCTTCGGTTTCGGCGGCACGAACGCCTCTCTCGTCTTCCGGCGTCCGGAGTGATCGGCGCTTCGCGCCGCCGCTCGCGCCTGTGGACGAGAGGCCGTTCCTGATTTCGCCACAAAGAACGATAGGGTAGCGAGCGCCGCAAAGTCGTCGCAATCCTGTTCGGCGAGGCGGCTCTCGAAGCGTTTTGTTTGTCGGTCCGTCGCGTTTTTCTGGTCGGCGAGTTTGGATGTGATCCGAATCACGACACGGCCCGAAACCCAAGAGACGGAGTTTCCCGATGAGCGATACTCCCCCTGATAATTTGCCGGAAGCGCCGAAGGACGGCGCGACCGAATCTCATTCCGATCCCAAAGGGCGCCCGCCCGAGGGACAGGCTTCCTCCTCCTTCTTCCGGCGCCGTGCGAGCTTGCGCAGCGCCGGCGAAGCCTTGCAGCCGGACGCGCCGCCGCCGCCCCCGCCGCGCCGCAAGCGGGAGGGAACGCTCTCCGCGCTCAGCAGCCTTCTCTCCCTGCTGCTGGTCTTCGCCGTGGCCGGCGTCTTCGGCCTCATCGCCGTGCTGCACAAGCTGCGCGAGCCCGGCCCGCTCGCCGCTGAGCGAATCGTCTATATCGCCCCGCACAGCGACGTTCCCGAGATTCTGGCGCAGCTCGAGCGCGACGGCGTCATCGACAATCCAATGCTGATGAATGTCGCCCTTTTGATCGAGGGCGTCCGCGGCAAGCTGAAGCCCGGCGAATATGCGTTCAAGCAGAACGCCAGCCTGCGCGAGGTGATGGACGAGCTGGTGAACGGCCGGCAGATTCTGCATGGCGTCACCATTCCCGAAGGGCTGACGACCGAGCAGGTGGTCTCGCGTCTGCGCGAGAACGACATTCTCGCCGGCGACATGTCGGAGCTGCCCAAGGAAGGGGCGCTGCTGCCGGAGACCTATAAGGTCGCGCGCGGCTATCCGCGCGCCAAGCTCTTGGTGAAGATGCAGGAGGATCAGCGCAAGCTGCTGGATCAGATCTGGGCGCGCCGCCATCCCGACCTTCCGGTCAAGACGCCCTATGAGCTGGTGACGCTGGCCTCCATCGTCGAGAAAGAGACCGGCAAGGCCGATGAGCGCCCGCGCGTCGCCGCCGTGTTCATCAATCGCCTGCGCAAGGGAATGCGTCTGCAATCGGACCCCACCATCGTCTATGGCCTCGTCGGCGGGCGCGCCACGCTCGGCCGCGGCATTTTGAAGTCCGAGGTCGAGAAATGGACGCCCTATAATACCTATGCGATCGACGGCCTGCCGCCGGGGCCGATCGCCAATCCGGGTCGCGCGGCGCTGGAGGCGGTCGCCAATCCCTCGCGCACGCAGGAGCTCTATTTCGTCGCAGACGGCACGGGCGGCCATGTCTTCGCCGAGACGCTCGATCAACATGCCCGTAACGTCCAGCGCTGGCGGCAGATCGAGAAGGATCGGGCTTCGGGCGTCGATCGGCTGGAGCCGGGCGCGGTGGTCGGGCCGACGCAGTCCGCCCCGCGGGAAAAGCGCGGCGACGCGGCTTTCGGCCGGCTCGTGGCGCTGGCCGATGCGGCCATGGAGCCGATCGCCGCCGCCGATCCGCGTCCTGGCGCGCTGAAGAGAATCGGCGCCGCTCTGCCCGCCATTCCCTTCGAATATGCCGGGGACAATGAGGCGAGCCTGCGTCTCGCCGCCGAGCGCGCCGCCGTGGCGGCTTCTGCGCCGCCGCTGTTCACCACGCCATTCGCCCAGCGCGCCCAACCGGAGGCGCGCGCCGCGGTCGCTCTGCTGGCCAATGCCGCGCAAGAGGATTCGCAGGCGGCCGCCGACGATCTCGCCGCGGACGACGGGCTCGATTCGGCGACGAGCTATCCCGTCTCCGCCGCTCTGCGCGCCGAGCAGCGCGCTCGCGCGGCCCGGCTCGGCGTTTCCCCCGTCGAGGGCGGGCCCGAGGGACGGCCATTGCCGCTCTCGGCCTCTGCGGAGGTCGGCCAGCCGCCGCGCGCCGCCCGCGCCTTCGACGCTTCCGAGGGCACGCCGCTCGATCCGCTGCGCGACCGCGGCTGGGACTTGAACTCGGCGAAGATCGTGCCCGATGTGGCGAAGTTTCGGTGATGGAAGCGCGTAGCGAGACAGTCTACTCGCCACGCGCCCTAGCAAGGATCGCAATGACTCTCGCCAGCATGACAGGCTTCGCCCGCGCCCATGACAATCTCGGGCCGTGGCGCTACGCCTGGGAGATCAAGACCGTCAATTCCAAAGGGCTGGATCTGCGGCTGCGCGTCCCGCCCAATTTCGACGCGGTGGAGGTGAAGGCGCGCGCGCTGATCGCCGGACGCATCGCCCGCGGCTCCTGCTTCGCCAATCTCACCGCGCGGCGCGACGACGCGCTGGTCGAGACGCGCGTCAATCGCGCCGCGCTGGAGCGGCTGTTGAAAGCGCTCGACGATGTGCCGCTGCACGCATCCTTGCGGCCCGCCTCGCTCGACGGATTGCTCGCGGTGCGCGGCATTGTCGAGGTCATCGAGCCGGAGGACGACGAAGAGCAGCGCAATGCGCTCGACGCAAAGGTGCTGGCGACATTGGCGCAGGCGCTCGACGCTCTCACCGCCTCGCGCGGCTCCGAAGGCGCGGCCATAGGCGAGGTGCTGACGGCGCGGCTCGCACGCATCGGCGAATTGACCGCGCAGGCGGAGGCGCTGCCCGGCCGCTCGGCGGAGGCGGTGCGCGCGCGGCTCGCCGCGCAAATCGCGGCGCTGCTGGAGACGGGCCATTCCTTCGATTCGCAGCGGCTGCATCAGGAGGCGGTGCTGCTCGCGGTCAAGGCCGATATTCGCGAGGAGTTGGACCGGCTGAAAGCGCATGTGACGAGCGCGAAGGCGCTCATCGACAAGGGCGGGCCGATCGGCCGCCGCCTCGATTTCCTCGCCCAGGAATTGTCGCGCGAGACCAACACGCTCTGCGCCAAATCCAACGATGGCGCGCTCACCGCGCTCGGCCTCGAGCTCAAGATCGAGGTGGAGCAATGGCGCGAGCAGGTGCAGAACATTGAGTGAGGAGAAAATAGCGAATAGGGAGTAGCGCGAAAGACGCGCTCCATTCGCCACTCGCTATTCGCTGGACAAAAGATGCCCACAACGCCAGACCGCCGCGGAATCGTCCTCATTCTCTCCTCGCCCTCCGGCGCGGGGAAGACGACGCTGACGCGTATGCTGCTGCAGAACCGCGAGCTCGACCTCACCCTCTCGATCTCGGTGACGACGCGCCCGCGCCGCTCCAGCGAGGTCGACGGCATTCATTATTCTTTCATTTCCAAGAGCCGTTTCGAGGCGATGCGCGACAATGGCGAATTGCTGGAATGGGCGGAGGTGCACGGCAATTATTACGGCACGCCGCGCGGACCCGTCGACGAGATATTGGGCGAAGGCCGCGATGCGCTCTTCGACATCGACTATCAGGGTACGCAGCAGGTGCGCGAAAAGATGGGCGCGGACACTGTCACCGTCTTCATCCTGCCGCCCTCGATGAAAGAGCTGCGCGCGCGGCTCGAGCGCCGCGCCGAGGATTCGCGAGAGGCGATCGAGCGTCGTCTCGAGAACGCGCGCAATGAGATTCAGCGCTGGAAGCAATATGACTATGTGCTCGTCAACGACGATCTGCAGCGCAGCTTCGACGATCTGCTCGCCATATTGCGCGCCGAGCGGCAGCGCCGGCCGCGGCGCCTCGCCGGCATAGAGGCTTTCGTCGCGCGTCTGTTGAGCGAGTGATAGGATCTTGTATCGCGTCGCCTTCCTTCTCCCCGCGAGCGGGGAGAGCGGGAAATGCGCCGCATCGTGAAGGATTTCGGTTTCGCCATGACATCCGCAAAGCTCTTCATCCCGACCTTCGCGGCGCTCTGCCTCGCTGCTTGCAATTCCGCGCAGCCGATCGCCGTCGCGCAGGCGCCGACAGCGGCGACGCGCAGCGCGACTCCGGCGGGATTCGAGCTGCCGGCGGGCTCGGGCTGCGCCAATGCGATCGGCCGCTATCGCGCGATCATGGACAATGATCTCGCCATGGGTCACGTGAATCAGGGCGTCTATGCGACTATCCAGGGAGAGATCGACTCCGCCGCCGCGGCCTGCTCCGCGGGAAGAGACGCCCAGGCCGTCGCGCTGGTGCGCGCGAGCAAGGCGCGGCACGGCTATCCCGGCTGACCCTCGCGACATTTCGCCGAGCCCAGATTGGAAGCAATCTCAACTTGCGGCGTTGTGGCCCGACACGTCATTTACTACTTTGATATTCAAGCTCTAGCGCGTTTCGGCCGCGCCTGCGCCACTGGCTTCGCACAGCGGCGCTGGGTCGGTTCTTGCTTTGCCGTGATCGACGCGGCGGAGCCATGGGCATGGGCGAAGACGTTCGAACGATCATCGAAAGGCGTGAAATGACATCCTCCCGAATTCTATTCGCCGCCGCCGCGCTCGCGGCGGGCGTCGTCGCCGCCGTCGCGGCCGAGGAGACCTCCCTGGAAGTCTCCATCAAGGACCATCGTTTCACGCCCGCAGAACTTCATGCGCCGGCCGACAAGCCCATCGTCATCGTCGTGAAGAATCTCGATTCCACGCCGGAAGAATTCGAGAGCAAGGCGCTCAAGATCGAGAAGGTCGTCGCCGGCTCCGCCGAGATCACCGTGCGCGTGCGTCCGCTGAAGGCGGGCAGCTATAAATTCTTCGGCGAATATCACGAGTCCACGGCCAAGGGCGTTCTCGTCGTCGAGTGAGGACTATTGATGCTGGGCGCTCTCGTCATCGTTTTTCGTGAGGTCATAGAGGCGGGCCTCGTCATCGGCATCGTGCTCGCGGTCACACAGGGGGCGCGCGGCTCGCGGACCGTCGTCTTCGCCGGAGTGGTCGCGGGCGCGCTCGGCGCTGGGCTCGTGGCGCTGTTCGCCGATGCGCTGTCGCAGGCCGTCGCCGGACGCGGGCAGGAGCTGTTCAACGCCGGCGTCCTCGCGGTGGCGGTATTGATGCTCGCTTGGCACAACATATGGATGGCGCGCCATGGTCGCGAGCTGGCGAGCGAGCTGGCGGCCGCCGGCCGCGCCGCCGTCTCCGGCGACAAATCCTTTCTCGCACTGGCGCTCGTCGTCGCGC
Source organism: Methylosinus sp. RM1 (assembly GCF_011378635.1). Classification (NCBI taxonomy): domain Bacteria; kingdom Pseudomonadati; phylum Pseudomonadota; class Alphaproteobacteria; order Hyphomicrobiales; family Methylocystaceae; genus Methylosinus; species Methylosinus sp. RM1. The sequence goes on from NZ_WOVC01000002.1 coordinate 81,469, forward strand.
TCGCCGTGCTGCGCGAGGGCTCGGAGGTGGCGCTGTTCCTCTATGGACTGCTCGTCTCCGGCGAATCGGGCGCGGATGTGATCCTCGGCGGTTTCTCGGGTCTCGTCCTCGGCGCCGGCGTCAGCGCGCTCACCTATTTTGGTCTCGTCACCATTCCGGCGCGGCATTTGTTCGCCGTGACGACGGCGATGATCACTCTGCTCGCCGCCGGTCTCGCGGCGCAATGCGCGGCCTTTCTGCAGCAGGCCTGGATCGTCACCGCTCTGTCGCAGACAATGTGGGACACATCCGGCGTGCTGCCCGATACGAGCCTCGTCGGGCGTGTGCTGCATACGTTGATCGGCTATGTCGACCAGCCGACGGCGCTGCAGGTCGTCGTCTATGTGGCGACGCTGGCGGGCATATTCCTCGCCACCCGCCTCGCCGCCCCGCGGGCTCGCGCCGCCAATGTCCACGCCGCGGCGGAGTGATTGTTGGTATCGAAAAAGCCAGTCCCTTCATCCTGAGGAGGCCCCGAAGGGGCCGTCTCGAAGGATGGGGGGCCGCGCCTCCTGAAGCATCCTTCGAGGCTTTTTGCGTTCCGCAAAAAGCGCCTCAGGATGAGGGCGCTGGGGGTGTTACTCCGCCGCGTCCTGCTCCTGCGCGCTACGCGCGAGACGCTCGGCCTTCAGCAATTCCGCGACGAGGAAAGCCACCTCGATCGCCTGCTCGGCGTTGAGGCGCGGATCGCAGGTCGTGTCGTAGCGCACGCCGAGCTCCTGCTCGGAAATATCGCGCGCGCCGCCCATGCATTCGGTGACGTTCTGCCCCGTCATCTCGAGGTGAATGCCGCCGGCGTAAGTCCCCTCGGCGCGATGAACCTCGAAGAAATTGCGGATTTCCGCCATCACGCGATCGAAGGGCCGGGTCTTGCGGCCGCCGGCGCTGATCGTGTTGCCATGCATCGGATCGCAGCACCACACGACATTGCGCCCCTCTCGGGCGACGGCGCGCAGGATCGGCGGCAGCGCCTCGGCCGCCTTGTCGGAGCCGAAACGGCAGATGAGCGTCAGCCGCCCCGGCTCGTTCTGCGGATCGAGCCTGTCGATGAGGCGCAGCAGCGCGTCGGGCTTCAGGCTCGGCCCGCATTTGAGGCCGATGGGGTTCTGCACGCCGCGCAGATATTCGATATGGGCGCCGTCCTCCTGGCGCGTGCGGTCGCCGATCCAGAGGAAATGGCCGGAGGTGGCGAAATAGCCGCCCTCGAGCGAATCGACGCGCGTCAGCGCCTGCTCATAGCCGAGCAGCAGCGCCTCGTGAGAGGTGTAGAAATCCGTCTGCCGCAGCTCGGGATGATGCTCGGGATCGAGGCCGATGGCGCGCATGAAGCCCAAGGTCTCGCTGATGTGATCGGCGAGCTGCGAATAGCGGTCCGAGAGCGGGCTGTTGCGCACGAAGCCCAGCATCCAGCGATGGGCGTTGACGAGATTGGCGAAGCCGCCCGTCGCGAAAGCGCGGATGAGGTTGAGCGTCGCCGCCGATTGCCGATAGGCCATCAGCTGGCGCTGCGGATCGGGCGTGCGGGCGGCGGCGGTGAATTCGATGTCGTTGATGATGTCGCCGCGATAGCTCGGCAGCTCCAGCGCGCCCTGCTTTTCGGTAGGGGCGGAGCGCGGCTTGGCGAATTGGCCGGCGATGCGGCCGACCTTCACCACGGGCGAGGCCGCCGCATAGGTCAGCACCACCGCCATTTGCAGGAAAACGCGGAAGAAGTCGCGGATATTGTCGGCCGAATGCTCGCCGAAGCTCTCGGCGCAATCGCCGCCCTGCAGCAGAAAGGCGCGGCCGGCCGCCACTTCCCCCAGCGAGCGTTTCAGATTGCGCGCCTCGCCGGCGAAGACGAGGGGCGGAAATCCGGCGAGCTGCCGCTCGACATCGGCGAGCGCCGCCTGATCGGGATAGACCGGCGTCTGCTCGATCGGTCTTCCTCTCCAGCTTCCGGGCGTCCAATTCTCCACTGGCCTGGCTCCTGCTCGCCGCTCCCCCGCGCGGCCCAGCTATACAGGAGTGAGCCCGCGGAGGCGAGCTTTTGCCCGTCCGCCGGAAATGCCGCCATATTCCCTCGGCCAGGACCTGCGGTCTTTCCGCAGGATGACGCGGCTCTCCGCTTTCCCTAGCCTCGACGGCGCACTTTTCGTACGAGCGCTTTTTTCATGCCGGTCTTTTTATCGGATTTCATTCACGCCGCCCGCTGGCTCGCCGCTCTCGCCGTTCTGCTCGCTCACGCCAATGTGCTCGTCTCCTTGAGCGACATGATGGTCGCGCCGCATGGGCCGCTCGTCTATGCGTGGTGGTTCGTCACCGCTTTCTCGCATCAGGCGGTGACGGTCTTTTTCGTGCTGTCGGGCTTTCTCGTCGGCGGCCGCGTCTTTGTGGCCATGGAGCGGCGGACGCCCTTCCTGCGCGCCTATTTCGTCGATCGCTTCGCCCGCATCTATCTGGTGCTGATCCCGGCGCTGGCGCTGACCTTCGGTCTCGACGCGCTCGGCCGCGATCTTTTCGCCGGCGCAGGCGTCTATGAGCTTCCCGGCCTCGAGGGCGCCTATGAGGCCTCGCGCATTCTCTCGACGCTGGCCATGCAGCAGAATATCTGGGCCGGCCAGGCCGGCACAGACGGCGCGCTGTGGTCGCTGGCCTGCGAGTTCTGGTACTATCTTTTGTTCCCGCTGCTGCTGCTTCCTTTGGCGCGCGCCTATTCGGAACCCGCGCGCCTCGCCGGCTTCGCCCTCGGCGCGCTGCTGCTGCTGCTCCTCTCGCTTCCCTCCTCGCGCGTGCCTTTCGGCTTCGCGCTATGGGCCATGGGCGCGCTGGCGGCCCGCGCGAAGCGCCCGCTCTTCGCCGGCAAATATCTGTCGCTGGGGATTTTTCTCGCGGCGCTCGTCGTCGCCCGCCTCGCCGCGCGCGGGCCTCTCTTCGAGGCGCATCCGGTTCTGCACGACATCGCCGACGCGCTCACCGCGGCGACGCTCGCCAATCTGCTGGCGACGCTGCGCTTTTCGGAAAGCGGCTTTGCGCTCGGAGATTCGGCGCTGCATCGCCGGCTCGCAGATTTCTCTTTCTCGCTCTACGCCACGCATATGCCGATCGTTTTCTTCTTCTGGGCCGGAGCCGGCCATATTTTCGGCGTGGACTGGCACAAGCTTCTGCCGACGTCGACGCATTGGCTCGTCACGGCGGCGCTGCTCCTCGTCGCCGTCGCGACGGCCTTCGTCTTCTCGCGTGTGACCGAGGCGCATACGCCGGCGCTGCGGCGGCTTCTGCATGCGGCTGTCGCCGCGCTGGACCGGCGCGCGCGGCTCGGCGAGCGCGCCCGCTGGGTTGGCCAAGGTCGAGCCAAGGGGCTATAACTCAGCCCCGCCCAGCTTTTTTTCATTTGGAGCGATCCGTTCGCTCCAAAGCCTTCGGAGACACATGCCCGTCCTTCTGTCGCAATTCATCGAGGCATGTCGTTGGGTGGGCGCGCTGCTGGTGCTCGCCGTCCACTCCACCAATATGTTCGTCAATCTCGCGGACATAATGAGCGCTCCCCATGCGGCGAGCGTCTACGCCTGGTGGTTCTTCGTCAGCTTCGAGCTCGGTCATCAGGCCGTCGTCGGCTTCTTCGCCATTTCGGGCTATCTGGTCGGCGGCGCCGTGCTGGCGCAGCTGCGCAAGGACAAGCCCTTTCTGCGCGACTATCTCATCCATCGCTTCGCGCGCATCTATATCGTCCTCGCGCCGGCGCTGCTGGTCACAGTGGCGGCGGATGGGATCGGCCGCGGCTGGCTCGGCGACAGCGGCGTCTACGACTGGCCGGTGTTCAAGGACCATTATCGCGCCGATCTCTTCCTCGGCTCGCTGGCCAATCTCGCGGCGATCTATTGCGATTTCTTCGGCACCAATGGGCCGCTCTGGTCGCTCGCCTGCGAGTTTTGGTATTACATCTCCTTTCCGCTGCTGCTGCTGCCCTTCGCCCGCGCCTATTCGCTGCGGACGCGCGCTGTCGGATTCGCGCTCGGCCTCGCCATTCTGGTGGTCATGTCGATCCCCTCCGGCGGCTGGTTTCGGTTCGGCTATCTGCTCTGGGGCCTCGGCGCGCTGGCGACTCTGGCGCGGCGCCCACTGGTCCAATCGCGCTGGATCGCGCTCGCGCTCTATGTCGCGGCCGTCATCCCCATCCGCCTATTGGTGCGCGGCCCCAATCTCGAGGCCTTCCCCTATCTCGCCGATCTCGCCGATACGTTGGCGGCCGTTCTCTTCCTCAATCTCGTGGTGACGCTGCGCTTCGGGCCGCAGCAGGGCTGGGCGCTGTTCCAGCCGCAGCTGCATCGGCGGCTCGCCGATTTCTCCTTCTCGCTCTACAGCGTGCATATGCCGCTGCTGATTCTGGCGCGCGCTTTCGTCGATCAGCGCTTCGGCGCGCTATGGGCGCGCGAGCTGGCGACGCCCGTCCATTGGCAGGTGATGGCGGCGGTGATGACAGCGGCGGTCGTCTTCGGCTTCCTCTTCTCGCGCGTCACCGAGGCGCACACCAATTCCGCGCGGCGCGCGCTGCGCAGAGCCTTCGAGGCGGCGGAGGAGCGTCGGCGCCGGCGCGTCCCGCCGCCGCTCGAGGAGCTGGAGCGCAAGCCGCAAAAAGCCGACGCCTGATTGTGAAGGTCAACCGTGCCGCCCCCTGTCGACGAACCGTCGCATCCCTTCTCTAATGGCGAGGACCCGAGGCGGGCCGCAGAGGGCGCGCGCCTGCGGGGACGCACGAAAATGAAGACGATGCCGTCGAGCGTCGCGATCGTGGGCGATTCGCCCTTTCTCTGGGTCATGCGCTTCGATGCGGAGGGCGCGGCGACGCTCGTCGCCGACCACGATTCCGCGCAGCTGGATGTGGAAGCCGACGGCTATTTCTGGGTCCATCTCAATGTCGCCGATCTGCGTTATCGCGATTGGGTCGCCGGCCGCTCGCAAATGCCGGCCGAGGCGCGCGCCCTGCTCATCGACCAGGACAGCCATCAGCGGCTCGACGCCGACGAGCAAGCGCTGTGGGGCGTGATCGCCGATTACGGCCGCGATCTCGAGCGGGAGGAAGACGTGCTGCGTCCGCTGCGCGTCGTCGTCACCGAGCGCTGCATCGTCACCGCCCGCCGCTACGCCGTCGAATCGACCGCCGCCATTCGGCAGGCGGCGCTGGAGGGCCAGCGCCTGCGCGCGCCGCTCGATCTCTTCGAGGCGCTGGTGACGCGCAGCCTCGTCTCCATGGATATCGGGCTCGAGAAGCTTCTCGCCAAATTCAACAAGATCGAGGATCGCGTGCTCGACGACGAGACGCATGACGATCGGCGCGATCTCGGCGCGCTGCGCCGGCAGACGATCCGCCTGCGCCGCGAGCTCGCCGACGGGCAGCGCGTTTTTTCCCGCACGGCTTTCTCGCCGCGCGTCACGCCGCCGACTCATGCGGCGCTGCGCCGGCTGACCCAGCGATTCGATTCGTTGCAGCAGGAGCTGCAGGCGGTGGAGGAGCGCGCGCGCCTGCTGCAGGACGAGATCGTCTCCAATCTCACCGCCGAGACCAATCGCCAGCTCTATGTGCTGACCATTCTCGGCACGCTGCTGATGCCGCCGACTCTCGTCTCCGGCATTTTCGGCATGAACACCAAGAATCTGTTTTTCGGCGACAATGAGCAGGGCACGCTCTATGCGGCGGCGCTCTGCGTCGCCTCGGCGGCGGCGGCCTTTTTCGCGCTGATGTGGATCAAGCGCCGCGAGGGTTAGCGGAACTCGCGCCCACTCGCCGCGCACTGCCGATCGGCGTCACGCCGCTGCGAGGCTCTCGAACAATCCCCGGCCGTCGATTCCGCCGACCAGCGGATCGATGAGATTTTCGGGATGCGGCATCAGACCGAGCACATTGCGGCGCTCGGAGAAGATTCCGGCGATGTCGTTGCGCGAGCCGTTGGGATTGGCCTCGCCGCCGACGCGCCCGAGTGAATCACAATAGCGGAAGGCGACGAGCCCCTCGCCCTCGAGCCGCGCGATCGTCTCGTCGTCGGCCTCGTAATTGCCCTCGCCATGGGCGATGGCGACCTCGATCGTCTGGCCCTGGCGATAATGGCTGGTGAAGGCGGTGTCGGCGCGCTCGACGCGCAAATGCTGCATTCGGCAGACGAAGCGCAGATTGGCGTTGCGCATCAGCACGCCCGGCAGCAGGCCGCCCTCGCACAAAATCTGGAAGCCGTTGCAGACGCCGAGCGTCAGACCGCCGCGCGCGGCATGGGCGCGCACCGCGTCCATAATGGCCGCGCGGCCGGCGATTGCGCCGCAGCGCAGATAATCGCCATAGGAGAAGCCGCCCGGCAGCACGACGAGATCCGTGCCCGCGGGCAGCTCGGTCTGCGAATGCCAGACCATGGCCGGTTCGTGGCCGGTCGCTTGGCGAAGCGCGCGCGCCATATCGCCTTCGCGATTGGAGCCGGGAAAGACGATGACGGCGGCTCTCATGGGCTCGCGATCTCGATCTGGAAATTCTCGATGACGGTGTTGGCGAGCAGCTTCTCGCAGGCGGCGCGCAGCCGCTCCTCGGCCAGCGCGCGGTCGGAGCCCTCGAGCTCTATGTCGAACACCTTGCCCTGCCGCACGCCGCCGACGCCCTCGACGCCGAGCGAGGCGAGCGCGCCCTCTATGGCCTTGCCCTGCGGATCGAGCACGCCGTTTTTCAAGGTGACGATGACGCGGGCTTTCATGCGGCGGCTTTCTCGGGGTTCGGCTGCAATGGGCTGGCCGCAGGGTTAGCGGGCGACGCGCCGGAGCGCAAGCCGTTCTCTCGCCGCCGTTCTCGCCGCGCCGCTTCAGGCCGAGCGCGAGCGCAGCGCGTAGACGAAGCCGGCGGCGCCGAGCAGCGCGATCGTCGCGGCGAAGATCGGCCGGCCGGCGGCGAGCGTCAGCACGACGGCGACGAATGTCGCGACGCCGATCACCGACGCGACGATGAAGGCGCCGAGCGGCGAGGTGGAGCGGGCGGCCGTCGCGCTGCGCCGCCGCGGCTGGCCGGCGACGGCCGAGACGATCGCCTGATAGGCCGGATCGAAAATGATTCGATCGATCGAGAGCGGCGGCGCCGAATAGGGAAAGCCGCCGGACGGCGACGCGAAATCGCGGTCATAGGTGGTCGCCTCGAAGGCGCCCGGTCCCGTCTTGGCCAGATAGATGTCGATGGTGGCGGTGTCGCGCTCGCCGTCGCGGACCAGCAGGGCGGCGCGAATCGTCGCGGCCGCATCGTCGGCGTTGCGCGAGGGCAGGCGCGAGCGCGGAACGACGTCCGCCTCCTCGAGGAATTCCTTCGTCGTTTCGCCGCGCGCCTCCGCGGCGGAGCGCGCGGCCGCCTGCGCCTCCCGCACGATGATGCGCAGCGGAACGCGTTCGCCGACGAGGCGCGGCAGGCCGGAGAGCGCGGCCGCGCTCGGTCCATAGGCGGAGGTCAGATTGGCGTCCTCGCCGCTGATTTCTTCGCCGGAGGCGGCGCCGAGCGGCATGGCGAAATTTCGATAGCCGGCGGGAAGCGCGTCGCGAAGGCCGGGGCCGGGCGGCGGCGTTTCGACGGCCGCCGTCGTCGCCACGCTCGCGTCTTCGACCGGCTCGGCCTTTGCTGCGACAGGCGCGACGCGCGACAGCGCGCGCACGCCGGGCGCTCGGGATGTAACGGCGGAAATCGGCGATACCATGATTCGTGACACCCATGGCGCGTCGCTTCGTACGTGCGCGCAGATTGAAATTTCCGGCTTGCGCGAAGCTGACGCCAGCGCAACCAGAGCGATTGTTCCAAGTCGTCTTCGACGCCGGGTTATAGAAAAGAGTCGAATGCCGCCGACCTCGCTCTATCTGCCTCGGGAGCAGGAGGGGCGCGAATGTATGCGGTCTCCAATTATCCGGGGCGTCGCCGCGCGACGCAGGAGGCGGCGCGGCGCGAGGTTTTCGCCGTCGTCGGCTCGCTCGCGCGCGAAATGCATCCGCAGCGCAGCGTTCCGGCGGAAATCTCCCTGTCCAGCCGGCTCGAGCAGGATCTCGGCGTCGACAGCCTGGCGCGCGCCGAATTGAACATGCGGCTCGAAAAGGCTTTTCATGCGCATCTGCCGATCGAGGAGCTCGGCCGCGCCGATACGGTCGGCGATCTGCTGACGGCGCTGGAGAAAGCGCCCGGCGCCGAGCCGCCGCCCGTCGTCGAGCCTGCCGCGGGCGAGGCGCTGCCGCATATTCGCGCCGCCTTCGAGGCGAAGACGCTGACCGAAGCGCTGGACTGGCACGCCGCGCATAATCCCGAGCGGCTGCATCTGACCTTTCTGCGCGACGCGGCGACGCCGGCCGGCGCTTTCACCTATTGGCGGCTGGCCGACGAGGCGCGCCGGGCGGCGGAAGGCCTCGTCGCCCGCGACGTCGCGCCTGGCGACCGCATCGCGCTGATGCTGCCCACCGGACTCGATTTCTTCGTGGCCTTTTTCGGCGCGCTCTACGCCGGCGCCATTCCCGTGCCGATCTATCCGCCGATGCGCATGGCGCAGATCGAGGAGCATATCACCCGCCAGATCGGCATTTTGCGCAACGCCGGGGTGAAGCTGCTCATCACCGCCGCCGAGGGGATTCGTCTCGCCGGCCTCGCCCGCCGCCGGGTGGAGACATTGGAGGTGATCGTCGCCGTCGCCGATCTTGTGAGCGGCGCCAATGGCGCGCCTTTGCCGCCGACGCGCGAGGCGGGCGCGACCGCCATGTTGCAATATACGTCCGGCAGCACGGGCGATCCCAAAGGCGTCGTGCTGAGCCACGCCAATCTTCTCGCCAATGTGCGCGCCATGGGCCTCGCCATAGGCGCGACCTCGGCCGACACTTTCGTGAGCTGGCTGCCGCTCTATCACGATATGGGATTGATCGGCGCCTGGCTCGGCTGCCTGCATTTCGGGGCGCCGCTCTATGTCATGTCGCCGCTGACCTTTCTGTCGCGGCCGGCGAGCTGGCTGGAGGCGATCGACCGCCATCGCGGCACGCTGAGCGCCGCGCCCAATTTCGCCTTCGAGCTCTGCCTCGACAAGATCGATCCGGCCCAGATCGAGGGACTCGATCTCTCCTCGCTGCGCATGGTCGCCAATGGCGCGGAGCCCATTTCCCCGCGCACGATCCGGCGATTCGCCGAGAAATTCGCCAAATATGGTTTCCGGGCGGAGGCCATGGCGCCGGTCTATGGTCTCGCGGAAAATTCCGTCGGCCTCGCCTTTCCGCCGCCCGGCCGCGCGCCGCTGATCGACCGCATCTCCCGTGATTCGCTGGCGACCGACGGCCGCGCGGAGCCGGCCGGGGACGCGACCACGGCTCTGGAGTTCGTCTCCTGCGGCGCGCCGCTGCCGGGCCATGAAATCCGCATCGTCGACGCCGCCGGCCGCGAGCTCGCCGAGCGGCGCGAGGGGCGGCTGGAGTTCCGCGGCCCTTCCGCCACCGCCGGCTATTTCCGCAATGAGGAGAAGAGCAAGGCGCTGATTCGGGGCGGCTGGCTCGACAGCGGCGATCGCGCCTACACGGCCGGCGGCGAAGTCTATGTCACCGGGCGGGTGAAGGACATCGTCATACGCGCCGGGCGTCATCTCTATCCGCAGGAGATAGAGGAGGCCGTCGCCACGCTCCCCGGAATCCGCAAAGGCTGCGTCGCCGCTTTTGGCGCGCCCGACGTCGAGACCGGCACGGAGCGGCTGATCGTCGTCGCCGAGACCTATGAGACCGCGCCGGAGGCCCTCGGCGCGCTCGAGACCAAGGTTCAGGCCGCGGTCGCCGCAGTTTGCGGCGCGCCGGCGGAGGAGGTCCGCTTCCTGCCGCCACGCTCGACTCCCAAAACCTCGAGCGGCAAGATTCGCCGCAGCGCCGCCAAGGCGCTGTTCGAAGAGGGCCGGCTCGGCGAGCCGCGCGGCCCGGTGTGGCTGCAGATCGGCCGGCTGGCGCTGCTCGGCCTATGGCCGGCGATGCGCGGCGCGGCGAAAAGCGTGGGCGAGCTCGCCTATGCGTCCTGGTGGTGGATCGTCGTCTGCGCCGGCTATTTCGCCGCCTGGTGGGCGGTCATGACTCTGCCCCGCCGCTCGCGCTGGCCCGCCGTCCGCAAGATCGCCGGGACAATGCTCGGCGCCATTGGCGCGAAGGTCACGACCGAAGGGCTCGAGCGTCTGCCGAAAGGCGGCGCCGTGCTCGCCTTCAACCATTCGAGCTATGTCGATGTGATGCTGCTCGCCGCTCGCTTGCCGGGCGAGCCGGCTTTCGTCGCCAAGAAGGAGCTGGCCGGACAGATTTTCGCCGGGCCGTTCCTGCGCCGGCTCGGCGCCCTTTTCGTCGAGCGCTTCGACATTGCGGCGAGCGTGGCCGACGCGGAGAAGCTCGCGGCGGCGGCGCGCGAGGGGCGCAATCTCGTTTTCTTCCCCGAGGGGACGTTCACGCGCCGCGCCGGGCTCTGCGGCTTCTATCTCGGCGCGTTCAAGATCGCCGCGGAGGCGGAGCTGCCGGTCTTTCCGGGCGTCTTGCGTGGAACCCGCGGCATGTTGCGCGGCGAGCAATGGTTCCCGCGCCGCTCGGCGCTGTCGCTGACCATTCTGCCGCCGATACGGGCGGGCGGGGGCGATTTTCTCTGCGCGCTGCGGCTGCGCGACCATGTCCGCGCCGCCATCCTCGCGCGCTGCGGGGAACCGGATTTGAGCGAATTGTCCAAGCCGAGGCGGGGGGACGCGTAGCGGAGGCCGACCCCTCGAGGGGGAGGTCGAGCGCCGTAGGCGCTCGAGAGGGGGCGACGTCCCGAGTCTCTGCTGGTGGACCCCACCACGTCCGGCTATCGCCGGCCGACCCTCTTACTGAAGGGGAGGGTGGGGCGCCGCAGCCTCTACTCGTCCTCTCCGAAGCGGTTGCCCACCAGCGCCGCCAGCGCCTCTATCGCTTGCGCGGCCTGTGGGCCGGCGGCGGTCACAGTGATGGTGGAGCCCTGCGCCGCGCCCAGCGTCAATATGCCCATGATGGAGCTGCCGCCGACCGTGTCCCCGCATTTGGAGACGGTGATCTCGGCCTCGTAAGCCTCACAGCATTGGACGAATTTGGCCGTCGCCCGCGCATGAAGGCCCTTGCGGTTGACGATGACGAGATCGCGGGCGATGCGCCCGCCTTCGATGGCGGAAACGGATTGATCGGTCATTTCGCGTTGAGAACTCGGCTGGCGATATAGACATATTTGCGCCCGGCGTCCTGGGCTTGCAACACCGCCTGCTCGAGCGGAGCCGATTCGCGCACCGAGGCCAGCTTGATCAGCATGGGCAGGTTGATGCCCGCCAGCACCTCCACCTTGCCGCCGTTCATCACGGAAATCGCCAGATTGGAGGGCGTGCCGCCGAACATGTCGGTCAGGACGACGACGCCGTCGCCGCTGTCCGCCTCGGCGATGGCGTCGATAATGTCTCGGCGCCGACGCTCCATGTCGTCCTCGGGGCCGATCGAGATCGACACGAGCTGTTTCTGCGGGCCGACCACATGCTCGAGGGCCGCGCGAAACTCCGTGGCGAGGTGGCCATGGGTCACCAGGACCATTCCGATCATTCGCAGCTACCGCTCATGAAGACCGTCTCGCGAGAGAACGAGATCGTCGAAACCGGAGAACCGAAGCAGACCGGCATTGCGGCTCACCAATTCACTAACGCGAATGTCGCCCCGACGTTCGCAGCGTTTCGGGCGCCATTTTGTGCGTTGCGGCGAAATTGGCAAGCGAAAACCTCCTATCCTCGTTAAAATGCCGCAAACTGATGAACAAACGAAAAAATCTTTCGCGTCGCCCCGGCCTCGCGGGCGTCCGCGGCGAGCCGCGGCAGCGCCACCCCGCATAAAATCGCCTCGGCCTCGCCTTCCTGCGGATATCGCGGCGGGGCCTCGTCGCGCGGCCCGCGCAGATCGACCAGGCAGCGCAGCGTCCCGGCGGGCTCGTAAGGGGTGGGCCCGACGCCCCTGCCGCGCTCCTCTATCGCCCCGGCGATGGCCGGATGCGGGCGCGCCACCAGCCGGCCGTGGCGGCGGACGATCTCGATCCGATCGTCGCCGATGAGGCGGGCGAAGACGCCCCGCCCCTGCGCAAAATCGATCAGCTCGAGGCAGAGGCCGCTCTTGCCGGCGCCGGAGGGGCCGCGCAGCAGCGCGCCGGCGGCGCCGATGAGCAGAGCATTGGCGTGAATCATGACGCGGTCGCCGGCCTGCTCCTGTAGGAGAGGCGCGCCGGTCATCTGGCCGCCGGAAGCCACAGCACGAAGCGTGCGCCGAGCACGACATCGTCCGGCTCGATCTCGTCGGTTCCCTCCGGCTCCGCCCGCGTGCGGTTCATCGCGCGGATACGGCCGTTGTGCGCCTCGACGATCTGGCGGGAGATGGAGAGGCCGAGGCCGGAATTCTGGCCGAAGCCCTGCTCCGGTCGATCCGTGTAGAAGCGCTCGAAAATGCGCTCGAAGGCGTGTGCCGGAATGCCCGGCCCGTCGTCGTCGACGATGATCTCATAGCCGTCGATCGGCTGCCCGCCCGGCCCCATCGCCTGCTCCGGCCGCAGCAGGACTCGCACATCGCCGCCCTCCGCCGAGAAGGAGCGGGCGTTGGCGATGAGATTGTCGAACACTTGCGCGAGCCGCGAATCATGGCCGAGGATGCGCCAGCGCCGCCGCGGATCGGCGGGCTGAATGTCGAGCGTGATGGTGACGCCGTCGCCGCGGTCGACGTCCTGCGCCATGCCGACGACGGTTTTCAGCACGCCGGCGACATCGACAATGTCCATATCGGCGCGGGCCAGCTCGGCGTCGAGACGAGAGGCGTCGGAAATATCGCTGATGAGACGATCGAGACGTCCGACGTCGTGCTTGATGATGGTCAGCAGGCGCGAGCGCGCATTCTCGTCCTTGACGATGGGCAGAGTCTCCACCGCGCTGCGCAGAGAGGTGAGCGGATTTTTGAGCTCATGCGCGACATCCGCCGCGAAATGCTCGATCGCCTCTATGCGATTGTAGAGCGCGCGCGTCATGTCGCGCAGCGCGCCGGAGAGATGGCCGATCTCGTCCTGGCGCTGCGAGAAATCGGGAATCTCCTGCCGCGATTTGACGCCGCGGCGCACGCGTTCGGCGGCCTCGGCGAGACGGCGCATGGGCTCGGCGATGGTGCCGGCGAAGAATAGCGACAGCAGCAGCATCACGCCGGCCGAGACCAGGAAGATGCGGATGATGCCCCAGCGCTCCTGCGCGAGAATGGCGTCTATGTCGCCGCCGAGCGTGGAGAGCAGCAGCGCGCCGCGCACCGAGCGGAAGCGCTGCACCGGCACGGCGACGGAGATGATGGTCTCGCCCTTGGCGTTGGCGCGCACCACCGAGAGCGCGCCGCCGGTGAGCGCCGCCGCCACCTCGGGATAGGCTTTGCCATTGCCGGCGCCGATGTCCTCATAGAGCGGCAGTTCCGGCCGCCGCGTCCAGCGGCGCAGCGCATTGATCGCCTGCTCGAGATAGCTCGACGATTCGGCGCCGCCGGCGGGACCGAGCTCGAAGCGCAGAATATTGGAGCGTCCGGTGACGGAGCGCGAATCGAGCAGGAGATAGCCGTCGCGATCATAGATGCGCGCGCGCGTGCGCGTCGGCGAGACGAGACGCCGCAGCAGCGGGCCGATGCGCTCTGGATTGAGCGAAAACTCCATAGAGGGCTGGCTGCCCTCGGCGAGGCTGTAGCTCTCGCCCGGCGCGAGCCGCAGCAGCTTCTCGGGATCGATGGTGATGGCGTCGGTGTCCACCGTCGCGGAGGCGGCGATCGCCGCGGCGATGATCTCGCCCTGCGTCTGCAGGCTCTGCACGCGCGCGTCGATCAGGCCTTCGCGAAATTGGTTGAGATAGAGGAAGCCGCCGAGCAGCGCCACGAGGCCGCCGAGATTGAGCACGACGATGCGACGCGTGAGCGAAGACGACAGGCGTGACTGAATGGCGCGCGTGAGCCGCGCGAAGCGAACCGACGCGGCGCGGCCGATTCGCTTTTGCCGCGCCTGCGTCTCGGCGACGCCATGTTCATTGTCGATCGTGACTGTCATGAGCCGTTATGGGGCTTCCTTGAAGCGATAGCCGACGCCATAGAGCGTCTCGATCATCTCGAACTCATTGTCGACGACCTTGAACTTCTTGCGCAGCCGCTTGATGTGGCTGTCGATGGTGCGATCGTCGACATAGACCTGATCGTCATAGGCGGCGTCCATCAGCGCATTGCGGCTCTTCACCACGCCGGGGCGCTGCGCCAGCGCTTGCAGGATGAGAAACTCCGTCACCGTCAGCACGACGGGATCGCCGCGCCAGGTGCAGGTATGGCGCTCCGGGTCCATGACCAGCGCGCCGCGCTCCAGCACCTTGGCTTCCGATTCCTTCTGCGCGGCGGCTTCCTTGGGATTGGCGCGGCGCAGAATCGCCTTCACGCGCTCCACCAGCAGGCGCTGCGAGAACGGCTTGTGAATGAAATCGTCGGCGCCCATTTTGAGGCCGAACAATTCGTCGATCTCCTCGTCCTTGGAGGTGAGGAAGATCACCGGAAGGTCGGATTTCTGCCGTAGACGGCGCAGCAGCTCCATTCCGTCCATGCGCGGCATCTTTATGTCGAAAATGGCGAGGTCCGGCGGATTGGCGCGCAGACCGTCGAGCGCCGCGGCGCCGTCGGTGTAGGTTTGAACGCGGTAGCCCTCGCCTTCAAGAGCGATCGAGACGGAGGTGAGAATATTGCGGTCGTCGTCGACGAGAGCGATTGTCGGCATTTTCAACCTTTACTGTTACGTCCGATATCGGGCTCGATGTTCGAATCGAAAGGCGCGCGCTTTTCTCTACACGCCTGTGCGGCGGCTCGCTGACTGCGCCGCCCTGGAACATCGCCGTTCGGTCGCCACGTTCCAGCGCCTTGGCGGCCGAAATGTGGCTGGCCTCGGCCATTCGCATGACGCCGGCCGGAACAGGGACCGACGGTTTCACATTCCGTGTCGTCTTATATACATGATCGCGACACAAATCACCTATCGTCGCGACAGGGACGAAACGCCGCGGAAACAGTGGCGAAGCCCATGTTTGCACAGCGCTGCGAAGCGTCGAAAATTTCGATAAAAAGCAATATGTTGTCGGCGACGCTGCAGCCGCTCGGCGCGCCGCGCCGAAATGCGCCGCCATGAGCGCTGCGCCGTCGTCGAAATGCCGCGCTCACGGCAAGGATTCTCGATCGTCTGCGATTCGCTCACGCGGCGTGATCGAAGAGATGAGGCGCGAGCTTCACGCGCTGCGCTGCGCGAGGGCGCGCGTCAGTCTCTCCGTCTGCGCGGCGTCGAAACGCAGGCCGAGCTTGGAGCGACGCCACAGCACGTCTTCCGCCGTGCGCGCCCATTCCTGCGCGCGCAGATAATCGAGCTCCGCTTCCGTCAGGCCGCCGCCCAAATCCGCGCCGAGATCGGCGAGCGATCGCGCCGTCTCCAGAAAGCGCCACGCGCGCGTTCCATAGGCGCCGGCGAGCCGGCGCGCGAGGCGTGGCGCGAGAAACGGCTTCGCGCGCGAAAGCTCCGCGACGAAGCCGTCGAAGCCGCCGGGGCCGATGTCGCCTCCGGGCAGAACGGCGCCCGCCGTCCAGGCCGCGCGCATATGCGGGAAGAAGGGCGCGAGCGTATCGAGCGCATGTTCGGCGAGGCGGCGCGCGGTGGTGATCTTGCCGCCGAAGATCGACAGCGCCGGCGCGCCGCCGTCGGCGTTGTCGAGATCGAACGCATAATCGCGCGTGACGACGGAAGCCTCGAGCGCGCCATCGTCATAGAGCGGGCGCAGGCCCGAATAGCTCCACGCCACATCGCCGGGCGCGATCTTTTCTTTGAAGAAATGATTGGTCGCCGCGAGAAGATAATCGGTCTCCGCCGCGTCGATCGCCACCGGTCCGGGCGCGCCGGGAAAGGGAATGTCGGTGGTGCCGACGAGTGTGAAATCCTCTTCGAAGGGAATGGCGAAGATGATGCGCTTGTCCGGCCGCTGCAGCATATAGGCCTGCGCGCCCTCATAGAGCTTGCGCGTGACGATATGCGAGCCTTTCACCAGCCGCACATGCTTGCGGGAGCGCAGGCCGAGACGATGCTCCAGCGTCTCCGACACCCAAGGGCCGGAGGCGTTGATCAGCGCGCGGGCGCTCAGCTCTTCCAGCTTTCCATCGGCGGCGGCGACGCTGGCGAGCCATCGCCCGCCCGCGCGCCGCGCGCCGACGAGCCGCGCGCCGATACGAATGTCCGCGCCGCGCGCGAATGCGTCGAGCGCCTCCAGCACGACGAGGCGCGAATCGTCGACGCGGCAATCGTAATAGGAGAAGCCGAGGCGATGATCGGCGGTGAGCGGCGCGCCGAATGGCGTTCCGGCGAGCGCGACGGTCGCGGAGCCGGGGATGCGCTTTCGCCGCGCCAGATGGTCATAGAGAAAGAGCCCGAGCCGCACCAGCCAGGCGGGGCGAATCGAGCCTTCGTGCGGCAGGATGAATTGCAGCGGATGAATGATATGCGGCGCGGCGGCCAGCAGCAGCTCGCGCTCGGCCAAGGCCTCGTGGACGAGGCGGAACTCATAGCGCTCGAGATAGCGCAGCCCGCCATGGATCAGCTTGGTGGAAGCGGAGGAGGTCGCGGCGGCGAGGTCCTTTTGCTCGAGCAGAAGGACGCTCAGCCCTCGCCCGGCGGCGTCGCGCGCTATGGCGCAGCCATTGACGCCGCCGCCGACGATGAGGAGATCGAAGACCATTGCCGGCTCTCCCGCTGCGATTTTCTCGCAGGAGAATAGAGCCGAGAACTGAAATATGTGTCAGCGCCTGTTCTCCTTCTTTCGGGGAGGAGAACAGGCGTTCGACTTGCTTACTCGGAAGCGCGCGAGCGCGGCGCGTTATGGTCCGGCCGAGGGCCGCCGGGCTTGCCGCTGCGGCGGCGCTGCTGCTGCTGCTGAGGCGGGCGTCCATGCTCGCCGGGCTTGCCCGGATGGCGCGCGGCGCGGCCGGCCTCCTGATGCGTGCGACGATGCTCATGCGGCGGCGCGCGCCGCGCGGCGTCCGCCTCGGCTGCGGCGCCCGGCGCGCTGCGGCGGTCGGTGATCGGCAGCGTCTGGCGGGTCACGCGTTCGATCTGCTTGAGCAGCGAGCGTTCGCTATTGTCGCAGAGCGAGACGGCGGCGCCCGTCGCGCCGGCGCGCGCGGTGCGGCCGATGCGGTGAACATAGGCCTCGGCCGTTTCCGGCAGCTCGAAATTCACCACATGGGAGACGCCGTCGATATCGATGCCGCGCGCGGCGATATCGGTCGCCACCAGCGCGCGGGTGCGGCCGGCGCGGAAATCGTCGAGCGCGCGCTGGCGCTGATTCTGGCTTTTGTTGCCGTGAATCGCCGAGGCTCCGACGGCGTTCACGGCGAGATGCTGCGCCACGCGATCGGCGCCGCGCTTGGTGCGCGTGAAGACGATGGCGCGCGAGAAGTTCGGATCGGAAAAAAGTTCCAGCAGAACGTCGCGCTTGGCCGTTCCGTCCACCAGAATCACGCGCTGCGCGACGCGCTCGGCCGTCGTCGCCGCCGGCGTCACGCGCACGGTGACGGGATCGCGCAGCATGTCGTCGGCGAGCGACGCGATCTCCTTCGGCATGGTGGCCGAGAAGAAGAGATTCTGCCGATCCTTCGGCAGGCGCGAGACGATCTTGCGAATGGGGACGACGAAGCCGAGGTCGAGCATATGATCGGCCTCGTCCAGCACGATCGTCCGCGTCGAATCGAGCCGCAGATGATTGGAGGCGACATGATCGAGCAGGCGGCCGGGGGTCGCCACCAGAACATCGACTCCGCCTGCGAGCATTCGGATCTGCGGGCCATGGGCGACGCCGCCGACGATGACGCCGACGCTGATGCGGGCGAAGCGCGCATAGGCGCGGAAACTATCGGCGATTTGCGCCGCGAGCTCGCGCGTCGGGGCGAGCACCAGAACGCGCGCCGTGTTTGGAGCGGGGCGGCGGCCCTCGTCGAGCAGCCGTTGCAGGATCGGCAGAGCGAAAGCGGCGGTCTTGCCGGTGCCGGTCTGCGCGATGCCGAGCAGGTCGCGGCCCTGGAGGAGCGGGGGAATCGCCTGAGCCTGGATCGGCGTGGGCGTCACATAATCTTCCTGCGCGAGCGCGCGCAGAATGACCTCGGCGAAGCCGAGGTCGGCGAAATTGGTCACTGCGTAACTTTCGAAATAGGCCGCATGTGCGCGAAAAGCGGTTCCCGCGCGAGGCCATGCAGCGATGGATGGGAGACCTGCCCCGCGTATCGGGCCGTCGTCATGATGAGGACCCGCTCTACGGCTCCGATCCCCTGTGGGAAGCGATCCACGCGGCCGGAACGAGTCACGCTGCATTGCAGCAATAACGTAGGTAAAGCGAATTCAAGGCTCTGTCAATCGGCAATTGCGCAGTTCGCGTCGATAGCGGCGATGTCGCTCCGAGCGCGGGCGCCGGCCGCGAGCTATGCGAGGCGCGGCGGACGACATATAGAACGTAAGGATGGTTCCAACTTTTGAAAGCTGCGCTCATGCTCGAAGCCCTCCGCGCTTTTCTCGACGAAGTCGCCGCGCCGGCGCGGCCGCGGCCCTTGGAGGCTTCCGATTATCGGCTCGCAGCGGTCGCGCTTCTGGTGCATCTCGCCTCCATAGACGGGGAGTTCGACGCCGGCGAGCGCGCGTTGCTGCAAAAGCTGGTCGAGACGCGCTTCGGCCTGGATCGCGCCGCCGCCCGCGCGCTGATCGAGGCGGCGGCGGAGAGCGAGCGCGAGGCCGTCGATCTCTACCGTTTCACCCAAGTGCTGAAGCGCCGGCTCGACGAGGACGGCCGCCGCGTCGTCATCGGCATGTTGTGGGAAATGGCCTATGCCGATGGCGAGGTCCATGAATTCGAGGAAAATGTGATCTGGCGCGTCGCCGAGCTGCTCGGCGTCTCCACGCGCGATCGCGTTTCGCTGCGTCAGGCTGCGAAGGACGCGGACAAGCCGGCTCCGCCCGGCCCCTGGGGAGGCTGAAGACATGAGCGACGCCGCGACCACCACCATCGTCACCGGAGCCTCGGACGGCATCGGCCTGGAACTGGCCAAGCTCTTCGCCCGCAAGGGACGTCATGTCACTCTGGTCGCCCGCCGCCGCGAGCGGCTGGAGGCGCTGGCCGGCGAGATCGAGGCGTCCGGTGCGACGGAGCGGCCGATGGTCGTCGATCTCGATCTCTGCGAGACGGGCGCTTGCGAGAGTCTCGCAGAGATTTTGAGCGCGGCTGGGCGCAAGCCGGAGATTCTGGTCAATAACGCCGGCTTCGGCCTCGTCGGCCGTGTGGCCGAGCTGGACGCCGCCGAGCAATTGGCGATCGTCGATCTCAACATACGCGCGCTGACGGCGCTGACCCTGCGCTTTCTGCCCTCGGTCATAGAGACGCGCGGCGGCATATTGAATGTCGCCTCCGTGGCCTCCTTCATGCCGGGGCCGGGTTTCGCCGTCTATTACGCCAGCAAGGCCTATGTCCGCTCTTTCAGCGAGGCTCTGGCCGAGGAGCTGAAGCCGCATGGCGTGCGCGTCACCGCGCTCTGCCCCGGTCCGGTGCAGACGGGTTTTCAAGAGCGCGCCGGCTTCGATTACAAAGGCGAGATGAAAGCGGTGAAGCCCGCGCTCTTGCCGGCCGAGGAGGTCGCGCGGCAGGGCTATGAGGCGCTGTTCTCCGGCCGGCGCGTGGTGGTGCCGGGGCTGGTGAACAAATTCTTCGTCGCGGCGGGACGCGCGGCGCCGCGCGCGATTCTGCTGCCGCTGCTGGCCAAGGCGCAACAGGCGCGCTGAACATCGTATCGCTGAAACGCCGCGAGCCCGACGGCGCTCGCGCGCGTCGGGCTCGCAAATTCGCGCGGCTGAAAAGATCAGGCTTCCTGAGCCTTGACCTTCAGCACCTGCCGGCCGCGATAAATGCCGGTCTTGAGGTCGATGTGATGCGGACGGCGCAGCTCGCCCGAATCCTTGTCCTCGACATAGGTCGGCGCCTTGATCGCGTCGGCGGAGCGGCGGAACCCGCGCTTCATCGGGGAGGTTTTTCGCTTCGGAACGGCCATTTGTCTCGATCTCCAACTCCCCGCATCGGGGGCGGGGTGAAAACTCGTGCGGGCCGCATACAACAAATCGGCGCGCATGGCTAGCCCGACCCGCGTCTCGCCTCCGCGCTTCCCTGCTTCATTTCTGGACGGTTTCTGGAGCTTCGGCTAGGCTCTGGCGCGTTTCCGAATTTCGCCGGGGCCGTTCATGTCCGCCGACTTCTCCGTCCGCTCCCTCGCGTTCTCCGCCCGCTCCCTCGCGCTCGCCGGCGCCTGCTCGGACGATGTCGACATTCACTCGGCCGTCGCCGAATTTCGTGAAATCATCCGCATGGTCGGCCTCGTCC
Organism: Methylosinus sp. RM1; assembly: GCF_011378635.1. Taxonomy (NCBI): domain Bacteria; kingdom Pseudomonadati; phylum Pseudomonadota; class Alphaproteobacteria; order Hyphomicrobiales; family Methylocystaceae; genus Methylosinus; species Methylosinus sp. RM1. Next base: position 101,958 of record NZ_WOVC01000002.1, read on the forward strand.
ATTCCGTCTGCGGCGCCTGGACGGGCGTTTCGGCGCATCGCGTCCATCGCTTCTTCTTCAACGATTGGCCGGAAGATTGGCTCGCCCTCTACAATGAAAGGCAGATATTCGCCGACGATCCTTTCGTCGAGGAGGCGCGGCGCTCGATGACGCTCTACCTCTGGAGCGAGGTCGAGACGCGCCGGCCGCTGACGCCGCGCGCGCAAGCGGTCTATGACGTCGGCCGCGCCTATGGGTGGCGCGAGGTCGTCGGCGTGCCGATCCATGGGCCCATGGGCTATCAGGGCCTCGTCTCCCTCGCCTCCTTCGAGGCGGTGACCTTCGCGCCGCAGGAGCGCGCCTGTCTCGATCTCATTTCCCGCGCCATTCACGAGCGCTGCCGCAGAGAGATCGGCTTCGGCCTCGTCTCGGAGGACATGCCGAAGCTCACCGCGCGGGAAATCGAGTGTATGCAATGGGTCGCCGTCGGCAAGACCGATTGGGAGATCGCCCAGGTGCTCGGCATCTCGCGCTCGACAGCGCATTTCCACATCGAAGGCGCGAAGAGAAAGCTCGGCTCCTCGTCGCGCTCGGAATGCGTGACCCGCCTCGCGCTCTACGGCCTCATCTGAACGCGACCTGGCTGAAGAGTCAGGTTTCGAATCGCCGGCTTTTCGATACTCACGGCCGAGGCAGCGCTCTGCGCCGCGGGGGGAGGGGCAGATGACAGCTTGCTCGAGCGCCGGTCGAGGATCGGCGGCGGTTGGATTTGCAACCGTTCTGATCGCGGCATTTCTCGACGCCAAAGGCGCCTTCGCCGCCGATGTCGAAATCACCGCTAACGCGCCGAGCGTCAACCTCGACGCCTTCACCGGAACGACGGCCCATATCAACGGCGGCGTGGCCATCGGCTCTTCGAGTCCGGCGATCGGCGCCACGCTCCAGGCATGGTCGGTGACCAATAACGGCTCCGTCAGCGGAGGCAACACGGTGACGCTCGGCCAGGGCGGCGCGTTCCTCAACGCGAGCGGAGCGACCGTCACCGGCACGCTGACCGCCATGACGTTCGGCTACAAGCCGTTCGGCCTGCCTCCGGCGGGCGGCCCAGGCCATCTGGACAATTACGGAACGATCACCGGCGGCGCCGGCGAGGGCGTGACGATGTGGTTCGGAGGAACCGTCAATAATTTCGGCGGCGGAACGATCAAGACCGACACCGGCCTGAACGCCGTTTCCATCGGGCAGGGGACGTCGCGCGTCCTTTTCAACGCCGGCTCGATACAGGCGACGAAGACGAGCGGCTTCAGCACCGGCGTGCTCATGCAGGGCGGGCCCTCGGTCTTCACGAACGCCGTCGGCGGCGTGATCTTCGGCGACTATAATGGCGTCTACGCCAGCGCCAGCGCCGTCTTCGCCTCCTTCGGCAACGCCGGCTCCATTTCCTCCCGGCGCGGACCGGCGGTCGAAGCGACCGGTGGCGGGACGATCGTCAACACCGGCGCGATCGGCTCGACGAACGCCGAGGGCATATTGATCCGCAACAATTCGAATGCCGACATCACCAATAGCGGCTCCATCAGCGGCGCCGTCAACGCGATCAGTTTCGCCGCCGGCGGCGGCGCGGCGACAGCGGCTGTCCATACGCTGCGGCTACAGACCGGGTCGACGCTCAACGGCAATGTATTGGGCGGCGCCAATACCGACAATCTCATCCTCGAAGGCTCGGGCGCCGAAAGCATCGCGAAGTTCCAGAATTTCGAAACGCTCGCGATGAACGGCGCCGACTGGACGCTGACGGGAGCCGGCGCCTTCTCGCGCGGCGTGACGCTGACGAGCGGCGTGACGCGTGTCGGCGGGCGGCTCACGAGCCCGGCGATCGAGGTGCGGAGCGGCGCGACGCTGACCGGCGCGGGCGTCGTCGCCGGCGCGGTCGCGAATTTCGGCAATGTGCGAATCGACAGCGGAAAGTTCACGATCGAGGGCAATTACGTCCAGCAGGCGGGCTCCGCGCTGACCGTCGGCGTGACGCCGAGCGCGGCCGGCGCGCTCTCCGTCGCCGGGACCGCGACGATCGACGGCGGCGCGGTGCGCGCGCTGGCGGCGCAGGGGGATTACGCAGCCAACGCCTCCTACACGATTCTGACCGCCGCGGGCGGGCGCTCCGGCGTTTTCGACGAGGCGACCACCGATCTCGCCTTCTACAGTCCGTCGCTGAGCTATGACGCGAACAACGTCTATCTGAAGCTCGTGCGCAACAGCGTCGATTTCTCGAACGTCGGCGGCACGCGCAATCAGATCGCCGCAGGCCGAGCGCTGGAGCTCGCCGGCCTCGCGCATCCGATCGTCGCGCCCGCGCTGCTGCTGACGGCGGCCGAGGCGAGGGCCGCCTTCGACGGGCTCTCGGGCGAGATCCATTCGAGCCTGCGCGCCCTGCTCGTCGATGAGAGCCGGATGCTGCGCGATGCGGTGCTCGAGCGGCAGCGGCAGGCGGTCTCCGGATCGACCGTCCCCGTCTTCGCGGTCTGGGCCCATGGCTTTGGCGATTGGGCGCGCCTCGGCGGCGACGGCAATGCCGCGACCGCGCGCATGAGCACGGCCGGAGGCCTCGCTGGCGTCGATATGGCGCTCGGCGATTCGCGATTGGGCGTCGCCGCCGGCGGCGGACACAGCGAGGCGCGCGTCGACTCCCGCGCCTCGACCGGCGACATGGAGTCCGCTCATGTGGCCGTTTATGGCGACACGCACGCCGCCGATCTCGGTTTGCGAGTCGGCGGCGCCTATTCGCATCACGATGTGACGACGATGCGCCGGATCGCCTTCCGCGGCTTCGCCGACGCCCCTCATGCCGACTATGGCGCGCATACGGCGCAGGCTTTCGGCGAGGCCTCCTATCGTGGCTTGTTCCGCGGCTTCTGGCCGTTCGAGGGGGCGGAGGCCTTCGTCGGCGTCGCTCATGTGCGGGTGGCGAGCGATGGATTTCGGGAGAGCGGCGGGCCGGCGGCCCTGACCGTCGCCGGAGCGCAGACCGCCACGACCTTCTCGTCCATCGGCGTCAGAGCGCAGACTTCCGCCTGGACGATCGGAACCGCGGCCGTCTCCGCGAGAGCCTCTTTCGCTTGGAGCCACGCTTTCGACCGCATCGTTCCGACGACCGGAATGTCCCTCGCTCCTGGATCCGCGCCGGTCTTCGTCGCCGGCGCGCCGCTCGCGGTCGACGCGCTGCTGATCGAGGCGGGGCTCGACGCCGCCGTCGCGCCCAATGCGCTCGCCTCGCTCGTCTATTCGTCCCGTCTCGCCTCCGGCGCGGAAGCTCATGCGCTGAAAGGGCGGTTCCTCTGGCAATTCTGAGGTGGGGACGCTACGTCCTGCCGCCCCCGCTTGATCGTGTCGAGCTTCGGCTCCATATACGGCCCCGAGGCGCCGACGCCGGGCCTCGCAGATTTTTCGCACGAGAAGCGCCGCGAGGGCTTCGTAATGGCACGACTGCCGACGCTGAATTCCCCCTTCCTCCTGGGGTTCGACGAAATCGAACGCGCGCTGGATCGCGTCACACGCTCGGGCTCCGACGGTTATCCGCCCTATAATATCGAGAGGCTGCCGGGCGCCGATTCTCGTCCCGATCGGCTGCGGCTGACGCTGGCCGTCGCCGGCTTCACGCGCGAGCAACTGGAGATTTCGCTCGAGGAGAGCCAGCTCGTCATTCGCGGCAAGCAGCTGGAGGACGATCGCGAGCGGCAGTTCCTGCATCGCGGCATCGCCGCGCGGCAGTTCCAGCGCGCCTTTCTGCTGGCCGAGGGGATGCAGGTGCTGGGCGCCGATCTCGTCAACGGGCTCTTGTCCATCGATCTGGTGCGGCCGGAGCCGGAGCGCGTCATTCGCAAGATCGACATAACGACGCCGGAGGAGCCGGCCAAATGAAAAGGGGCGCCTCGCGGCGCCCCTTCCTCTTCGCGGGTCTTTTCGAGGGAATGTCGGAGGAATTCGTTCAGCCGGTCGTCTGCTCTTCCTGCTCGCGCACGGTCATGGCGTTGCCGTGCCAGACGAAATCGTCGAAGAGGCAGGCGTCCACGAACATCACCGGCAGCAGAATGTCGCGCGTCAGCAGCGCCAGCGGGGTCAGCCGCGAGAGCCGCCAGCCGGCGATGCGGGCGAGGAGGCATTCCGCGCCATAGAGCCCGGCGAGGATCGCGCCCGCCGTCAACGCCACATTGGCGTCGAGCAGATGCGCGGCGTAAGCGCCCGTCACCACGGGCATGAAGCTGCCGTTCATGAATTCCGGCGCGAAATAGGCGGGGAAGGTGACGCGGCGCAGACGCGCCCAGCGCACATGGCGGGAGTAGACCTCATGCGCCGTGCGATGGCCGAGCGGCTGCTCGAAGGGCATGTCGACGAGCCGCACCTTCATCTTTTGCGCGCGGATGATCTTGGTGGAGGCGGCGTCCTCGGCGATCTCGGCGCCGAGAGCGCGAATGCCGCCGGCGCGCTCCAGCACCTCGCGGCGCCACATCATATTCTTGCCTTGCGCGAAGCCGATGCCGACCGCCTCCGCCCCATATTGCCAGCGCGCCTGGAAGGTGTTGAGGAAAGCGCATTCCACTTCCGCCCAAAAGCCCTTGGGGCGAGAGCCGATCGGCATGGAGATGGACAGCGCCGTGTCGTCGCGGAAGGCGGCGAGCATGGTCTGAATATAGTCGGGCGGCAGCAGCGCATTCGAGTCGGCCAGCACCACCCAGGCGTAGCGCGCGGCGTCCCAGCCCTTGACGCAATTGTTGAGCTTGGGATTGACGCTCACATAATCGTCGCCGACGAGCAGCCGAGCGGAAATATGCGGATGCGCGGCGATCATCCGCTCGACCAGCGGAATCACCGGATCATTGGCGCACTGCACGCAGAAGAGCACCTCGTAGCGGGGATAATCCAGCGCGAAGGTGGAGCCGAGCGTCTCCTCGCTGAAGGTCTCCAGTCCGCGCAGCGGCCGCACGATGCTCACCGGCGGCGCATGGGCCGGAACGCGCAGATTGCGAAGGCGGGCTTTGCAGCGGAAGGCGGCGATGGCGATGCTGGAAAGGTTGAGCGTGAGCAGCGTCGCGCAAAAGGCGGCGCACACATAGGCCATGATCATGCGTGTTCCCTGCCTGTCACTTGCGGGATTCGAGACGGGCGGCGGCGGCGCCCTGCGCCGGCGGTCGGCGACGGCTGCGCAGTCCCGGGGCGGGCCAGACCGATATTCCGCCTGACAAGGAGCTCAGCTCTTGGCAAAAGGGGGGCGGCGCGAGAATCTTTTCGCGTCGCGCGGCCCTCGCATTCTCCTCCTGCCGAAGTTTGCTCATGACCACTCCGATCGTTCGCTTCGCGCCCTCGCCGACCGGCCGCATCCATATCGGCAATGCGCGTCCGGCCCTGCTGAACTATTTGTACGCCCTTTCCCACCATGGAAGATTCGTGCTGCGATTCGATGACACCGATTTCGCCCGCTCGCGCGAGGAGTTCGCGCAGGCGATCGAGGTCGATCTCGCCTGGCTCGGCGTGCGGCCGGATGTGGTGGTGCGGCAGTCGCAGCGCGTCGCGCATTATGAGGCGGCGGCGGCGCGTCTCGAGGCGGCCGGCCTGCTCTATCCCTGCTACGAGACGCCGGAGGAATTGGAGAAGCGCCGCAAATTGCAGCAGGCGCGCGGCCTGCCGCCCGTCTATGACCGCGCCGCGCTGAAGCTCTCGCTCGAGGAGCGAGCGCGGCTCGCGGCGGAGGGGCGCAAGCCGCATTGGCGTTTCAAGCTGCCGGACGGCGTCGTCGAATGGCGCGATCTCGTGCGCGGCGATTGCGCGATCGATTGCGCCACTCTGTCCGATCCGGTGCTGTTGCGCGAGGACGGCAGCTTTCTCTACACGCTCCCTTCCGTGGTGGACGATATAGAGCTCGCCATCTCCCATGTGATTCGCGGCGAGGATCATGTGACCAATACGGCGGTGCAGATTCGCCTGTTCCAGGCGCTGGCGCCGGAGCGGCCGGCTCCGATCTTCGCGCATCACAATCTTCTCGTCGGCGGGACCGGCGAGGCGCTCTCCAAGCGCACCGGCTCGCTCGCCATCGCCTCGCTGCGGGAGGAGGGCTATGAGGCCCTCGCCGTGGCGGCGCTCGCCGTGCTCACCGGCTCCTCGGACAGCGTCCATGCGGTGCGCTCGCTCGGCGATCTCGCGCATTCGTTCGATCTCGCGCATCTCTCGCGCAACGCCGCGCGCTTCGATCCCGCCGATTTGGGTCCGCTCACTCATCGCACTCTGGCGTTATTGGACTATGACGACGTCCGCGAACGGCTGGAGGCGCATGACATCGTCGGCTTCAAGGCCGAGCCTTTTTGGCGCGCGGTGCGGGGGAATTTGACGCGCTTCGCCGATGTGCTGGACTGGTGGCGCGTCGTCGAGGGCGAGATCGCGCCGATCCGCGAGGATGCGGAGTTTTTGGCCGAGGCGCTCGCGCTGCTGCCCGCCGAGCCCTGGGACGAGGCGACATGGTCCGGCTGGACCAGCGCCGTCAAGGCGGGCACGGGCCGCAAGGGCAAGGCGCTGTTTCATCCATTGCGCGTCGCGCTCACGGGCGCGGAGAATGGGCCGGAACTATCGCTGCTGCTGCCGCTGATCGGCCATGCGCGGGCGACGGCGCGGCTGTCGGGGGCGTGAGGGAACGCGCCCTCAAAAACACCGCACCTGCGCCTCGGCCTGGGCGCGGCGCAGCTCCTCCAGCGCCTCCTTGGCGAGGCGCGAGTTGCGGAACAGCGAGCCGATCTGCCCGACTTGCTGATCCATGCTGGCGACCGTCTCCGCCGAGACATAGCGCTCATAGGGCAGGATGGAGGCGACGATGTCGATGGAGCAGGAGCATTGTTCCAGCGCCTGCCGCGAATCGCCATTGGCCTTCATGCAGCCGAACACATAATCCGCCCGCGCCGAGGTCGGATAATCATTGAGATCGGCGGCGCGCGCCGGAAGCGCGGCGGCGAGGGCGAGCAGAAACGCGGCGGGACGGAGCATGAGGGTCGATCCTGCGAGAGGCGAATGACCTTCCTGGCCTAGCGCAGGGAGGCGACGGCTCGCAAGCGCGATCGCGCGTCAGCTCTCGTCCGCCGCGCGTACGGCGCGCATGAATTCGCGCAGCGCCGTGAGGTCGAGCGCGCCATTTCGCCGTACCCCGGAACACACGTCGACGCCGAAGGGCCGGACGCGCCGGATCGCCTCACCGACATTGCCGGCGTCGAGGCCGCCGGCGAGGAAGACGGGCCGTGGGCTCGCCGCGACGAAAGCCGCGCTGATCGACCAATCGTGGGTGCGGCCGGTGCCGCCGAGTTCCGGCGTGGCGGCGCCGGGGCGGCCCGAATCGAGCAGAAAGGCATGAACGAAGGGGCTGTAGGCCGGAATGAGATCCAGCGCCCGCGGTCCTTCTACATGAATCACCTGAACGCGCCTTATGTGCGGCCGAAGCCTCGCCAGTTCCGCGGCGTCGCCCGCGGCGATGTGCGAGACGATCTGCACCGTCGTGGGCCTGGTGCGATCGATATGGGCGGCGATCGATGCGGCGCTCGTTTCGCTGGTGAGGAGAAAGGTCGAGATCGCCGGCGGGGAAGCGGCGGCGATATCGGCGATCAGCTCGTCGGCGATGGGGCCGGGCCCCGAGGGCATGGCTGCGACGAGCCCGAGCGCATCGGCTCCCGCGCCGATGGCCAATTCCGCTTCGCACGGCGATCCGATGCAGCAGATTTTAACTCTGGTTCTCATCTTCCTTCCCGTGGCCTCGCCCGATCATGCGGCGCCGGAACCGTTCCGTCACGACTCCGTCTGGACGGCGCTTGACAAAACTAGTTAGGAGTCCTAATTAATGTCCATGACGCCCTTCGACGCAATCTCCACTCCTTTGCCCCGCCGCCTGCGCGAAGGGCTCGATCGTATCGCCGCCGCGATGCGCTCGGACGAATGGGGCGTAGCGGAGGAGGCCGGACTCACGCCGACGCAGCTCCATGCGCTGACCTTCATCGCCGGGCGCGGGGAAGCCGGGATGCGTCTGCGCGCCGTGGCGGAGCATTTGGGCGTCACCCAGCCCACGGCCACCGACTCCATCGCCGCGCTCGTGCGCAAGGGGCTGGCGGTCAAGCTTCCAGATCCGGCGGACAAGCGCGCCGTCGCCATTCGCGTGACGCAAGCCGGCTGCGACGTCGTCCGCGCCATCGGCCTCGCCATGACCTCCGCCGAACAGGCGCTGGAGACGCTCTCGCCGCGCGAGCAGCAGACGCTGCTCGATCTGGTCATCAAGACGATCCGCGCTCTGCAGCAGGCGAAAGCCATTCCGCCGCAACGTCTCTGCGTCACCTGCCGTCATTTCCGCCCCTATGCGCATGAGGACGCCGAGCTGCCGCATCATTGCGCGCTGGTCGACGCCCCATTCGGCGGCCGTCATTTGCGGCTCGATTGTCCCGAGCACGATCCCGCCCCCGCGCCGGCGCGCGAGGAGGCGTGGAGCGTGTTCGCGCGTCGCTCGCCCGAGCCGGCCGGCCCCGGGGCGTAGAATGAATCGCAGCTTCTCGAGGCGCAGGGGACTGTGGCGGCGACGCCCGAAGCCTCTGGCGAACTCGCAGAAAGGCGGCGCCCCGCATGAGCCCGCCGCGCCGAAACCAGGAGAGAGGAGGACCAAGGCCATGGCGACGAAAGCGACATTCTATCACGCGGGCTGCCCCGTTTGCGCCGATGCGGAGACCGCCTTCGCCAAAGCGCTCGACCCGAATGTCTTCGACGTCGAAATCGTGCATCTCGGCGAGGACAAGGCGCGTCTTCGCGAGGCGGAGGACGCCGGCGTCAAATCCGTGCCCGCCTTCGTCATCGACGGGCGCGCCTATCACATCAATTTCGGCGCCGACCTCGCGGCGCTGAAGTAATTCTGGACGACCCCCGCCGATGTCACTTCGGCGACTCCGAAACTTGCCTCGCCGAGCTTCGCTCGCGCGAGGCCTTTTCGCGGACGAGGCGTTTCGACCATGTCTACGACGATCGAAACCATGTTCGCCGCCGCGGCGCTCGTTCCGCTCGGCCCGCGCGACGCGCCGAGCGGCATCGTCAAAAGCGCCGCTGCGCCGCCCTGGCGCATCATGCGTGATGGTCTTGCGGGCGATCGTCAGGGCGATCTGCGCCATCATGGCGGGCCGGAGAAGGCGCTGCATCATTATCCGCGCGACCATTACGACCTATGGGCGAAGGAAGGGCCGGAGCTGGTCGGGGCGCTCGCCGCGCCGCCGGCCTTCGGCGAGAATATTTCGACGCTCGGCGTCACCGAGAGGGATGTCTGCGTCGGCGACGTCTTCGCCTTCGGCTCGGCGCTGCTGCAGGTGAGCCAGGGACGCCAGCCCTGCTGGAAGCTCAACGCCCGCTTCGCGCGGCCCGATATGGCGCGGCGCGTGCAGACGAGCGGGCGCACGGGCTGGTATTATCGCGTGCTGCGCGAGGGCGTCGCCGCGCCCGGCGATCGTCTGGGGCGCATCGAGCGGCCGCTGCCGGACTGGCCATTGTCGCGGCTCAATGAATTGCTCTATCTGCATATGTTCGATCGTGACGCGCTGGCGCAAATGGCCGAGCTGCGCGAGCTCGCGACCTCATGGCGGGATTTGGCCGCACGGCGCCTCGCGCACGGCGTGGTCGAGGATTGGTCGACGCGTCTCGTCGGCGGGTGAGACTCGGGCGCGGCCGTGTCGCGGTCGAGCAGCAGCACACTATAGCCCTGCTCAACGAGCAGCCCCCCCGGCGGAGAGGTCGCCTAAGTCAGAGCGGATCGCCACCGTGCGAAGCGTTGGACATGTGGATATCGCTCACCTCCCGAAAGCGCCGACCAAATTGATCTTCTCATCTTGGTTCAACAACTGCTTTTCGCCAGTGCGATCAATTCGGAAAGCATCGCGGTCAGTCTATGGTGCAGGAAATGGCCGTCCATCGCAGCTTGGTGGCGTAATTTCACGCCTTCCGCGCCTCCCGCGTCGAAGGCGGCAATCGCGGCACGGGTAGCGGCGCGCAGAGATTCGATATTGTCTGGAATATAAGAGACGATCGGAAACGCGACTTGCGCGGCGGCGTCGAAGCAACGCGACAGATCGGGCAATCCATGAGGCACGATCGGAACGGCCCCCACCGCCAGAGCATCGAAGACGCGGGCCGGAACGTCATTGTAGATCGGATTGCAGACAATGGCTTTGAAGCCGGCGATCTCGTTGAATCTATCCTGGTTGGTCGCGTGCAGAAATTTATTTTCGTGGACCGGGACGACGTTGATCCGGTTCGGTTGTAGCGCCTCCGAGGCTTGCTGCAAAAAGCCGTCTCGCAGGCTACAACGGCCCGCGTAAGAATTGAAACGCCCATACAATTCGTTCGAGCGAGGCAGAGATGAAATTTGATCAAAGTAAAACTTTACTTCGTCGGATGACCACTGAAACACGCAGCAGGGCGTCACCGAGCTGACGATCGCACGACCGCCATGTAGATAGGTCTGACCATTTGAATGTGCAGGAATCACAATATCGAAATTTTGCGCTACTCCTGTACTGAAGCTGAACAAGTGGTGATTGTCCCATAGCCAGCAAGCAAGCAAAAATGGAGGATCTGATAGGAATTCGTAACAATTATAAAGCTCATGTTGTAAAAAATTATTGTTGGTAATATACATATCTATACTTGAATTAGCTTCACTATCTCGAATCTTCGAAAGAGAGGTCATTTCAAATCGAACATCGACTCGGTGATCTTCCCAAATTTTCCGAACGACCCTTTCTAAATCTGGGAAGTCCATAGCGAAAAAATTCATCCCGATGGATATCGTAGATTTTTTTAGCAGTGATAATTTGGCGATGCGTCTTCTATCTTGCCCATTTCGTCTGGTGGATACGTATCTACAGTATAAATCCCAGTTGATCGTATCCACTTTAAATTGCAATATTTGTTGCTGGCCTATTCTGTCGGGCGTCTCGCTCGGATGGGCGCCATATCGACAAGTGAATTCGTCGGAGTGAAAAAGCGCGCTGGCGAGCTTGGCTGGGTTGAGCGGAGTCTCGCTCATCCAGAGGTTCGTTTCCTCGATCGTCGGCTCACGTTCGAGCACGATCCGATAGGCCCGATCGATGAAGTCGGGCTCCGGCGTCATCAAAAGATCGAAGCCGTCGTTCACGAATTCCGGGCAGCGAGGATTTCTCGCCTCGAACTCGGCGCTGTTGGCGATTTTCGGCCGCAGCAAGGCGAGTTCTACATTCTTCTTTCTTTCCCATTCGGAGGGCAATCGACCCAAACCGAGAAGATAAATGAATTCTTCGTCCGACAGAGGAGCAAAGGTCTCAGAATAATTTTTCGAATTAGCCATTTTTCCCTCTTGTTCGCTGCAAGAGCGCGAATCCCGCCGACGAGTCGTCGGACTACGGACTCGCTATTTATCTCAATCGGAACCACAGTCGCAATGTTTACCGAGCTCAATGCGCCGCGAACGCGGCGCAATCCATGCTATGTATCTCGACAAAGGATCGCCCGGAGGAATTGTCCATGGTCCAATCCGATGACGCCCCATTCCCCGTCACCCGCACCGAGGAAGAATGGCGGGCGCGGCTCACGCCCGACCAATATGTCATCATGCGTCGTCATGGCACCGAGCCGCCGGGAAGCTGCGCGCTCGAGCAGGAGAAGCGTCCCGGCGTCTTCGCCTGCGCCGGATGCGATCAGCCGCTCTTCGCCACGCGCCAGAAATTCGCGAGCGGCACCGGCTGGCCGAGCTTTTTCGATCCGCTCGACGGCGCCGTCGCCACCTCGGTCGATCACTCGCATGGGATGACACGCACCGAGGTGCATTGCAGCCGTTGCGGCTCGCATCTCGGCCATGTGTTTCCCGACGGGCCGCCGCCCACCGGCCTGCGCTATTGCATCAACGGCCTCGCTCTGACTTTTTTTCCAGAGTGACGAACGGGCGGGCGCTATCCCATTCGTCGAGCGACCCTTCCCTCCCCCGCTCGAAGGGGTACGGGTAGGTTGTGGCCGTTTTTCCATGCCGCCTCGGCCCCGACTTTCGGGCGAGGCTGGATGGACGCGCGAGGCGATTCCGACGCGCAAAGATCGATTTATCCAGCAAAACGCCGGCCGCCCGCCTTCCTGCGCCCACGACCGGCGATGGGCGGCTGCTCCTCTGAACGGGTAGGGCACGGGTAGGCCGAAGGCCCCGGCTATTGGAATGTGCGAAGAAAATGCGAGACGTCGCCGAACGAAGAGGAGAGCGTCGCGATCGCCCGAATTGTGCGGAAACCATGGGCGATCGCGCGCGATAATTTCGCTTGACGAGGAAATTCTATCTCTCCATAGCCACAGGGCCGCGGATTTAAAATCGACGTTTTGCGGGCGAGGAGACGACCTCGCGCAGAGCCCGACATCCGCTAGCCGTGGTTCTTGATGAAACTATCGGTAGGTTCTAGTTTCACGAGACAATGACGGCGGAGATCGGGCGCTTCCCGATTTCGGCCCGACGGTCGTTGGCTGCGCGCGCAGAAAATCCACTGCGCGGAACGAGGCCATTCGGCCCGGATAAATCTTCGAGGGCGGGCGAAACGCTTTCTGCGAGGGGAGAGAAATTGTAATGTCCGATACGTCCATCCCGGCCAGCGGGAAAGGCAACCAGCATCTTTCTCCCAAATCCGATATCGAGATCTCTCAAGCGGCGTCCATGCGTCCGATCGTCGACGTCGCCCGCGAGAAGCTCGGCATCCCCGCCGAACATGTGTTGCCTTACGGACATTACAAGGCGAAAATCTCCCTCGATTATCTCAATTCCCTGCAGGACCGCCCGGACGGCAAGCTGATCCTCGTCACCGCCATCACGCCGACGCCCGCTGGCGAAGGCAAGACGACCACCACGGTGGGCCTCGGCGATGCGCTCAATCACATCGGCAAAAAGGCCATCATGTGCCTTCGCGAGCCGAGCCTCGGCCCCTGCTTCGGCGTGAAGGGCGGCGCCGCCGGTGGCGGTTATGCACAAGTCGTGCCGATGGAGGACATCAACCTCCATTTCACCGGCGACTTCCACGCCATCGGAGCGGCCAATAATCTGCTCTCCGCGCTCATCGACAATCACGTCTATTGGGGCAATTCGCTCGGCGTCGATCCGCGCCGCATCTCCTGGCGCCGCGCTGTGGACATGAACGACCGCTCGCTGCGCTCGATCGTCTCCTCGCTCGGCGGCGTCGCCAATGGCTTCCCGCGCGAGGACGGCTTCGACATCACCGTCGCCTCGGAGGTGATGGCGATCTTCTGTCTCGCCACCAGCCTCGAGGATCTTCAGCGCCGGCTCGGCGACATCATCGTCGCCCAGACGCGCGACAAGAAGAACATTCGCGCCTCCGAGCTGAAAGCGCAGGGCTCGATGGCCGCGCTGCTGAAGGACGCCATCGCGCCCAATCTGGTGCAGACGCTCGAGAATAATCCGGCCTTCATCCATGGCGGGCCTTTCGCCAATATCGCCCATGGCTGCAATTCGGTCATCGCCACCAAGGCGGCGCTGAAGCTCGCCGATTATGTGGTGACGGAAGCCGGCTTCGGCGCCGACCTCGGCGCGGAGAAGTTCTTCGACATCAAATGCCGCAAGGCGGGCATCAAGCCGGACGTCACCGTCATCGTCGCGACAATTCGCGCGCTGAAGATGCATGGCGGCGTCGCCAAGGACGATCTGAAGGTCGAGAATGTCGCGGCGCTGGAGAAGGGCTTCGCCAATTTGAAGCGCCATATCGCCAATGTGCAGAAGTTCGGCGTGCCGGTGATCGTCTCCGTCAACCGCTTCAGCACCGACACGCAGGCGGAGATCGAGCTGCTGCAGAAGCTTTCTGAGGCCGAGGGCGTCGATTGCGTGCTCGCCGATCATTGGGGCTCGGGCGGTCCGGGCGCGGCGGAGCTCGCCCATAAGGTCGTCTCGACGATCGAGGCCAAGCCCTCGCAGTTCAAGCCGCTCTACGCGGACGATCTGCCGCTCGTCGAGAAGGTGCGCACCATCGCCCGCGAGCTCTATGGCGCCTCGGACATCGCGCTCGATCCTTCGGTGAAGACGCGCTTCGCGGAGCTGGAGAAAGAGGGCTTCGGCCATCTGCCGGTCTGCATCGCCAAGACGCAATACAGCTTCTCGACCGACGCCAACGCCAAGGGAGCGCCCTCGGGTCATGTGATCCCGGTGCGCGAGCTGCGGCTGTCGGCGGGCGCGGAATTCGTCGTCGTCGTCTGCGGCGACATCATGACCATGCCGGGCCTGCCCAAGGTTCCCGCCGCCAACAATATCGAGGTCGGCGCGGACGGGCGGATCGCCGGCCTGTTCTAGAGCGCTCTTCGCTCGAACGACCTCGTTCGAGCGATCAGAGTCCGCTCTGAACGCGTTCGCCGCGAGAAGAAGCAATGGGCGCCGGGCCTCGTTCCCCGCGTCCGACCAAAACAAACTCGAACCGATGAGCTCGAAGGGAGCCCAAGACATGTCGAATTCCAGAATTCCGGGCCGCAATTTTCTGTTCGTGCCCGGCCCGACCAATATTCCCGACCGCATTTTGCGCGCGATGAATGTCGTCTCCGAGGACCATCGTTCTCCGAAGTTCCCCGAGCTGACGCTGCCGCTGTTCACCCAGCTGAAGAAGGTCTTCAAGACCGAGACCGGCCAGGCCTTCATCTTCCCGGCTTCGGGCACCGGCGGCTGGGAAGCGGCGATCACCAATACTCTGTCGCCCGGCGACAAGGTCATCGCGCAGCGCTTCGGCCAGTTCACCCATCTGTGGATCGACCTCGCCAAGCGCATCGGCCTCGATGTGATCGAGCAGGACGAGGAGTGGGGCGTCGGCAACAATCCCGACCGCATCGAAGAGACGCTGAAGGCCGACAAGAATCACGAGATCAAGGCCGTCTTCGCCACGCATAACGAGACCGCCACGGGTGTGACCTCGGACATCGGCGCGGTGCGCAAGGCGATCGACAACGCCAAGCATCCGGCGCTGCTGTTCGTCGACGGCGTGAGCTCGGTCGGCTCGCTGGACTTCAAGCAGGACGAGTGGGGCGTCGACGTCGCCGTCTCCGGCTCGCAGAAGGGCTTCATGCTGCCGGCGGGCCTCGCCCTCCTCAGCGTCAGCCAGAAGGCGCTGAAGGCCGGCGAGACCGCCAAGCTGCATCGCGCCTATTTCGACTTTCAGGATCATGTGAAGGCGAACGCCACCGGCTACTTCCCCTACACGCCGGCGCTGCCGCTGCTCTACGGCCTGCGCGAGTCGCTCAATGTCCTGTTCGAGGAAGGCCTCGATCAGGTCTATGCGCGTCATCACCACCTCGCCGAGGGCGTGCGCGCCGCGGTCGCGGCCTGGGGCCTCAAGCCCTGCGCCAAGGAGGCGAAGTGGAACTCCGACACTGTGACCGCGATCGTGGTGCCGGAAGGCTTCGACGCCGCCAAGGTCATCGAGATCGCCTATAAGCGCTACAATCTCGCGCTCGGCGCCGGCCTCAACAAGGTCGCCGGCAAGGTGTTCCGCATCGGCCATCTCGGCGACCTCAATGAGCTGATGCTGCTCGGCGCCATCGCGGGCGCGGAAATGGCGATGCTCGACGTCGGCATTCCGGTCACGGCCGGCAGCGGCGTCGCGGCGGCCCAGGCCGTGTATCGCGCCAATCCGATCCTCCAGGCCTGATGATTCGCGGCCTCGCCCTCGCGAGGGCGAGGCCGCTTCTTCAAAACGAGAGGCGACGTTTCGACGTCGCAAAATGTCGAGCCGAAACGGCCGAGCGACTTCGGGGGAAGCAGCAAACATGTCGCACAAAATCGTCTTTCTCGATCGCGAGACGCTCGACGCCAATTTGCGCAAGCCGAATTTCCCGCACGACTATACGGAATATGCGCAGAGCTCTCCGGCCGATGTGGTCGAGCGTCTGAAGGGCGCGACCATCGCCATCACCAATAAGGTTCCGCTGCGCGAGGAGACGCTGAAGCAGCTTCCCGATCTGAAGCTGATCGCCGTCGCCGCCACCGGCACCGACGTGATCGACAAGGCCTATACGACGGCCAATGGAATCACGGTCTCCAACATCCGCAATTACGCCTACAACACGCTTCCCGAGCATGTGATCGCGCTGATCTTCGCGCTGCGCCGCAATCTCGTGAACTATGTGGATTCTGTGCGCCGCGGCCGTTGGCAGGAGGCGAACCAGTTCTGCTATTTCGACTATCCGATCTACGACATCGCCGGCTCGACGCTCGGCATCATCGGCTATGGCGCGCTCGGCAAGTCGATCGCGACGCGCGCCGAGGCGCTGGGCATGAAGCTGCTCATCAATGACGTCGTTCCCGGCCCCGGCATTGTCGACATTCCGACGATTCTGCGCGAGGCTGATGTCGTCACGCTCAATCTGCCGCTGACGCCGCAGACGAAGAATCTCATCGGCGCGAAAGAGCTCGCCTCGATGAAGAAGACCTCGATCATCATCAACACCGCGCGCGGCGGCATCGTCGACGAGCAGGCGCTCGCCGATGCGCTGCGCAATGGCGTCATCGCCGGCGCGGGCTTCGACGTGCTGACTGTAGAGCCGCCCAAGCAGGGCAATATTCTGCTCGATCCGACGATTCCCAATCTCATCGTCACGCCACATGTCGCCTGGGCCTCCAAGGAGGCGATGCAGGTGCTGGCCGATCAGCTGATCGACAATGTCGACGCTTTCGTCGCTGGCGCGCCGCGCAATCTGGTGACGGCGTAAGCGCAGTTGCAGTTTCGCGCCCGACCAGGCGTCATGGCCGGGCTCGTCCCGGCCATCCACGCCGAGAGGCGGCGGAATGGACGAGATAAAAGTTGAAATGCATGAGAACGCCGCGGGCGTCGCGCGCGATCTCATGGCGTGGATGGCCGGGACGAGCCCGGCCATGACGAGCCCGACAAGACCAGCCCGGCAATGACGGCCAGCCTTTCGCAGGAACTGATATGACCCAGAAGCTGCTCTTCCTTCTCGACACCGATGCGGTCCCGAGCGTGTTCGACACGGTCGTCGCCTATGACGGCGGCGCGGATCATGTCATCGGCTACGCCAATGTGACGCCTGCGAATGTCGGCGCGCTGGTCGATGGCGCGATCTACACGCGCGGTCCGAAGGAGAAGCAGTTCACCGCGCTCTTCGTGGGCGGTGGCGATATGGTTGCCGGCGAGACCTTGTTCAAAGCGGTGCGCAAACGCTTCTTCTCGAATTTCCGCGTCTCCGTGATGCTCGACTCCAACGGTTCCAACACCACCGCCGCCGCTGGCGTGGCGCTGCTCGCCAAGGCCAAGCCGCTCGCCGGCAAGAAGGCCATCGTGCTCGCCGGCACCGGCCCGGTGGGTCTGCGCGCCGCGGCCTTCCTGCATTCGGAGGGCGCCGAGGTCGCCATCACCTCGCGCCAGAAGTCGCGCGCCGACGCTGCGGCGGCCGCGCTGCAGGAGCGTTTCGGCTTCACGCCCACCGCGATCGAGGCGGTGGATAACGCCGCCCGCGCCGCGGCGGTGAAGGGAACCAATATCGTCTTCGCGGCCGGCGCCATCGGCGTGCAGCTGCTGGAAGAGAAGGATTGGCAGAACGATCCGACGATCGAGCTGCTCGCCGACGTCAATGCGCAGCCGCCGCTCGGAATCGGCGGCGTCGAGGCGACCGACAAGGCGAAGGAGCGTCACGGCAAGATCGTCATCGGCGCGCTCGGCGTCGGCGGCTTGAAGCTGAAGCTGCATCGCGCCTGCATCAGCCAGCTGTTCGAAGCCTCGGACAAGGTGCTCGACGCCGAGGAAATCTACGCGCAAGCCAAGGCCAACGCCTGACCTGAGGATCGACGAGAATGACCAAGGACGAAACGATCGGCAAATTTCTCGACGATCTCGCCAGCGAGCGCCCGACGCCGGGCGGCGGCGGCGCCGCCGCGGTGATGGGCGCGATCGGCGCGGCGCTGGTGTCGATGGTCGCCAATCTCACCATCGGCAAGAAGAATTACGAAGCCGTCGAGGAAGATCTGAAGGCGGCCCGGGCCGAGGCGGAGCGCGTTCGCGCCGAGCTGACCGCGGCGATCGAGGAAGACGTCGTCGCCTTCAATTCTGTGATGGGGGCCTATGGCCTGCCGCGCGCCACTGATGAGGACAAGGCCGCGCGCTCGGCCGCCATTCAGGCCGCGCTGAAGGACGCCACGCTCGCCCCGCTGCGCGCCGTGAAAGCCTGCTTCGAGGTGATCGTTCTCTCCGAGGCCGCTGCCGACAAGGGCAATCTCAACGTTATCAGCGACGCCGGCGTCGCCGTTCTCGCGGCCAATGCCGGATTGCGGAGCGCCGCTCTCAACGTCTACATCAATGCAAAGGCGATCAAGGATCGCGATTTCGCCGAAAAGCAGATCGCCGAGGTCGAGGCTCTGCTGGCCGCGGCGGCCGAGAAGACGGAGGCCGTCTACAAGGTCGTGAGAGACAAGATCGGCTCGTGAGATTTCGTCGCGCAAAGCGGCGACAAAAACTGCAAGGGGAGTGGAAACATGGACGTCCATGAGTATCAAGCCAAGGAATTATTGGCGAGCTGCGGCGTCGCCGTGCCCCCCGGCACCGTCGCTTTCAGCCCCGACCAGGCCGTTTACGCGGCGACCGAGCTCGGCGGCTCGCATTGGGTGGTGAAGGCGCAGATTCACGCTGGCGCGCGCGGCAAGGCGGGCGGCGTCAAGCTGTGCCGCACCTATCACGAGGTTCAGCAGGCCGCGCGCGAATTGCTCGGCAAGCGTCTCGTCACCAAGCAGACCGGGCCGGAAGGCAAGCCGGTGCAGCGCGTCTATGTCGAACTCGCCGACCCCTATGAGCGCGAGCTCTATCTCGGCTTCGTGCTCGACCGCAAGCTCGAGCGCGTGCGCGTCATCGCCTCCAAGCATGGCGGCATGGAGATCGAGGAGATCGCCAAGACCGATCCCGACGCTATTCTTCAGGTCATCGTCGAGCCGGCCGTCGGCCTGCTGCCCTTCCAGGCGCGTGAGCTGGCCTTCCAGCTCGGCTTGAACCTCAAGCAGGTTTCCCGCGCGGTCCAGTCGATCCTCGGCGCCTATCGCGCGTTCCGCGACAATGACGCGACCATGCTGGAGATCAATCCGCTGGTCGTCACCAAGGACGACAAGGTTCTCGCGCTCGACGCGAAAATGTCCTTCGACGACAACGCCCTGTTCCGTCGCCGCAACATCGTCGACATGAACGATCCCTCGCAGTCCGACCCGCGCGAGGCGCAGGCGCTCGAGCATTCGCTCAACTACATCGGCCTCGACGGCGAGATCGGCTGCATCGTCAATGGCGCCGGCCTCGCGATGGCGACGATGGACATGATCAAGCACGCCGGCGGCAATCCGGCGAACTTCCTCGATGTCGGCGGCGGCGCCTCGGCCGAGCGCGTCGCGACGGCCTTCCGCCTCGTGCTCTCCGACTCGAATGTGAAAGTGGTGCTGGTCAATATCTTCGCCGGCATCAACCGCTGCGACTGGGTCGCGCAGGGCGTCATCGACGCGGTGAAGGCGACCAACATCACCGCGCCGCTGGTCGTGCGTCTCGCCGGCACCAATGTCGAGGCCGGCCGCAAGCTGCTCGACGAGAGCGGCATCAATGTCATCACCGCCGATTCGCTGGCCGACGCCGCCCAAAAGGCCGTCGCCGCTTGGCGCTCCGTGAAGTGAGCGGCGAGGCCGGGAGGAAACAATGAGCATTCTGATCGACGAAAAAACGCCCATCCTCGTCCAGGGCATCACCGGCGACAAGGGCAGCTTTCACGCCAAGGAGATGATCGACTACGGCACGAATGTCGTCGCCGGCGTCACTCCGGGCAAAGGCGGGAAGACCGTGCATGGCGTGCCGATCTTCGACACGGTGCGCGAGGCGGTGAAGCAGACCGGCGCGACCACCAGCATCACCTTCGTGGCGCCGCCCTTTGCGGCCGATGCGATCATGGAGGCGGCGGACGCCGGCATTCATCTCATCTGCTCCATCACCGACGGCATTCCGGCTCAGGACATGATGCGCGTGAAGCGCTATTTCCTGCGCTATCCGCGCGAGCGCCGGCCGATGATGGTCGGGCCGAACTGCGCCGGCATCATCAGCCCCGGCAAGGCGATGCTCGGCATCATGCCCGGCCACATCTACAAGCAGGGCAACGTCGGCCTCATCTCGCGCTCCGGCACGCTCGGCTACGAGGCGGCCTCGCAGCTGAAGGAGCTCGGGCTCGGCATCTCGACCTCGGTCGGCATCGGCGGCGATCCCATCAACGGCTCGTCCTTCCTCGATCATCTCGTGCTGTTCGATCAGGACCCGGAGACGGAAGCCGTGCTGATCATCGGCGAGATCGGCGGTCCGCAGGAGGCCGAGGCCGCGGCCTGGATCAAGGAGAATTTTTCGAAGCCGGTGGTCGGCTTCGTCGCCGGCCTTACCGCGCCCAAGGGCCGCCGCATGGGCCATGCCGGCGCCATCATCTCGGCGACCGGCGACAGCGCCGCGGAGAAGACCGAGATCATGAAGTCCTATGGCCTCGCCGTCGCGCCGAGCCCGGCGGAGTTCGGCTCGGCCGTCGCCTCCGTGCTGAAGCGCGCGTGACGAAAAAATGGCCTCTCCCCGTTCTGCGGGGCGAGGCCGAGCGAGGGTGAAAGGCTCGGGGCGTCGCGCGCCATGTAGATGACGCCGGCGCATTCCTCCTGTCATCCGAGTTCGGGATAAAGCCCCGGCCCCTCACCCGGCCTCTCCCCGCAAAACGGGGAGAGGAGCAAACCGCCAGGAAGACTGCATGACCGCCGACCCGAAGGTCTCATTGTCCGAATCGATCTCGTCCGCCGCCCCTTCGGCGCTGGCGACGCGATCGGTCAAAGAGGCGGCGGCCTTTCTGTTCGACCAGCTCGTCGGCGTGGCGCAGCGCCATCAGCCGGAAATCGCGCCCGTGCTGCGCGGCTTCGCATCCTCCGCCGGCTTGCCGCCGGCGCTGCTGGGGCGCGCTCTGCAGGCGCAGGGCATTTGGTTCCAGCTTCTGTCGATCGCCGAGCAGGCCTCGGCCATGCGCCGCCGCCGCACCATAGAGCGCGCCAAGGGCCGCGACGAATTGCTCGGCTCCTTCGCCCATGTTCTGGCCGACGCCGCCAAGGCCGGCGTCACCGCCGACGAGATTCGCGCGCAGCTCAAATCGCTGCGCATTCGCCCGGTCATCACCGCGCATCCGACCGAGGCCAAGCGCGTCACCGTCCTCGAGAAGAATCGCAAAATCTATCTGCTGCTCAAGGATCTCGAATCCTCGCGCTGGACCGATCGCGAGCGCGCCGCCCGCATCGGCGCCGTCGGCGATCAGATCGAGCTCTTGTGGCTCACCGGCGAATTGCATCTCGAGAAGCCGACCGTCGAGCACGAGGTCGCCTGGGGCCTGCATTTCTTCGCCGAAAATCTCTTCGATCTCGCGCCGGAAATGCTCGCCTCCTTCGAGAGCGCGCTCGCCGCTCATTATCCCAATGAGCGCTTCGACATCACGCCCTTCTTCCAATTCGGCTCCTGGATCGGCGGCGACCGCGACGGCAATCCTTTCGTCACCAATGCGGTGACGCGCGAGACCATGGTCGTCAACGCGCTCGCCAGCCTCGATTATTATCGCCAGCGCATTCTCGATCTCGCCCGCGTCCTGTCGATCAGCGAAGGCTCGGTGACGATCCCGGCCGAGTTCCGCGCCGCGCTCGAGGCGGAGCTGGCGCAGGTCGAGGACGCCGACAGGATCAAGACGCGCAATCACGGCGAGGCCTTCCGGCAATATCTCACCTGCGTGCTGCGCAAGCTCGACGAGACGATCCTCGCCACCAAGGGCGAAGGCCGCGGCAAGGCGCGCTACGGCAACGCCGACGAGCTGATCCGCGATCTTCGCATTCTGGAGCAGGCGCTGATCGAGAGCCGCAGCCCTTCGCTCGCCAATGACATGGTGCGGCCGGTGCGGCGCGCGGTGGAGATTTTCCGCTTCAGCACCGTGCGTCTCGATCTGCGCGAGAACACGACGCGCACCAATAATGCACTGCGCGACATTCATCGCATCAAGACCGGCAAGGATGCGCCGGACGTGGATTCGCCCGAGTGGCAGGCCTGGCTCATCGCCGAGCTGGCGCAGCCGCGCAATGGCGTCGTCCTCACCGGCCTCTCGCCGGAGTCGCAGGACACGCTCGACATGTTCGCGCTGGTCGCGGACATGCGCTCGCGCCTCGATCGCGAAGCCTTCGGCAGCTTCATCCTCTCCATGACGCATTCGGTCGCCGATGTTCTCGGCGCCTATGTGCTGGCCAAGGAGGGCGGGCTCTATCTGGACGACGCCGGCCTCGAGCTGTGCACCCTGCCGATCGTGCCCTTGTTCGAGACGATTCCCGATCTGCGCGCCGCGCCCGTCATCATGCGCGAGTTGCTGCGCGTGCCCGTCGTGCGTCGCAGCACGCGCTGGCAGGGCAATGTGCAAGAGGTGATGATCGGCTATTCCGACTCCAACAAGGACGGCGGCTTCATGTCGTCCAATTGGGAGCTGGCGAAAGCGCAATCCAAGCTGACGCGCCTCGGCGAGGAGCTGGGCGTCGCCATCGCCTTCTTCCACGGCCGCGGCGGCTCGGTCAGCCGCGGCGGCGCGCCGACCGGACACGCCATCGCCGCGCAGCCCGCGGGCTCCATTCGCGGCCGCTTCCGCGTGACGGAGCAGGGCGAGGTCGTCTCCTTCAAATACGCCAATCGCGGCACCGCCTCCTATCAGCTGGAGCTGCTGGCAAGCAGCGTCTTCGCCCATGCGCTGAAGTCCGAGCGCGAGGATGCGCTGGTTCCGCGCGCGGAGTTCGACGATGCGCTGGAGGCGCTTTCCGGCGCCTCGCTCGCGGCCTATGGCAAATTCATCGCCGATCCCGATCTCGTCGCTTATTTTCAGGCGGCGAGCCCGCTCGAGGAAATCTCGCTGCTCAATATCGGCTCGCGGCCGGCGCGTCGTTTCGGCGCGCGCAGCCTCGCGGATCTCCGCGCTATTCCTTGGGTCTTCGCCTGGGCGCAGAATCGCCACGCCATCACCGGCTGGTATGGCGTCGGCTCCGGCCTCGCGAGCTTCATCGAGGTGCGCGGCGAGCGCGGCCTGCAGCTGCTGCATCGCATGTTCGAGGATTCACGCCTCTTCCGCCTCATCCTCGACGAGGTGGAGAAAACGCTGGCGATGGTCGATCTCGGCATTGCGCGGCAATACGCCTCGCTGGTCGCCGACGAAGCCGTGCGCAAGAAGATCTTCTCGGCGATCGAGGCCGAATATCACCTCACTTGCGAGAGCGTGCTGCGCATCACCGGCGGCGGCGAGATCGGCGCGCGCTTCACCGACTATCAGGCGCGGCTCGCGCATCGCCTCGCCACCATCAATGAAGTCAACCGCGAGCAGGTGGAGTTGCTGCGCCTGTTCCGCACCACCGAAGAGGAAGCGCTGAAGGAGGAATACAAGTCGGCTCTGCTGCTGTCGATCAGCTGCATCGCCGCCGGCCTCGGCGCCACCGGATAAACTCTTACACAGGGAAAGGGAGTCATCATGAGTTTCACTTTGATCGAGCAGGCGACGCCGCGTCTCCATCGCTCCGAGCTGGCCGTTCCGGGCTCCGCCCCCGGCATGTTCGAGAAGGCCGCGGCCTCCAAGTCCGACCAGGTCTTCCTCGACCTCGAGGACGCCGTGGCGCCGGACGACAAGGAGCAGGCGCGCAAGAACATCATTCAGGGCCTCAATGAGATCGATTGGGGCAATAAGACGATGACGCTGCGCATCAACGGCCTCGACACGCATTACGCCTATCGCGACGTGGTCGATGTCGTCGAGAACTGCCCGCGTCTCGACGTGATCCTCATTCCGAAGGTCGGCGTTCCGCAGGACGTCTACGCCATCGACATGCTGGTCACGCAGATCGAGAGCTACAAGAAGCGCACCAAGCGCATCGGCTTCGAGCTCTTGATCGAGACCGCGCTCGGCATGGCCAATGTCGAGGCGATCGCTCAGGCTTCGAAGCGCAATGAGGCGCTCTCCTTCGGCGTCGCCGACTATGCGGCCTCGACCCGCGCCCGCACCACCGTCATCGGCGGCGTGAACCCGGATTACGGCGTTCTCTCGGACAAGGACGCCGAGGGCAATCGCCAGTATTTCTGGGCCGACCAGTGGCACGCCGCGCAGACGCGCTTCCTCGTCGCCGCGCGCGCCTATGGCCTGCGTCCGATCGACGGTCCCTTCGGCGATTTCGGCGATCCGGACGGCTATATCGCCGCCGCCAAGCGCGCCGCGGTCCTCGGCTTCGAGGGCAAGTGGGCGATTCATCCCTCGCAGATCGATCTGGCCAATCAGGTCTTCACCCCCTCCGAGGCGGAAGTTAAGAAGGCCCGCCGCATTCTCGAGGCGATGGAGCAGGCCGCCAAGGAAGGCCGCGGCGCCGTGTCTCTCGACGGCCGCCTGATCGACATCGCCAGCATCCGCATGGCCCAGGCGCTGATCGACAAGGCGGACCAGATCGGCGCTGCGTAAGGCGGGACAATCGGCCCGGCCCTCATCCGACCCCGCCAAAGCCCGTCGCTTGCGACGGGCGTCCTACAGGACGCCCTTGGCGGGGCTGCCTTCTCCCGCCCTGCGGGAGAAGGGAGAACGGCGAGGGTGGGGATATTACGAGAATCGTCGGGCGCGCTCCTTCTCCCACTCGTGGGAGAAGGTGGCCCGGCGAAGCCGGGTCGGATGAGGGCTCTTCATGCCCGCACGAGTCTCGAAGTCGAAGACAGCATTCGCTCGACGCTTGCGGCGCGAGATGACGAACGCGGAGGAAATCCTCTGGCGTTCGTTGCGCGGCTCGGCGCTCGATGGATTGAAATTTCGGCGGCAAGTCCCGATAGGGAGTTATGTCGCCGATTTTCTCTGCATCGAACATAGGCTGATCGTCGAGCTGGACGGCCGGCCGCATGAACAAGAAGACCAACGCCGCCATGACGCCATTCGCGACCAATGGCTGCGTGACAATGGCTACCATGTTCTCCGCCTCGACAATGATCTCGTCATCGGCGGCGGCAATATTCCGCTGGGGCGGATTCGGGAAGCGATCGCAAATCGTCGCGGACCCTCATCCGACCCGACTTCGTCGGGCCACCTTCTCCCACAAGTGGGAGAAGGGAGAACACGAAGATCGTAGCGTGCCTTTTCCTTCTCCCGCAGGGCGGGAGAAGGTGGCCCTCGCGTTAGCGAGGGTCGGATGAGGGCCGGCGAAGAGAACCGGATTCCGTTGGAAACTCTTCGCGAGGCGGCTAAGAACATTTCGGATCGGCGAGAGCCCTCATCCGACCCCGCTCCGCGGGGCCACCTTCTCCCGCCGTGCGGGAGAAGGGAGAACGTCGAGATTTAGGGATTAGACTATGTCTGACGACTACCGCACGCTTCTCCGCGCCATGTTCGACGCTGCTGTCGGCGCGGCGCATCCGTCCGTCTGCCTGCCGCCCTTCCTCGAGAAGATCGCGCCGCCCAAAGGCCGCACCATCGTCGTCGGCGCGGGCAAGGCGGCGGCCTCCATGGCCGCGGCGGTCGAAGCGCATTGGCCGCATCCGATCGAGGGCCTCGTCGTCACCCGTTACGAGCATGGCGCTCCCACCTCCAAGATCGAGGTGATCGAAGCCTCGCATCCGGTGCCGGACGCCGCCGGCCGCGCCGCCGCGGGCCGTATCCTGCAAAAAGTTCAGGGCCTCACCGAGGATGATCTCGTTCTCGCGCTCATCTCCGGCGGCGGCTCGGCGCTGATGGCGCTGCCGGCCGATGGCGTCAGCCTCGAGGAGAAGCAGGCCGTCAACAAGGCGCTGCTGAAGAGCGGCGCGACCATTTCCGAGATGAATTGCGTGCGCAAGCATCTCTCGGCGATCAAGGGCGGACGTCTCGCCCGCGCCGCCGCGCCGGCCAAGGTCGTCGCGCTGATGATCTCCGACGTGCCGAATGACGATCTCTCCGTCATCGCCTCCGGCCCCACAGTGCCGGACCCGACGACGCGCCAGGACGCGCTCGCCGTCATCGCCAAATATAAGATCGATGCGCCGGCCGCCGTGCTCGCCTATCTGTCGACCGACGCCTGCGAGACGCCCAAGCCCGGCGACAAGATTTTCGATCGCGTCGAGAATATTCTCATCGCGACGCCGCAAGGCTCGCTGGACGCCGCCGCCGCCGTCGCGAGCAAGGCCGGCTTCACGCCGCTCATCCTCGGCGATCTCGAGGGCGAGTCGCGCGACGTCGCGCTGGTGCACGCCGGCATCGCCCGGCAGATCGCCCGCCATGCGCAGCCGATCGCGCCGCCCGTCGCCATCATCTCCGGGGGCGAGACCACCGTCACCGTGCGCGGCAATGGCAAGGGCGGCCGCGACGCGGAGTTCCTGCTGGCGCTGACGCTGGCGCTCGAGGGGTTCGGCGGCATTTCCGCCATCGCCTGCGACACGGACGGGATCGACGGCAGCGAGGACAATGCCGGGGCGATCATGACCGCCGACAGCTTCGCGCGGGCGGCGGCGCAGGGCGTCGATCTCAAGGCGCTGTTCGCCAATAATGACGCCTATACCGCCTTCGAGAAGCTCGGCGATCTGCTCGTCACCGGCCCGACCCGCACCAATGTGAACGACTTCCGCGTCATTCTGGTGCCCGGGCGCGCGAGTTGACGGCATTCCGAGCTTGCCGGCGTCGGGTGTAATAATATAACATTCGGAAATGAACCGTCCGCAATCGGCGCTTTTCCATAAGCATGCGCCCGCCGCTCACGCGCAGGCCGCGCGCCCCGACGACCGCGTCTCGTTCCTGCGCCTCTCGGCGGGCGAGCGGCTCCTCGCCGCCGCCGCCGTATCGGCGTTGCTGTGGGCCGGCGTCTATTGGGCGCTGAACTGAAGGCGCGATTCATGAGCGCTGGAGCGATCCGGCTGGAGAATGTGACGCTCGGCTATGAGCGCCGCCCGGCGGTGCATCATCTTTCCGGCGTCGTCGAGGCCGGCGCGGCGCTCGCCGTCTGCGGGCCCAATGGCGCCGGCAAATCCACCCTGCTGAAAGGCCTCGCCGGTCTGCTCGCACCGCTCGGCGGGCGCATCGCCTTCGACGGGCTCGCGCCGCGCGATATCGCCTATCTGCCGCAGGCGGCCGAGATCGATCAGGCCTTTCCGATCGATGTGCTGGATTTCATCTGCATGGGCGCGATGCGCCGCATCGGCCTCTTCGGCCGCATCGGGCCGCAGGAGCGCGCGCGCGTCGCCGCGGCGATCGCCGCCGTCGGTCTCGACGGCTTCGAGGACAGGCAGATCGGCACGCTCTCCGGCGGCCAGATGCAGCGCGCGCTGTTCGCGCGGCTTCTGGTCGAGGATCGCCCGGTCATTCTGCTCGATGAGCCTTTCGGCGCCATCGACGCCGCCACCATCGACGATCTGGTGCGAATCATCGCCCGCTGGCGCGAGGAGCGCCGCACCGTGATCGCGGTTCTGCACGAGCTCGATCTCGCCCGCCGGGTCTTTCCGCAGGCGCTGCTGCTGGCGCGCGAGCCCATATTCTGGGGCGCGACGCGCGAGGCTTTGTCCGAGGCCCGCCTCGCCGAGGCGAATCGCATGGTCGAGGCTTTCGACCGCGATGCGGAGGAATGCCGGCGCGACGAGACTCCCGATGCTGCATGATCTCTTCATCGCGCCTTTCTTCGATTATGAGTTCATGCGCCGCGCCCTCATCGGCGCGGTGGCGCTCTCCATCTCCGGCTGTCCGCTCGGCGTGTTTCTCATTCTGCGGCGCATGTCGCTCGCCGGCGACGCGCTCTCGCACGCCATATTGCCGGGCGCGGCGCTCGGCTATCTCGCCTGCGGCCTGTCGCTGCCGGCCATGACCTTCGGCGGCCTGCTCGCCGGCCTCGCCGTCGCCGTCGCCTCGAGCGCGGCGGCGCGCTGGA
Source organism: Methylosinus sp. RM1 (assembly GCF_011378635.1). Lineage (NCBI taxonomy): Bacteria > Pseudomonadati > Pseudomonadota > Alphaproteobacteria > Hyphomicrobiales > Methylocystaceae > Methylosinus > Methylosinus sp. RM1. The sequence continues at coordinate 129,901 of NZ_WOVC01000002.1, forward strand.
CGGCCCTGCGCGAGGACGCTTCGCTCGCGGCTTTCTATCTCGTCTCGCTGGCGCTCGGCGTCGCCCTCGTCTCGCTCAAGGGCTCGAATGTCGATCTCCTGCATGTGCTGTTCGGCTCGGTGCTGGCGCTCGACGACGCCACTCTGATCTTCCTCGCCGCCATTGCGAGCGTCACGCTCGCGGCGCTCGCGCTCGCCTATCGGGCGCTGGCGCTGGACACTTTCGATCCTTTGTTCGCGCGCCGCGTCACCCCTTTGGGGGAATGGATTCCCTTCGCCTTTCTGGCGCTGGTGGTGCTCAATCTGGTGGCCGGATTCCACGCGCTCGGCACGCTGATGGCGGTCGGAATCATCATGCTGCCGGCCGCCTCGGCGCGGCTGTGGACCCGCGGTCTCACCGGGGCGCTGCCGCTGGCGGCGGCGATCGGCGCCGCCTCTTCCTATTTCGGCCTCGTCCTGTCCTTCCATTCCGGCCTCGCCGCGGGGCCGGTGATCATCCTCATGGCGGGCGGCGCTTATTTCCTCTCTTTGATTTTCGGAAAGACAGGCGGCGTGATTCGCTTGCGGAGGCCGAAGCGACATTTGGAGGGATGACATGGAATCGTTGCGCGAGACGTCCTCGAAATTTCCCGGCCCCCTGAGCCTCGTGACGCGTCGCGCCGTGCTGGCGACATTCGCGCTCCTCGCCTCGCCGCTGCGCGCCCAGCCCGCGCCGCCGCCGCCGCCCCGGCTTCCCGTCGTCGCCAGCTTTTCCATTCTCGGCGATCTCGTCCGCATCGTCGGCGGCGATCGCGTCGACGTCGCGACCATTGTCGGGCCGGACGGCGACGCCCATGTCTATCAGCCGAGCCCGCAGGACGGGCGCCGCCTCGCCGCGGCGAAGCTCGTCTTCGTCAACGGCCTCGGCTTCGAAGGCTGGATCGACCGCCTCGTCTCCGCCTCCAAGACAAAGGCGCGCATCGTCACCGTGAGCCGGGCCGTCACGCCGCGCAAGGATGGCGAGGGGGTCGATCCGCACGCCTGGCAGGATGTCGCCAATGTGAAAATCTATGCCGCCAACATAAGAGACGCGCTCATAGAGGCCGATCCCGACGGCGCCGAGCGCTATCGGATCAATGCGGCGCAATATCTCCATGCGCTCGGCGCGCTCGACGCCGAGATCGTCGCGGCGATCGACGCCATTCCGCGGGCGCGCCGCCGCGTCGTCTCCACCCATGACGCTTTCGGCTATTTCGCCGCGCGCTATGGCGTGGAATTCATCGCCCCGCAGGGCGTCTCCACCGACGCCGAGGCGAGCGCGCGCGACATCGCCCGCATCGTCGATGCGGTGAAGGCGCATAAGGTCGCGGCTGTGTTCCTCGAGAATGTCGTCGATCCGCGCTTCGCCAAGCGCATCGCCGCGGAAACGGGAGCCAAGGTCGGCGGCACGCTCTATTCGGACGCGCTCTCCGCGCCGGACGGCCCGGCGCCGAACTATCTTCGGCTGATGCGCTTCAATGTGACGCAATTGACCCAGGCGCTGAGGCCCTGACGTCGCCGACGACTTTCGGCCGGATTTTCGTCTATACTGCGCGAAGGGCGCGAGATTGCCGCGCGTCGCGGAGCCTTGTTCTCATGCATTGTCCCTTTCCTCTCGGCGTAGCCGGCGCCATCTTGGCCTTGTCCGTCGTAGCCGCTGCGGCGGACGAGATTCCGCGCCGCAAGGCGGGGCTGTGGCGGATCGAGCATACGCAGGGCGCCGCCTCGCGCCTCGTCGGACCGATGGAGACCTGTGTCGACGAGAAGACCGACGACCTCTTGCGCCAGCGCTTCGGCGGGCAGGAGCAGCAATGTGAGAAGATGAGCTTTCGGCGAGAGGGCGACAAATATCGCATGAACTCGGTCTGCAAGATCGGCGACCGCGTGGCGACGACGGAGGGGACTTTCACCGGCAGCTTCCAGTCCGCCTATCGCGCCGAGCTGCATATGACTTTCGACCCGCCGTTGTCCTCGCGCGCCCCCTCCGACATTGTGATGGAGGCGAAATGGCTCGGTCCCTGCAAGCCGGGGCAGAAGCCCGGCGATGTGGACGCGCCGGCGCTGAAGGCGCTCGGCGGCCCGGGCGGACAGATGAACATGCAGGAGCTCATGAAAATGCGCGATCAGCTCCGCAAAGGCGCGCAATAGGAGCAGCCCCTTGACCGACAAGATTCCCGTCACCGTCCTCACCGGCTATCTCGGCGCCGGCAAGACGACTCTGCTGAACCGCATCCTCACCGAGCAGCACGGACGGCGCTACGCCGTCATCGTCAATGAGTTCGGCGAGATCGGCATAGACAATGACCTCGTCGTCGGCGCGGACGAGGAAATCTTCGAGATGAACAATGGCTGTATCTGCTGCACCGTGCGCGGCGATCTCATCCGCATCATCGAAGGTCTGCTGAAGCGCCGCGGCAAATTCGACGCCATCATCGTCGAGACGACCGGCGTCGCCGATCCGGCGCCGGTGGCGCAGACATTCTTCGTCGACGCCGATGTGAAGGAGGCGGCGCGGCTCGACGCCGTGGTGACGCTCGCCGACGCCAAATTTCTGGCGCAGCGCCTCGCCGATGCGCCGGAGGCGAAGAATCAGATCGCTTTCGCCGACGTCATCGTGCTGAACAAGACCGATCTCGTCACGCGCGAGGAACTCGCCGAGGTCGAGGGCCGCATTCGCGCCATCAATCCTTATGCGACGCTGCATCATGCGGTGAAGGCCGATGTGCCGATCGCGGCGGTGCTGGAGCGCAATGCTTTCGATCTCGATCGCATATTGGAGATCGAGCCGCAGTTCCTCGAGGCGGAGGATCATGACCACCATGATCATGAACATGATCATCATGCGCATGAGCACGATCACGAGTGCGGGCCGGATTGCAGCCACGATCATCATCACGAGCACGAGCATCACGAGCCCGCGCATCACGATGATCATGGCCATGGGCTGAAGCATTATCACGATGAGGAGATGGGCTCGGTCTCCATCCTCCACGAAGGCGAGCTCGATCCCAATGTCTTCGTGCCCTGGCTCAATGAATTCGTGCAGCGCGAAGGCGCGGATATTCTGCGCTGCAAGGGCATCGTCGCCTTCACCGGCGAGCCGAAGCGCTTCGTCTTCCAGGGCGTGCATATGATTTTGGACGGCGATCTGCAGCGCGACTGGCGCCCGGACGAAAAGCGCAGCGCCCGCCTCGTCTTCATCGGACGCAAGCTGAAGGAAGAGGCGATCCGCGAGAGCTTCGAGACGGAAGTGCTGCGGCGGATGTAGCTTCCGGCGGTCTCCCGCGCCTGCGGCGGATTTTTGTCGGCCGAAAGACGACGCCCGTCGCGCGCGCGACGGGCGGAAGCGGCGCGCCGCCGCGACCTTCGGCATATTGTCGTCGCAAACCTCTTGCTAACTGCCGCCGGCAATCCGATGATTCGGAACGAGAGGGTGAAAAATGGCCGAAAAGCCGCCGAAACGCGAACGTCCGGTCTTCACCGACAAGGAGGCGCTGCTCTATCACTCGCGCGGGCGGCCCGGCAAAATCGCCGTCGTGCCCACCAAGCCGATGGCCACGCAGCGCGATCTCTCGCTCGCCTATTCGCCCGGCGTCGCCGCGCCCGTGCTGGCCATAGCGGAAAGCCCGTCCCTCGCTTTCGACTATACGGCCAAGGGCAATCTCGTCGCCGTCATCACCAATGGCACGGCGATCCTCGGCCTCGGCAATCTCGGCGCGCTCGCGGCCAAGCCCGTGATGGAAGGCAAGGCGACCTTGTTCAAGCGCTTCGCCGATATCGACTCCATCGATCTCGAGATAGACACGCAGGAGGTAGAGGCCTTCATCGCCGCCGTGCGCTATCTCGGCCCTTCCTTCGGCGGCATAAATCTCGAGGATATCAAAGCGCCCGAGTGCTTCGTCATCGAGGAGCGCCTGCGCGAATTGATGGACATTCCGGTCTTTCACGACGATCAGCACGGCACGGCGATCATCTCCAGCGCCGGCCTCTTGAATGCGCTGCATCTCACCGGCCGCGACATAAAGAACACGCGCCTCGTCTGCAATGGCGCGGGCGCCGCCGGCATCGCCTGTCTCGATCTCGCCAAGGCCATGGGTTTCGCGCCGCAGAATGTCATTCTCTGCGACACGAAAGGCGTCGTCTATCGCGGCCGCGTCGAGGGCATGAATCAATGGAAGAGCGCCCATGCCGTCGAGACGAGCGCGCGCACGCTCGCCGAGGCGCTGGACGGCGCCGATATTTTCTTCGGCCTCTCGGTGAAAGGCGCGCTGACGCCCGACATGTTGAAGACCATGGCGCCGGACCCGATCGTCTTCGCAATGGCCAATCCCGATCCCGAGATCACGCCGGAGGAGGCGCTCGCCGCGCGGCCGGACGCCATCGTCGCCACGGGACGCTCCGACTATCCCAATCAGATCAACAATGTTCTGGGTTTCCCGTATATTTTCCGCGGCGCGCTCGATGTGCGCGCCAAGACGATCAATATGGAAATGAAGATCGCCGCGGCGAAAGCCCTCGCCGAGCTCGCGCGTGAGGATGTGCCGGACGAGGTCGCCAACGCCTATCAGGGCGCGCGCCCGCGCTTCGGCCGCGACTATATCATTCCCGCGCCTTTCGATCCGCGCCTCATCGCCATCGTGCCGCCGGCGGTGGCGCGCGCCGCGATGGATTCGGGCGTCGCGCGCCATCCGATCGTCGATATGAACGTCTATCGCGCCGAGCTGTCCGCGCGGCGCGATCCGATCGCCGGGCTGATGCACACGATCTATGACCGCGTGCGGCGCGATCCCAAACGCGTCGTCTTCGCCGAGGGCGAGGAGGAGCAGGTCATTCGCGCCGCGCTCTCCTTCGTCGCGCAAGGATTGGGCCGCGCCATTCTCGTCGGCCGCGAGGAGCGCGTGGCGCAGATGGCCAAGAGCGCCGGATTGGAGCTCGGCGATCAGATCGAGGTGCACAACGCCAAGCTCTCCTCGCGCAATGGCGTCTATGCGCAATTTCTGTTCGAGCGGCTGCAGCGCAAGGGCTATTTGTTCCGCGATTGCCAACGCCTCATCAACACCGACCGCAATCATTTCGCCGCGGCCATGGTGGCGCAGGGCGACGCCGACGCGATGGTGACCGGCGTCACCCGCAATTTCTCCAATGCGCTCGAAGATGTGCGCCATGTCGTGGATCAGAAGCCGGGACACAGGCTCATCGGCGTCTCGCTGGTGCTGGCGCATGGGCGCATCGTCGTCGTCGCCGACACGGCGATCACCGAAATGCCCGAGGCCGCCGACCTCGCCGATATAGCGATAGAGGCGGCCGGGGTGGCGCGGCGCATCGGCCTCGAGCCGCGCGTCGCCATGCTGGCCTTCTCCACTTTCGGCTATCCGCCGGGCGAGCGCACCGCCCGCGTCCATGATGCGGTGCGCGCGCTCGACGCTCGACGCGTCGATTTCGAATATGAGGGCGAAATGGCGGCCGATGTGGCGCTCAATCGCCACGCAATGGCGGCCTATCCGTTCTCGCGTCTCAGCGACACCGCCAATGTGCTGGTCATGCCGGCCTTTCATTCGGCCTCCATTTCGACCAAAATGCTCCAGGAGCTGGGCGGGGCGACCGTGCTCGGTCCCTTGATCGTCGGGCTCGACAAGCCGATCCAAATCGTTCAATTGGGCGCGACCGACGCCGATATCGTCAATATGGCCGCTTTGGCGGCTTTCGGGGTCGGAGGTTAGGGCCGGCCCGCCGGCGCGCGGCCCGAACTGCCATTTTGTCATGGCGACGAAATAGTTTCGCTGCAATGACACTCCATTGGACCGAATGAGAGACCACATACGATGAACATCACCATGATCGGATCGGGCTATGTCGGCCTCGTATCCGGCGCCTGCTTCGCCGATTTCGGCCATGTCGTGACCTGCGTCGACAGCGACGCCTCCAAGATCGAGCGGCTGCTGCGCGGCGAAATTCCGATCTACGAGCCCGGCCTCGACGAGCTCGTCGCCAATAATGTGAAGCAGAACCGCCTGTTCTTCACCACCGATCTCACCCCCGCCGTGCGCGGCGCGGACGCTGTGTTCATCGCCGTCGGCACGCCCTCGCGCCGCGGCGACGGCCATGCCGATCTCTCCTATGTCTACGCCGCCGCCGAGACGGTCGGCCGCGCGCTCGACAAATTCACCGTCATCGTCAACAAATCTACGGTTCCCGTGGGCACGGGCGACGAGGTCGAGCGCCTCATCCGCGAGGTCAATCCCAAGGCCGATTTCGCGGTCGTCTCCAATCCGGAATTTTTGCGCGAAGGCGCGGCGATCGAGGATTTCAAGCGCCCGGACCGCGTCGTCATCGGCGTCGAGGACGACCGCGCCCGCGAGGTGATGGCGGAAATCTACCGTCCGCTGAGCCTCAACCAGCCGCCGCTGGTCTTCGTCGGCCGCCGCACTTCCGAGCTCACCAAATATGCGGCCAACGCCTTTCTCGCCACCAAGATCACCTTCATCAACGAGGTCGCCGACCTCTGCGAGAAAGTGGGCGCGGATGTGCAGGATGTCGCGCGCGGCATCGGCCTCGACAATCGCATCGGCTCGAAATTCCTGCACGCCGGGCCGGGCTATGGCGGCTCTTGCTTCCCCAAGGACACGCTCGCCCTGCTGAAGACCGGCCAGGACTATTCCGCGCCGCTGCGCATCGTCGAGACCGTCGTCGCGGTCAATGATTCCCGCAAGCGCGCCATGGCGCGCAAAGTGATCTCGGCGCTCGGCGGCTCGGTGCGCGGCAAGAAGATCGGCCTGCTCGGCCTCGCCTTCAAGCCCAATACCGACGACATGCGCGACGCGCCTTCGCTCGCCATCGTGGCCTCGCTCGCCGGCGACGGCGCCAAGGTCCACGCCTATGACCCCGAGAGCATGGGTCAGGCGAAGCCGCTGATGCCGGAAGTGACCTTCTGCGACGACCCTTATCAGACGGCGGAAGGCGCCGATGCGCTGGTCATCGTCACCGAATGGGACGCGTTCCGCGCGCTCGATCTCGATCGCGTCAAGACGCTGCTGAAGACGCCGGTGATCGTCGATCTGCGCAACATCTACCGCGCGGCCGACATTCGCAAACGCGGCTTCACCTATCTGAGCGTCGGCCGCGAGTAAGGCGGAATACGATAGAATATCGAGCCGCCCGCCCGGCGCTCCTCCCGCTCGCGCGGGGAGAGCGCCGGGCGAGCGGCTCAGTCTCCGGCGTAGCGCGCGAGAAACGCGGCCGCTTCGCGCAGCGAGGCGCGCGCCTCCGGCATGAAGGCGACGCCCAATTGCCAGCCATGCGGCACAGACGCGAAAATCGTCAGCTCCACCTTTGTTCCCGCCGCTGCGGCGCGCTCGGCGAGACGGCGCGAATCGTCCAGCAGCAGCTCGTCCGCGCCCACATGCAATAGGAGCGGCGGCAGGCCGGTGAGATCGCCGAACAGCGGCGAGGCTTCGAGCTCGCGCGCGCTCGCCTCGCCGAGATATTGCCGCGCGGCCAGCCGCAGCGCGCGCCGCGTGAAGATCGGGTCTTTCCCCTCATTGTCGCGCGTCGAGGCGCCGCTCGCGGATAGATCGGTCCAGGGCGAGAACAGCGCCGCTGCGCGCGGCAACGGCAGGCCGCGCGCGCGCAGCCGCAGCATCAGCGCCAGCGCCAATCCGCCGCCGGCGGAATCTCCGGCGAGCATGAGCGGCCCCAGCGCCGGGAGGCGCTCATAGGCGGCGGTCACATCGTCGAGCGCGGCCGGAAAACGATGCGCGGGCGCCAGCCGATAGGCGGGGGTGAAGACGTCGAAACCGGCCCGCGCGAAAAAACGCGCGGTCGAGCGGTAGAGACGCGGCGAGCCGGCCATGAAGGCGCCGCCGTGCAGATAGAGCAGCGTCGCCGCCTCGGCAGAGTCTGCTCTGATCCACTCGCCGGGCGTTTGCGGATCGGTCTCCGCGGCGCCGGCCGGAGGCCAGGGCCAGCGCAGATTCAGCGCCCGGACGGCCGCTTCGTCTCCCGCATCGCCGCAAAGGCGCGGACGCAGCGAGCGCCGCAGGACCGCGCGCGACAAATGCGCCGCAAGGCTCGCCATGGCGGGCTATTTCGCGGCGGCCGGCGCGGCGGGCGCGGGCTTTTGCGCGGCCGCCGTGGTCGCCGCCAGCAGCGCGTCGAGCTTGTCGTCGACGAGGCCGGCCGCCTTGGCGCGGCTGTTCCACAGCATGGCCTCGGAATGATTTTTCTCGACTCCGAGTCCTTCCGCCAGCAAGCGCGCCAGCCGATTTTGCGCGACGATATTGCCGGCCGTGGCCGCCCGCCGCAGCAGCTTCACCGCGTCGGCGCGGTCGCGCGCGACGCCGACGCCGTTGAACTCCATGATCGCGAATTCCACCATGGCGGCGGTATGGCCGGCCTCGGAGGCCTTGCGCAGCCAATTGGCCGCCTCGGCGGGATCGGCGGCGACCCCGCGGCCGGTCTTATAGAGCAGCGCCAGCGCATAGGCGGCGTCGGAATTGTCGAGCTGCGCCGCGCGCCGGAAATAGCCGATGGCGCGCGCAAAATTGGGCTCCTTGCCGTCGTTCTCGAGCGAGGCCTCGCCGAGCAGCTCGAGCGCCGCAGGATGGTCCTGCGCTTTCTCGAGATAGGCGCGGGCGAGCGCGTGGTCCTTGGCGATGTCGCGGCCGGTGAGCGCCGCCGCGCCGAAGAAATAGGCCGCGTCCCTGCCGCCGGCGTCGGCGGCGCGGCGAAACCATTGCATCGCCTGCGCCCGGTCGCGCGCCACGCCTTGCCCATCGAGATAGAGCCGGCCGATCAAGGTCAGAGCGGCGGCGTCCTTGGGATTTGCGGCGAGGCGCTTCTCCGCCTCGCCTCTGGCGGCGACGAAGTCACCGCGCTGATAGGCCCCGAAGGCGAGATCGGCGGCGGGCGGCGTCGACTCGGCGGCCGGGGCGGGGCTCGCCAGCAGGGCGAGAGCGAGGGCGAGGCGCGCTCTCATCGCCCCGCCTCGCGGGCGAGCCGCGCGGCGTCGCGAACGGCCTCGGCGGGGCCGCGGGGATCGTCCCACACGGCCTCGGCCAGCAAAACGAATTCCGCGCCGGCGGCGGAGAGCGGGCCGACCTCCGCGAGGCTGCGCGCAAAGGCGACGCAGGGCGTGTTGAAAATCTCCGCCCACCAGGCGACGCGCTCGGCGGTCCATTCGAGCGGCGGCGGCGCGCCATTCTCGCCGACATCGCCGAAGAGGAGATAATCCGCGCCCGCCTCGCCGGCCCGCATCGCCTCGTCGCGGGTCGAAAGACCGCCCACCCCGACGATATAATCCGGCGAGAGGCGCTTCGACGCCGCGGCGAGGCGCTTCTCGTCATAGGGAAGATGCAGCCCGTCCGCGCCGCAGCGCGAGACGAGCTCCGGATCGCCCTCGATCAGCAGAGCGACGCCTGCGGGCTGCGCAATCGCGGCGACGGCGCCCACGGCGCGCTCCGCAGCCGGCCCTTGCAGATTGTCGAGGCGCAGCAGCAGGCTCGCGACCTCGGCGGCCGCGAGCGCCGCGGCGAGGCGCGGCAAAAAGGCCTCGACCTCGGCGAGGCGGGGCGTCGCCAGATAGAGGCGGGCGAAGTCTTCGGATTGAGCTTGCGTCATCGGCTCGTTTCTAGTGCGCTTTCCGATCGAACGGAATCGTTCGATCGTTCGGCGGTGGCGGCGGCCGGATCAATTCGGCGCGAATCGGCGCCGTTGTATGGCGCTGCGGAGCGGATTATGCGACTGCGGCAGAGAAAGACAGAGCGGCGAAACGGCATGAGCGGCCCGCGCATATTGATCGTCGACGACGAACCGCAAATGTTGCGCGTGCTGCGGCCCGCGCTCGCCGCCAGCGGCTATGAGACGCTGGAGGCCGCGACCGGACGTGAGGCGCTGAAGGCGATCGCCGCCCATGCCCCGGACGCGGTTCTGCTCGATCTCGGCCTGCCGGATATGGACGGCAAGGAGGTTCTGCGCCGGGCGCGCGCCTTTTCACAGGTTCCGATCATCATTCTCTCGGCGCGCGAGCGCGAGGCGGAGAAGATCGCGGCGCTGGACGCCGGCGCCGACGATTATGTGGAAAAGCCCTTTTCGATCGGCGAATTGCTGGCGCGTTTGAGGGCCGCGTTGCGTCATGGCGGGAAAACCGCGGCCGAGGCGAGCGAGATAGAAAGCGGCGGGCTGCGCATCGATCTCGGCCGACGCCTCGTGACCCGCAACGGCGTCGTCGTGAAGCTGACGCCCAAGGAATATGAGCTGTTGGCGACGCTCTCGCGCCATGCCGACCGCTTGCTCACCCATCGGCAGATATTGACGGCGGTATGGGGCCCCGCCCATGGCGAAGACACGCAATATTTGCGTGTCTTCATCGGCCAATTGCGCGCCAAGATCGAAGAAGACGCCGCGGCGCCGAAAATCCTCGTGACCGAGCCCGGAGTCGGCTATCGTTTCGTGCGGCTATGACAGCGAAAGCTCAACGCGTCTTGCGGCAGACGACGCGCAGCGCCTTGCCCTCGGCGAGCCCGCCGTGGGATTCGACCGAGACGTAACGGCAGCGGTCTTCCGCGTGCTCGGCGAAGACGGCCGGCTCGGCGATCGGTGCAGCATTGCGCGACAGCAGCGCCTTGGTCCCGGCGAGGGCGACGGTCGCGCCGAGAATGACGAAGGCGATCTTCACGGCGGAAGCGGTCTCGACGGGGCGCGACGCGAATTCGGTGACGGCGAAGGTCATTTGTCTCATCCTCGGAAGGCGCGTGTCCGGGCGGCTCGCCCAGCGCATGAGGGGGTTTTACGACGGCCGAGGCCCGGCGTTTGTGCGCGAGGACACAGAGCGCCGATCAAAACGCCTTGCGGCAGATCCAGCGCGTGACATGGCCGCGCACGCCATAGCCTTCGTCGATCTCGACCACGACGCGGCGACAGACGTCCTGCGTCGCCTCGGCGTCGGCGAGAGCGACGGATTCGGCGATCGGCGCGACGGGCGCGCTCGGGAGAATGGGGGCGGCGACGCTCCGCGCCGTGAAAGCCTTGGCGCCGGCGAGCGCGACAGTGGCGCCGAGAATGACGAAGGCCATCCGCATGGCGGCGGCGGTCTGCACAGGGCGCGAAGCGAGTTCCGAAACGGCGAAGGTCATTGTCTCTACTCCCCCAGCGTCGCGGGCTTCATGCCCGTCGAACGATGCTGTTTCTAAGGGAGCGGCGGCTGCGTGTTTGTGCGTAGGCGCACAGGGGAGAAAATCCTGTCAGTCGCGCACGACGGCGCCGCCGATGAGACGGTCGTAATAGGCGTCGGCTCCGCGCGCCATGTCGATCGCGGCCCAGAGAAAGGCGAGCGCGACGGGCGCCGCGACCGTCGCATAGGCCTCGAAAAACTGCGAGAGATCGAGCCGCTCCCATAAGGCCGAAGGGCGGCAGCGTGGCGATCCAGGCGTCGAAAGCGACGCCGGGCGCGAGGGGAGCGAACATAGCCGCATAGCGAATGACGAGGCGACGCCGGTCGAGGATCGCCACATCCTTGGCGATGAGGCGCAGCCCGGTGAGGCGTCGCCCCAATGTGCGGCCGCCGTCGCGCTCGAAAAAAATGCGCATGGCCGCGAAGAGCGGCAGGATGAAGAGCGACAGATCGAGAATGGCGCCCGCGCGTCCGCTGGCGTCGAGGGGGATGGTGACCGCTTCTTCCCGCATGACAGCGTCGATGCGCGTCCGGCGGCCGATCTTGGCGGATCGCGAATAGGGCGCGCCGAAGAGGCTCGCGGCGCATTCGGTCACGAAATCGACTCGAAAGCTCTGCGGGATCGCCAAGCCGAGGGGCGGCGCGGCGCGCGACTGGCATAGCGTCGAGCCGAAACCGGAGGACGCCCGAATATGGCCGTCGGTCAGCCAAAAGCCGGCGACGCCGGCGAGCTGCAGCAGGAAGGCGACGAGCGTCATGTCGATCGTGAAGGCGATCATCCGACGAAAAATTCCGCCGCGCAGCAATCCATCGTCTCGGATGGAGAACATGAAAGGACCTTGGACGAAATAGACGCAAAGACGAGGGCGACAGTCAGCGATCCGCTTGCGAGCGGATCGGATTGTTCGCGCCCCACACCGGCGATCGATCGCCGTCGAAAGGCGCGAGATTGAGACAATAGCGAGCGATGATTACGCCGTCACCCCGAGTGACGACATGCTTGACGGAACGAATTGTGTAACGCTTCGGCGCCGTTGCGGAGCCGGGCGGATCGTTCGGATCGAGGCGCGGCCAGCCTTCGTCGTCGAAACGCTCGCCGACCGCGACCGATGGAAACGGGCTCGCCGCGCGCAGTATCGCTATTGGGCGATGCTCGCCCGATATGTCGCAGAGCCCGAGGCGATATTCGATACGGTCCATTACCCCCCGACCACCGTCGTGATCACCTGCCCCTCGCGGGCGAGCGTGATCTTCCAATAATAATGGCGGTTGATCGTCGCTCGCTCGAGGTCGCGCGTCGTTCCGATCTTCTCGTCATTGACGACGAGAATCACGTCGCCCTTTTGCAGATTGAGCTGCGCGGCGACCGATTGCGGATCGATCTCCGCCACCACGACGCCATTGGCCGCGCCCTGCACGGAGAATTCCTCGAGCACGGCGGGCGAGATATTGACGACCGTCGCGCCGGCGAAGGGCGAAGGGCCTTTCACCTTCACCGCGTCGCGCGCGGGGACTTCCGGGGCGGCGGAGAGCCTCAGAGGCACGGCGATGGTCTTGCCGGCGCGCAGCACGCCGAGCGTCGCCTGTCCGCCGAGCGGCTTGGTGGCGAGGCGATAGCCGACCGCCTCCGGATCGTCCGCCGATTGTCCGTCGACGGCGACGATGACGTCGCCGCGCTTCAAGCCGGCCTCCAGCGCCGGGCCCTTGGGGTAGAGATCGGCGATCAGCGCGCCGGCGGGGCGCTCGAGGCCGAGGCTGTCGGAAATCTCCTTGGAGAGATTTTGCAGCGTCGCGCCCAGCCACGGGCGCTTGACCTGCTTGCCGCCGCCCTTGGCCGCCGCCACGACGATCTTGACCATATTGACGGGGATGGCGAAGCCGATGCCGACGGAGCCGCCCGATTTGGAGAAGATCGCCGAATTTATGCCGATGACGCGTCCGCTCATATCGACGAGAGGGCCGCCGGAATTGCCGGGATTGATGGAGGCGTCGGTCTGGATGAAGAAGCCATAGTCGGAAATGCCGACCTGCGTGCGCGCCAGCGCCGAGACGATGCCCTGCGTCACCGTCTGCCCGACGCCGAAAGGATTGCCGATGGCGAGGACGAGGTCGCCGACCTCGAGCGCGTCCGAATCGCCGAGCTCCATCATCGGATAGGTCGCGGCCTCGGTCAGCTTCAGCACGGCGAGATCGGTGCGCGGATCGCGCAGCAGGATTTTTGCCGGTATCTCGCGCTTGTCGGAGAGCGAGACCTTCACGTCGGTCATGCCCTCTATCACGTGATTATTGGTGACGACGAGGCCGGAGGCGTCGACGATGACGCCGGAGCCGAGCGATTGCGCCGTCGGCCCGCGCTGGCCGCCGCCGCCCTCGCCGAAGAAGCGGCGGAAGATCGGATCGTCGAAGAAAGGATTGGCGGGCCGCTGCTCGACGCGCGTCGCGAAGACATTGACGACGGCGGGCGTCGCCCGTTTCACGATGGGCGCGAAGGACAAGATCACATCGGCGCGCGACTGCGGCAGGGCGCGCTCCTGCTGGGGCGCGAGCAGGGCCTCCGCCTGCGCCGCCGGGGCGGCGAGCGCGAGCATGGCGAGAGCCGCAAGGAATTGGCGCCGAAGAAAAATCATCGATCGTCCTCTCGGGGTGAGATTCGTCGGGGTGAGATTCGTTCCCGCATATTAGCCCGAAAAGCGTCAGACTCGTGGAATTCGCATGAGCGCGTAGGGGCGGGTGAAGAATTCGAACGTCGTCCGCGCCACAGGCTTGCGCGGCTCGGGCTTCTCTATTACCGGATGCGGCCCTTTCGATTCGATCGAAAGCGGCTGGTTCTTTTATTTTTTGCGCGGAGCCGAAGCGGCGAAAGGCTCGCAAATGATGAAAAGCGTTCCGAAATTCATTCTGGAGGCGGTAGGGCCGCGGCTTCTCGGCCTCACTGTCGCGACAACTGCGCTCACGGCGCTCGGCGCTTTGTTCCAGGCGGTGGCGCCGCTGGCGCTCGGCCGCGCGGTCGATCTCTTCAGCCACGCCGACGCCGCTGGCTCGACGCTCGCGGTCTGCCTCTATGTGGGGCTGCTCGGCGCGGCGCGGCTGGCGCCGACGATCGCGACGCCCTTCACAATGTCGGTCGAGCGGCGGCTCGTCCATGCGATCTCGAGCAAAGTCTATGCGCATGCGCTCGATCTGCCATATGCGTATCATCTGACGCGCAAGACCGGCGAGCTCGGCCGCACCATTTCGGAAGGCGTCAACGCCTGCCGTCATTTGCTCTCCATGGTCTCCGGCCTTCTGCCGATGGCGATCGAGATAGTCGCGGCCGCCGGCGTCCTGTCGCATCTCTTCGACGCTTCCATGCTCGCGGCCTATACGGCTTTCGTCGCGCTCTATGCGGCGACTTTCGCGATCTCGGCGAAGGGGTACAGGGAAACGGCGCTGCTGGCGCTGGAGCAGGACGGCAAGGCCTCCAATCTCTTCATCGAAAGCCTGCTGAATTTCGAGACCGTGAAGGCTTTCGTCGCCGAGCGCGCCGTGATGGCGCGGCTCCGCGATCTCTTCGACCAAGCCGAGGGGGGATGGTTGCGCCATTCCGCGCAAGGCGCGCGAAACCAGATCGCGCTGACGGTCGTCTTCACTTTGTCGTTCGGCGGCATATTCGCTCTCGCCGTGAAGCGGCTCGTGACGAGCGGCGGCCCGCCGAGCGATCTGCTGCTCGTCGCGCTCTATCTCACGCAAGTCGTCCGGCCGATCGAGCATTTCACGCTCGTTTGGCGTGAGGTCATCCGCAGCGGCGCTCAGGTCGAGCGTATGCTCGCCATTCTGACGGAGAAGACCGAGGCCGAGCTTTCACCCGGCGGCGAGGCGCTGCCCGGCGAGGGACCGCTGTCGGTCGGTGTCGAAGGGCTGCTCTATTCGCATCATCCGGATCATCCGACGCTGCGCAAGGTGAGTTTCGTCATTCCGCCCGGACGAACGCTCGCGGTCGTCGGGCCTAGCGGCGGTGGGAAGTCGACGCTCGCGCGGCTACTGTTCCGCTTCCACGAGCCGCAGCGCGGCGCGATCCGCTTCGACGGCGTCCCTATCGAGGATCTGGATCTCCGCGCCTTGCGCGGCGCTCTCGCTCTGGTGCCGCAGGATTGCGTGCTGTTCAATGAAACGCTCGTCGACAACATCCGCTTCGCGCGGCCGGAGGCGACGCGCGAGGAGATAGAGGCGGCGATGAGCGCGGCCGGATTGGACGACGTCGTCGGGCGCCTGCCGCAGGGCGAGAACACCATCGTCGGAGAGCGCGGGCTGCGGCTCTCGGGCGGCGAGAAGCAGCGCGTCGCCATCGCGCGTGCGCTGTTGAAGCGTCCTCGGCTTCTCGTCCTCGACGAGGCAACCTCTGCGCTGGACACGCGCACCGAGCGGCTCATTCAAGAGCGGATCGCCGATGTGGCCCGAGGCGTGACGCGCTTCGTCGTGGCGCATCGTTTATCGACCGTGGTCGAGGCCGACGAGATCATCGTGCTCGAGGAGGGCGCTATCGTCGAGCGCGGCTCGCATGACGCTCTGCTCGCCGCCGATGGTTGCTATGCGAAAATGTGGGCGGCGCAGCGTCGCGAGGATGCGGAGGCGGCTCTGGAGCCGGCGTGACGCGGACTGCGATCACCGGGCGCGCGCGAGATAAAGGGTGTGGCGGGGATCGCCTTCGGCGCCGCGCGCGGCGATCTCCTCGGCGCGGAAGGAAAAGCGCGTCTCCTCGAGCCGCTCCTCGAAGCGCGGCGACGGATCGGCGGACCAGACGGCGAGCACGCCGGAAGGGGCGAGGGCGCGGCGCATCTTGCGCAGGCCGCGCGCGGAAAAGAGCGAGGAGTTGATGTCGCAGAGCACCACCTCCGGGCCATTGTCTATGTCGAGGAGGATGGCGTCATAGGCGCCCGCTTCCGCCTCCATCAGCACGGCGACGTCGCCCTCCCGCAATTGGACGCGGGCGTCCTCCAGCGGCCGGCCGGCCAGCGGCGCGAGGGGGCCGCGGTTCCAGGCGATGATCTCGGGGAGCAGCTCGGCGACGATGATGCGCGCATCTCTCGGCGCGGCGTCGAGCGCGGCGCGCAGGGTGAAGCCCATGCCGAGGCCGCCGACCAGAATGCGCGGCGTGGCGGCGCGCGTCTCGGCGAGGGCGAGACGAGCCAGCGCCTCCTCCGAGCGATGGGCTCGGTTGGACATGAGATCATAGCCGTTGCAGCGGATTTCATAGACGCCGCCGCGCTGGCGCAGCAGCAGCTCATCGCCCGCGGCGGTGCGGGCGCGGGCGAGTTCGTCCCAGGGCTCGAGGATCACGCCGTCGCGTCCGGCGGGCGGCCGACGCGGCCGAGATGCGTGTCGCCGAAGGCGGTTCCATATTTGAAACCGAAGCCGAGCATTCGGTCGAAGCCGATATGCGCGAGGTGAATCAGCGCGATCGAGATCATCAGCCCCTGGCCGAGATAGACGCCGGCGCCGAGCACGGCGAAGGGGATGATGGTCGTATGAGCGGTGTTATAGGCGATGGCGCCGATGCGCGGACCGGCGAGATAGAAAGCCATCGACAGATCGGGGAAAAGGAACAGCCAGGCCAACAGGCGCCAATCGGCGCCGAGGCCGAAATAAGCGAAAAGGGCGGCCGCCATCAGCGCCGCCCCTTCTAATCTCAACAGAATTTTCGGCCAACCGAGAACGCTTCCGCTCGCGGGGCCGGGGAGCATCGGCGTTACGCCGCTTCTTCCGTCGCCGTCTGGACGGGGCTGGAATCCTGGCCCTTGGCGTCCACGTCGCGGTCGACGAATTCGATCACGGCGAGCGGGGCGTTGTCGCCATAGCGGAAGCCGGCCTTCAGCACGCGCGTGTAGCCGCCATTGCGCTCCTTGTAGCGCGGGCCGAGCACGTCGAAGAGCTTTTTGACCAGATCGACGTCGCGCAGGCGGGAGATGGCCTGACGGCGGGCGTGGAGGTCGCCGCGCTTGCCGAGCGTCACCAGCTTCTCGACGATGGGGCGAAGATCCTTGGCCTTGGGCAGAGTCGTGACGATCTGCTCATGCTTGATGAGCGCCTGGGCCATGTTGACGAACATCGCCTGACGATGCTCGTGGGTGCGGCCGAAGCGGCGCTTCTTGTTACGATGATACATTTGGCGTCTCCGTTATTTTAGCGGCCGCCGTGCCAAGGAACGGCCGTTCCATTATTCCCTCTCCCGCTTTGCGGGAGAGGGTGGCCCCGCGGAGCGGGGTCGGGTGAGGGCCCTCATCCGTCGCGCATTCGCGCGACACCTTCTCCCGCACGCGGGAAAAGGGAGAGGGCGGATCAATAATGTTCTTCGAATCTCTTGGCGAGATCGTCGATGTTCTCCGGCGGCCAGCCGGGCACTTCCATGCCGAGGTGCAGGCCCATTTGCGCCAGCACTTCCTTGATCTCGTTCAAGGATTTGCGGCCGAAGTTCGGGGTGCGGAGCATTTCCGCCTCCGACTTCTGGATGAGGTCGCCGATATAGACGATATTGTCGTTCTTCAGGCAGTTGGCCGAGCGCACCGAGAGCTCGAGCTCGTCCACCTTCTTCAGCAGCGCCGGGTTGAAGGCGAGCTGCGGGATGGACGGGGCGGCCTCCTCGCGGCGCGGCTCCTCGAAGTTCACGAACACCGACAGCTGATCCTGCAGAATGCGCGCCGCATAGGCGAGCGCGTCTTCCGGCGAGATGGCGCCATTGGTCTCGATCGTCAGCGTCAGCTTGTCCTTGTCGAGCTCCTGGCCCTCGCGGGTGTTCTCGACGCGATAGCTCACCTTCTTGACCGGCGAATAGAGGCTGTCGATCGGGATGAGGCCGATCGGCGCGTCCTCGGCGCGGTTGCGGTCGGCCGGCACATAGCCCTTGCCGGTCGCGATGGTGAACTCCACGCGGAACTCGGCGCCCTCGTCCAGCGTGCAGATGACGAGATCGGGATTGAGAATCTGCAGATCGCCGGTGGCCTGGATGTCGCCGGCCGTGACGGGGCCCGGACCCAGTTTTTTCAGCGTCAGGCGCTTCACGCCCTCGCCGCTGTATTTGATGGCGATGTCCTTGATGTTGAGGACGATGTCGGTGACGTCCTCGCGCACGCCGGGGATCGACGAGAATTCGTGCAGCACGCCGTCGATATGGATCGAGGTGATCGCCGCGCCCTGCAAGGAGGAGAGCAGAATGCGACGCAGCGCATTGCCCAACGTCAAGCCGAAGCCGCGCTCGAGCGGCGAAGCGACGGCCACCGCGATGCGGCGCGGATCGTAACCCGCCGTCACCTCGAGCTTGCTGGGCTTGATGAGTTCCTGCCAGTTCTTCTGGATGCTCACTGTGGCGCCTTTCCTTCAGCTCTCGGCCGGATCCCGCGCGCCTGCGGCGCGAGACCCCGTCGCAATTCGTCTCGATGAAACAGGTCTCGTCAGACGCGGCGGCGCTTGCGCGGGCGGCAGCCATTGTGCGGAATTGGCGTCACGTCGCGGATCGAGGTCACGGTGAAGCCCGCGGCTTGCAGCGCGCGCAGCGCCGACTCACGACCGGAGCCCGGCCCGGAAACCTCGACCTCGAGGGTGCGCACGCCATGCTCGCCGGCCTTGCGGGCCGCGTCCTCGGCGGCCATCTGCGCGGCGTAGGGCGTCGATTTGCGCGAGCCCTTGAAGCCCATCGTGCCGGCGGACGACCAGGACACGGTGTTGCCCTGCGCGTCGGTGATGGTGATCATCGTGTTGTTGAACGTCGAATTCACATGCGCGACGCCGGAAACGATGTTCTTGCGCTCCCTGCGGCGAACGCGGGTGGTCTCTTTTGCCATAGTCTCTTTCTCGTCCTTCGAACGCGCCCGTAATGCCGGGCGCTAGGGCTCGATGAGGGCGCAAGCGCTCGTCGCTCCGCGCCCAGGTGATCGTCGCGGGAGAGCCCGCGACACGTAAGCCTGATTACTTCTTCTTGCCGGCGATCGGCTTCGCCTTGCCCTTGCGGGTGCGGGCGTTGGTGTGGGTGCGCTGGCCGCGCACCGGCAGCTGGCGACGATGGCGCAGGCCGCGATAGCAGCCGAGGTCCATCAGGCGCTTGATGTTGATCGCTACTTCGCGGCGAAGATCGCCTTCGACCAGATAGTCGCGGTCGATCGTCTCGCGGATCTGCAGCACTTCGGCGTCGGTCAGCTGGGCGACGCGACGCTCGGCCGGGATGTTCACCTTCTCGATGATCTCCTGCGCCTTTTTCGGCCCGATTCCATGGATATACTGCAGAGCGATGACGACGCGCTTATTGGTCGGAATGTTGACGCCGGCTATACGGGCCATTTTCTCGTCTCTCCATGTGAGGTCGAACTCGAGGTTCGCCGATCAGACCCGCGTCCGGTGGAGGCCGGCCCCTGCGGGCTTTTTATACGACGACGGCTCCGTTCCCGCCGAGGAACGGAGCGCATCGCCGAAGTGGTGAAGGTGGGCTTCCTAGGCGAAAGCCGTCGACCCGTCAAGGCGTCCGCCCCGCAGGTCGATCACTTTTCCTCGCTATATTCCTCGAGCTCCAGCCACATGGCGTTGATGACGCCGAAGGCGCAGGCGAGGCCGAGGCCGAGAATCCAGGAAAAATACCACATGGCGATCTCCTATGCGCGATGGGGAAGCTGCGCTCAATACGGATAATTGTCCTTGTCGCCGACGCTCGCCTGCGACACCGGCCCGCGCAGGACGCGATATATCCAGGCCGTATAGGCGAGGACGATGGGCAGGAAGACGACGACCGCCGCCAGCATCAGCGTCAATGTGCGCTGGCTGGACGAGGCGTCCCAGAGCGTCAGGCCGTGATTGGGCTCGATCGAAGACGGCAGCACGAAGGGGAACAGAGTGAAGCCCGCCGTGGCGATGACGCCCGCCGTCGCCAGGCTCGAGCCGATGAAGGCGATCAGCGGCGCCGAGAAGGCCAGCGCCAGCACGGCGACCAGCGCGCCGAAATAGACGGCGGCCGGGGCGGCGAGCGTCCACGGCCGCGCCTCATAGGCGGCCCGCCAGGCGCCGGCCTCATGAGCGACGGTTTTCGCGAGCGGGTTGGAGGGGGCGAACGGATCGACGGCGCTGGTCAGCACATAGCCCTCGATATTTTCGGAGCCCCAATAGCCGGCATAGGTGAAGGCGGCCAGCAGCGCGATCGCCGCCAGAAGGCCGCCGAGCTTGGCGCGAAATGCGAGCTGGCCCTGCGTCTTGCTCGCGAGCCAGCACGCGCCCTGCAGCGTGATCATCGCGAGGCTGACGACTCCGGCGAGCAGGGCGAAGGGGGTGAGCAGGCCGAAGAGATCGCCCTCATAGACGATGTTCATCTGATCGTCGAAGCGGAAGGGCGCGCCGAGCAAGACATTGCCGAAGGCGACGCCGAACAGCAGCGCCGGCACGAAGCCGGAGACGAAGAATATCCAGTCCCAGGCGCGTCGCCAGCCATGCGTCTCCACCTTGCTGCGATAGACGATCGCCGCCGGCCGCAGAATGAGGCCCAGCAGGACGAGGAACATCGCCAGATAGAAGCCCGAGAAGGAGACGGCGTAGAGCGCCGGAAAGGCGGCGAAGATCGCGCCGCCGCCGAGGATCAGCCAGACCTGATTGCCCTCCCACACCGGGCCGATGGCGTTGAGCGTCTGCCGGCGCTCGGAGTCGGTACGCGCGACGAAGGGGTGGAGGACGGCGGCGCCGAGATCGAAGCCGTCGGCGATCGCAAATCCGATGAGCAGCGTTCCGAGCAGGGCCCACCAGACGAGCCGCAGAATTCCATAATCGATCATGTCGGGAATCTCCTCGATGAGGCAGGCGTTCAAAAGCTCGCGCTCCCACCTCCCCCTCGAGGGGGGAGGTCGACCGCCGAAGGCGGGCGGGAGGGGGGTGACGCCCCGAGTTTCGGGCCTTACCCCACCCCGGACCGCCTATGGCGGTCCGACCCTCCCCTGGAGGGGAGGGGGAAGCGCGTCACGCGATTTGGAAGGGCCGCTCCGGCGCCTCTTTCGGGAAGGTCTCGATCGTCGGGCCGAGGCGGATGTATTTCAGCATCAGCCAGACTTCGACGATGGCCAGCGCGCTGTAGAACAGCACGAAGCCGCCGAGGCTCAGCAGAACATTATAGGCCGGCACATTGGACGCGCCGAGGAAGGTCGGCAGCACGCTGTCGATGATCCAGGGCTGGCGGCCATATTCGGCGACGATCCAGCCGAGCTCGGCCGCGATCCAGGGCAGAGGCAGGCTGTAGAAGGCGAGCTTCAAGAGCCAGGGATTGTCTCTGAGCCGCCGCCGGCTGGCGACGAGGAAGGCCGCGGCGAACAGGAAGATGAAATAAAATCCCAGCGCCACCATGATGCGGAAGGCAAAGAACAGCACCGGCACATTGGGAATGGTGGTGAGCGCCGCTTCACGCACCTGCGCGTCGGTGGCGTTCTCGATGTCTGGCCGGATCTGCTTCAAGAGCAGCGAATGGCCGAGGTCCTTGAAGGCGGGCAGCAGCTCGTCGGGAATGGGAGCGTTCGGCCCGTCGGGACGCGCGGAAAGCCATTCATAGGCGGGCATTCCGGCGCGAATGCGCGTTTGCGATTTCTCGACCAGCGATTTTATGCCCTCGACGGGCGTATCCAGCGAGCGCGTCGCGATCAGGCCGAGGAGATAGGGCGCCTCGACCTTCAAATGCGTCGTCTGCTCCTTGACGTCGGGAATGCCGAAAATGGTGAAGGAGGCCGGCGGCGGCTCCGTCTCCCACATGGCCTCGATGGCGGCGATTTTCATTTTCTGGTTGAAGCTCGCCGTATAGCCGCTCTCGTCGCCGAGCACGACGACGGAGAGCGCCGAGGCGAGGCCGAAGCTCGCCGCTACATTGGCCGAGCGCCGCGCGATCTCGCGATGCTCGCGCTTGTAGAGCAGGTAATAGGCCGAGATGGACAGCACGAACATGGCGCCGGTCACATAGCCGGCGCTGACGGTGTGCACGAATTTCGATTGCGCGACGGGGTTGAAGAACACTTCTGCAAAGGAGGTCAGCTCCATGCGCAAAGTCTGCGGATTGAACGCCGCCCCGACCGGATTGAGCATCCAGCTATTGGCGATGAGAATCCACAGCGCCGAGAAATTGGCGCCGATGGCGACCAGCCAGGTGACGGCGAGATGCGCCACTTTGCTCAGCCGGTTCCAGCCGAAGAAGAACAGGCCGACGAAGGACGCCTCGAGGAAGAAGGCCATCAACCCTTCGATCGCCAGCGGCGCGCCGAAAATATCGCCGACATAATGCGAGTAGTAGGACCAGTTGGTTCCGAACTGGAACTCCATGGTGATGCCGGTGGCGACGCCCATCGCGAAATTGATGCCGAACAGCGTGCCCCAGAATTTGACCGCGTCGCGCCATATGGTGCGGCCGGTCATCACGAAGACGCTCTCCATTATGGCGAGGAGGATCGACAGTCCGAGCGTCAGCGGCACGAAGAGGAAGTGGTAGAGGGCGGTCAGCGCGAATTGCAGTCGTGAAAGCGTCACCACGTCGAGTTCGAACATCATGCGCTCCTGAAAGAAGGATCAGCCGCGGTCTCGAGCGAAGAGCTTCTCCGCCACGGCGGCCGGCGACATATGCGGCCGCTGCGAAGGGGGGAAGAAAAGGACATAGAGCAGGGCCAGGGCCGCGACCTTGAGAGCGATGGCGACGGCGATTTCTCGCCCGAGCCGATGCGTCGCCGAATTGGCCGACATGCGTTTCTCCCCGCCCGAAGCGCCGGGCCGCCGGACACACTATCCCCGAACGGCCTCGCCTTCATGACCGGAAACTCCCTAAAGCCCCTAGGTGGTCGCCGAAGGCTCCGGTCTCGCTATAAAAAGCACAGGACCGCCGCGATTCGAAGGTTCGAACTGTCGCTGCGCGGTTTTGTCGCCGCTGGCGCGGACGGCGGTCTTGGACAGTTCCCTGACAAATCCCGCCGCCATCTTCCTTGACTTTGGCCGGCGCGTGCCTTATTCGGCGCCTCTCGCTAGCGCAATGCGTTGCGCCGCGCTCGCGGGGGAGTAGCTCAGTTGGTTAGAGCGCCGGCCTGTCACGCCGGAGGTCGCGGGTTCGAGCCCCGTCTCTCTCGCCATTTCGAATCCGTCGTCCTCATAGCGTCGTGGCCATGGCCCGAGTTCGTCGATTGATCCTGGCCGGGCCTGCGCCTATTCTATGAGCATGACCTCGTCGGCGATAACCTTCGATCGTCTCGCCTATATCGATCGGCTGAAAGAGGCCGCCTTCGACGATAAGCAGGCGCCGCGCAGGCCGATGCGCTGGACGCGGCGCTGCGCGATTCCGTCGCCACCAAAGCGGACCTCGAAGAGCTGGCCGGCGAGCTGCGCACGGAAATGGCCGATCTGAAGGTCGATAGTCTCCGCTGGCTGGTCGTCACGCAGATCGTGCTCGGCGGCGTCATTCTCGCCGCCGTCAAATTCGTGAAGTGAGCGGCGGTCTCTCCCTTCGGCTCCCCAGCAAGCCTGCGCGCGCAATCGCCCCGATAAGGCCGGCCCGGGTCGCGGAAAAAGCCGAAATGGCCCATGCCCCGCCCCTCGGCGCGCCATCCGGGAAATGCGCGCGCATTGCGCGCGGTCGATCTCCAGCGCCTCGGAGTCCGGCCGGGATCGAGAATGCAAGGGCGGTTTCCGCGTCTTTTCGAGCCGCTCAGGCCGGCGCGCTGGTCAGCAGAGCGTCCAGGGTCGCGCATTCCTCCGCAGTCAGGGAGAAGTCGAATATCGCCAGATCGTCGCGCATATGCTCTTGCGAGGACGTCCCGGTGAGGCACAGAATGTTTTGCTGCGTCAGGAAGCGGAAGAAAATCTGCGCCCGGCCGCGCCCATATTTTTCGGCGAGAGCGACGAGCTCCGGCTTCGCCAGCGTTTCGGGATTGGCGGTGAGCGTCCAAAAGCTCTGGTAGAAAATCTCGTGCTTTGCGCAGAAAGCGCGAATCTCGCGGTCATAGCCGGTCTTGGCGTAGAAGCGGTTCTGGATCACGGCGGGCTTCACCCGCGCCTTCTTCCACAGCATCTTCAGCCGCGCAGGCTCGTAGCAATTGCTGACGCCCAATTGGCGCACGCCGCCCTGCGCCGCCAGGCTCTCCATCGCGCGCCAGGCTTCCAGAGTGTCCTTGTCCTCGGGGTAGGGGGAGTGCAGCACCAATCCGTCGAGGCGATCCACGCGCAGATTGCGCAGCGAGACCTCGAAGGATTGCCGCACCTGCTCGCCGATCGGAGCGGAGGCGTCATAGGGGATGTTCTCGGGGTCCTGCCCGCCGAAGGGCGTGAATTTGGTCTGCAGATAAATATCCGCGCGGGCGAGCCCGGCGCCGAACGCCGCCGCCAGACCTTCGCCGACGCCCGGCTCATTGTAATGCTTGGGCTGGCAGGCGGTGTCGATCCCACGAAAGCCGGTCCGCAGCGCTTCTTCCACCAGAGCGGCGGTGCGCTCCTTCTTCCAGGCCGTCCCATAGATGACGCGGGGCATGACGACCCCAAAGGGCGAGACGATCCGGCTCGGATCCTCGCCGCGCGGCTCGGCGCTCATTTTGGGGCTTCCTCTTTCTCAGGCTCCGGCGAAAACCGTCAGCACGCCAGTATAGCCGTAGAGATGATGGCGGGCGATCTCGCCGCCGGCGAAAAAGCCGATCAAGGGCGTCTCGCCTCCCAGCGCCTCGTGAACCATGCGGAATTCGGCGTTGGGCTCGCCGAAATGCGGGCCGCCTCGCCCCGAGCAGCTGATATAGAGCGCGCCTCTCATGCCGCCGGCCGCCTCCGCCTGGGCGCGCACTTCCGCGACGATGCGCAGCAGATCATGCTTGGCCGCCTCGGCGTTGCGCTTGCAGAAGGCGAGCCGCATTCCGTCCTTTATCTGCTCGGCGATCATCAGCAGCCCGCCCTTGCGGCCGACGCCGACAATGTGCCGCACTTCCGTATTGGCGCCGAACTGGCCGGGCTTGGCGGAGACGTCCTCGCCAGTGGCGACGATTCCGGCCAGAGTCTGCGCCAGCTCGAGGCGCAGCGCGGCGTCGTCTATGTCGAGCGTATGGCCCATATCCTCGAGCACGCAGTCGAGCGCGCGCTTTTCGTCCAGAGTCACGAGGTAATTGCCCTGCGCGCGTGTGACCGTGCGCAGCGGGCCGATCGGCTGGCAGCCTTGGGTGACGCGCGAGAACACGGTCGCCTGCGGTCCGAAGGCGACGCCGGTGAGGCCGCCGGGCAGCACATCGTCGGCGAAGCACAGAGCCTTGTTGCGCGCCGAGGAGAGGCCGCCGAACAAATAGCCGGTGGCGAGCCTGGCGCTGGCGGCTTCGAGCTCGGCCTGAAGATCGGGGGTTCCGCCGCTGGCGTGGACGAGCGCCGTGAAGGGCTCGAAACCCTTTGCGGCGCCGTCGAGCTGCGCCGGCGCCGAGAACAGCTCGAAGGAGCCGGCGGGAAGATCTGCCAGCATGATTGCGAGGCCCGGCGCGTCGAAATATTCCACCGCCTCGGCGCCGACGCCGACTCCGACCGTCCCCACCCAACGCACGCCGGGCAGGCGTGCGCGCAGCGCCGACAAAATATCGTTCGCGGCCTGGGTGAAATAATCGGTGAGATAGCACCAGCCGAGATTGGGCGCGGGCGCGTCCGCGAGCCGCCGCTCGATCTGCTCGAGGCAGGAGGCCAAGGCGCTCTTCCAGTCGGCGTCGCCGGCATGGGCGTAAATGAACTTGCTCATGGTCTCGTTCCCCGCGTTCCGACGCGGGTAGCAACGACCGTGCCGCTCGCCGTGTGCATGAGCGCCAAGGTCGCTGGAGCGCTCCAGGGCGGCCGAGCCGGGCGGGAGAATGGTTCAGAAGCAGGTCGTTCAGAAGCAGCCTTGGGCCTTCAGCTGAACGAGCCAAGCGTCGCATTCCGAGCCGCGGCGGCGGCGCTCATGCGGCCTGTGGCCCCACTCGCGCTCATAGGGCCCGCGGCCCCACTCGTCCTCATATTCGTGACGGCGCCGCTCCCGCGCACGCTCGCGCCGCACGCAATCATTGTAATTGTTCTGCATGGCGAAACACAGCGGCACATTGGGCCCGGCGAAGGCCGCCTTCGGCGCGAGGCCGCCGAGGAAGGAGACGGTCCCGGCCACAAGCAGGAAGAGGAGAGAGGTGCGCGCCATTTTCGAAAAGCCTTTCTGTTGGATAGCTTCTAGCAGATTTGCGCGCGCCGAAACAGCGCCGCGTCGTCCGCGGCGAATTGCGGCGCCCGGACGTCGCGACCATGCGCCTTCGTTCGATCATTGCGAAAGGATTGCAAACTCAATTGATCTGAGCCAGTCTTGCGGCGTCGCATTCGTCGATTGTCGGAAATTGCTAGTGCCGAGCATGAGGATTCGTCGGGGGTTGCAGGAGCCTCACGACTTATGAGCGCAGCCGCCGTCGCCGGGCTCCGCGCTCTTTGGAGTCGTTTTATCCGATGTCGCGAATTCGCCATGCGTCGGCCGATCGGTTTCGGCGCGACGCTCGCGGCGATCGTGGCGCTGGCGCGTTTCGCATTGGAGGCGACGATCGGAACGCAAGTGGCGTCGGCGTCTGGTAGTGTCTCAGTTTGAATTTTTATGCGGCCCGCCGAGAAGGGCGAGCCGCGTGTTTTGTTAAACCGCCTTTCGATTGCGGGCGGCGTGATCTCGATCGATAGGACGGCGAATCGCTCGATTAGAATTCGCCATTGGACTCTTCGGCAGAGCGGCCTTTGGCGGGGTCGCGTTTGGAAGAAGCGATGGAAGATATGCGAGCGCTGCCCGGTCACGCGATTTGAAATACGCCGCTGCGTATTCTGGTATCCATACCGTGTCGACGAACTCGATATAAAGCGGCAGCATTGATACCGGGTACTGCTTGGCATCCCCCTCCCATTCTGGGGTTGTATGGACATAGTAGCGAACAAGACTTACTAAATTTGGGTGATGTTTTTTGAGCCAATCACTGAAAACGCGGCCAACACTATTGTCAGGTCTTAGCTCCCTTCCATCAGGTGCGCGGTCCGCCATTACATGGCCGAGCATCTCCATCCTGCCATGAAGCCGGATTGCAAGCTCAGATATTACGGAAAAATACCCGGCAGAGGTCCGATCCCAATTCTGGTTGAAGCGCCGGATGAACGCGGGAACGCCGCCGCGATAGCCCCCTGTCTTTCGAATCGACGGGAGGACTTCCGCCGTCACCCACTTCTTGAATCTCTTCGCGTCTGGCTTGTCGGAACGAATGATTAAGGAGTATAGGCCTGACTCATTGATTATGTTCATTTTTCTAGCGCCGCCACGGACGCCAGATTGACCCTCGGTTAGTTCGAGGGTCATTTTTTCGTCGTCATCGAGCCTCGCGGCAGCATCAGACGGATTCTTAATCCCCAGAGAACGGCATACATCAGCAAGAACAAACCATGGCTCACCATTCCGATCGACGACGCGGAACTCGTCATGCCTCTCGTCCTCGAATATCTGCATTACGTATTGCATAACTTTCCTTTGGATTGCGACCTTTCTGCGCTAGCGTCCGCCATCCGTTTCGGCATACGGTTCCTCTTGTCTAGGGAGGAGCGGGCCTCTAGGCTCGGTCTCAGTTTCGGGCGCTGGCGGGAATCGTCAGCGCCCTTTTCTTTGCCGAAGTATTGAAGCTATCGCTGGCACTCGCCGGTGTCTATTGCTAACGCCTATGACCCCACATGTTTTGGGGATATATTCATATAAACATGCTGTTATATGATGCACGAAGAGCCCGGCCGTCCTCACTCTTCGGATTTTTGAACCTTCTTATAGGGGCCGCGCTTCCCCGGCTTCGGCGCATCCGCGTCCATCGCCTCGACGATTTGTTCCCACGTCATGACGGTATCGCACACGCCCGCCGCCATGGCGGGGGTAACGCGAAGCGTCTTGTGGATGCGCAGCCAGTTATACCAAACGGCGTAGATCGCAACCATGTGCGCGTGATTTTCAAACTTCTTGCTGAACGCATTCGTCAGGCGCGTGAAGCGGCGGTTGTGCATCCGCATAGTGAGGTTCTGGCGCTCGACATAGGAGGTCGACACGTGCGCCATATCCGGCTTGCCTTCGATCTTCGTTTTCTTGATCCCCGTGCAATCGGCAGGCGAATAGCGGCCCTTCGCGCTCTCTGGCGTTGAGCCATAAAGCTTGATGAGCATAGCGTAATCGATATCGGCACCGAACGCGCCTTCGACGGCTTCCAGATAGGCCTTGTGGCCGTCTGACGTGAGTTGGACGCGGTTCGCCAGCCGAGCGGCCAAGTCATCGATAAACCACTTGGCGCATTCGCCATCGCGGCCGCCGACGAAGTGCGAGATCAGTAGCTTGGTATCGGCTTCGATCGCGGTCCACGTCCAAGTGTCGCCAGCGCCATCAACCGGCGCTTTCATGCCGGCGACATTCTTCTCCTTTGCGGCAGTGAAAGACCAAATCTCGTCCACCTGAACCTTGCTCGCCTTCACGCCGCGAACCTTGGCGTCGTGGAAGCCCGCACAGAAGCGGCCAGCGTCCACCAGAAGCTTCGACACGGTGTTGATGCTCGTATCCGTCAGACGGGAGACAGATCGCATCGAGGCCCCCTCGCAGAGCATCGCGAGGATTTGGGCGCGGGTTTTGGTGTCGAGCTTGTTCATAGGCATTTCATACTGAATTTGTTATAACTAAGCAAGCATATTGAAGCAGCGCAGTCATACCTTTTTTTGATTTAGTCAGAGCTTTTGATGTGCTAGTCATCCCTGCGTTGATTAACCGGACGCTTGAGGGAACCTATGGCCCAGCAACAGAAGCCGACTACGGCTGCGGATTGGATGTCGTTGGAGTTTGAGATTCAACGCCTATTCGACGGCGCTCCAGTCGACGAAGAGCAACTTTTTGCCGGGCGGCTAGCTGAGGTAACCAAGATGCTCCAGACCGTCATGGAGCGCTCGCGACATGTCGTCCTCTTTGGGGAGCGCGGGGTCGGTAAGACTTCGCTCTCAAATATTTTTTGGAAACGTTATGGGAAGACATTGCAAAGTTTTATCGTCGCCAGGGTGCAATGCGGTCCGCAAGACGATTTTTCCTCATTGTGGGTCAGAGCCCTTGAAGAACTTAAGGCAATGGGTATTTCCAGAGGAAAGCCGGAATACGTGACCTTTGACGTGGATTTTTCATCAATTACACCCTCGCAGGTTCGGCGCGAACTTCAGAAAATCAATCAAAATGCACTTCCTATCATTATTTTCGATGAATATGACAAGCTTGTAGACAGGGACGCAAAAATATTAACCGCTAATCTTATCAAGGAATTATATGACTTTTCCGTTCATACTACTGTTATTTTGGTTGGCGTTGCCGAAAATGTATCACAACTGCTTGGTGATCATGCATCAATAGGCAGGGCGCTTGTTGATGTCCCATTGAATAGGATGTCAGAAGACGAGCTGAGAGAAATAATCTATCAACGCGCGAAAAAGACTCCGATATCGTTTAGTAACGATGCTATGTGGACGATTGTTATTTTGTCGCGCGGCTTACCGTTCTTTACTCAGACATTGTCTAAGCTGGCAGCTTTGCATGCGCTCAATAACAGAAGACTTAATGTTGGCAATGCAGATGTTGAAGCGGCGATGAAGCGATTTATTGAGGATACAGCAATTTCATTCCGAGACGCTTACCGCGCGGCGACACGGACAAATCAGAAGAATAATTTGCAAGAGTCGCTTTTAGCTTGTGCGCTTGCGAAATGCGATGATGAGGGTTTTTTTAAAGCTGCGGACCTGATTGAGCCATTGAGTGCTATTATGAAAGACAAACGAAGGATAGCCCACTTTGATAAGCATTTGCGGCGATTCAGCAGCGACCATGGCGGGAATATTCTGATAAAACGTGGCGGAGACAGACAGCAAACGTTTCGGTTTGCTGATCCTATGATGCAGCCGTATGTGATTATCAAAGGAATACAGAGTCAGATGATCGATGACGATGCTAAGAATCTTCTTTTTCACAAGGAGCAGCGGGAACTTGATGTCTAGCCTTGGCAGCCTCTGATGCGATCTGCTTTCGGCGATCTGAGCTTAGCTTCTCAGCGCGCGCATGTCCGCCCTTTCTAGCGACATCCGCACGCGTCGCGGGCGCGTCGCCGTAATCCTCCGGCTCTTCGCCAGTGGCGATGCGCATCACCTTCACGGCGCGCGCGATGGCGTCGGCAGGGCGCTTCTCGCCTTTAGGTCCTGTGGGCATGTCTTACCGTGCTTTTCTTTTTTCGACGAAGCATAGGTCGCGGATGGTCGTTGGGCCCCCAGCATAGCCATTTATGTCGTAGCGCGTGCCCGCGATTGGGCGGCGTGCGGTATCTTGGGCCTCAGCCGTTTTGCTCGCATCCTCTCGCTTTAGGCGGTCGATAAAATCATCGATAATCGTCCGCCCCGCTTTGTTTTGCTTGTGGGGGATGGGAGGAACCCCGCATAGTTCGCCTAGCGGCCTTTCGTCATCTTCTATCTGCATATGGCCGCCCCTCTGCTTTGCGACAAGCATAGCACGGGAGATCGGAGCGACGCGAGCCGGCGTCAAGAGCGCCAAAATTCAAACTGAGACACTACCCGGCGTCTTTTTGCGTCGCCATGCAATTCGCCGCTCTCGTCGGCGGCCTCGCCGCAGTGGGATCGGCGGCGCTCGCCTCCGGCCTATTGGCGCAGATTTTCTTCGAGGCGCTCGACGCTTCCGCTCTGGCCGGACTGGCCATCGCCTTCGTTCTCGCCATTCTGACGGCCGTGATCGTCGACGCTTTGCGCCTTCGCTCGCGCGGCGACGCGCGCGCCGATCGCTGCGCCGACGAGGCCTTGCGCGCCTTGTGGGAGAGCGGGCCGATCGGCGCCTTTTGTTGGGGCGTCGGCGGCGAGGTGACAGAGGCCAATGACGAATTCCTCCGAATGACCGGCTACGGTCGCGACGATCTTACGGCCGGCCGCATCGATTGGCGGAAGGCGACGCGGCTTCGATCGCCGGCCGCGAGCGCGACCGAGACGGAGTTCGCGCGTCGGGACGGCGCGAGCGTCCGGATGCGGCTGCGCTTCGTCGCGCTCGACGAAGGGCCCGCGCGAGGCGTGGCTTTCGCGCAGGATGTCGCGGAAACGCAGGAGCTGCGGCGTCGCGCTGAGCGATCGGGCGCGCTGGCGCGGGAGGCGGTCGGCTTCGCCCATGACGTCAATCAGCCGCTCACCGCCGCCGCCGCCTATCTCCAGGCTGCGCGTCGGCGGGCGACTCTCGGCGGTGGCGCGGGATCGGAAGAGCAGCTCGCCGCCATGGATCGCGCCGGCGCGCAATTGCATCGCGCCGCGCGGCTCGTCGCCGAATGGCGCGAGCTGTGCGCTCGGGAGGCGCAGGCGTCGATCGCGCTGCACGCGGCGATCTGCGACGCATGGCAGAGAGTCCGTCTCGATTGTGGCGATAGCGTTCGCGCCGAGCTGCGCCTTCTCTCCGAGCGCGATCTCGTGATCGGCGATCCTCTGCAAATCGAGCGGGCGTTGGTGGATTTGATGCGCGCCGCGGTCGCGGCGGCGCTCGCCGCGCCGCACGCGGGATTGATCGTCGCGACCTCGGCGAGCGGCGGCGAGATCGCGGTCGAAATCCACTTCGTCGGCGAGCTTTCCACAGAGACGGGCGGCGCGGCCTTCGAGCTCACCCTGCCCCTGATCGCCGAGCCCTGTGGATAACGGGAGTCTTCAGCGGCCACAGCTGGCGTGTCATCGACAAATGAGCATAATTTCCGGCCCTCGACCGAATCGGTAACGGGGGAGCAACGAATGGCTGCGTTGAAGCATCGTTTCGCCTGAGTGCAAGCGATTGAAAGTAAAACTGCTTATGGCTTCGATTAGTATTAGTACCAAGAAAGATCACTAAAAGTAATTCTCCGATCGTATTAGTACTAGTGTTACCTACGAGCCACAGGCGTCGTCTTTCTGCTCGAGATTTATATTAGGAAGTTTCCTTTACGATCGGGGCGCGCTAAAGAAGAGACGTTGTCGATCGATAGTGGATCAATTATTCCCCGACGGAATTTACAACGGCGCAGGGGTTCGGCGTCTGCCGGACCCCTTTTTTCAGACGATCCGTCGGGCGCCGCGAGTAGCGGCGCCCGTTTTCTTTTCAGAAGATCGCTGAATCGATCCGACTATGCCAGCAATGCGCTCCGAAAGGCTCGCGGCCGTCCTTTCGCCGTCGAAAGGCGGAGACGGCGCTCAGAGACCCTGCGGACGACCGGCGACCGACACCAGCAGCTCGCCGTCGCCGAGCAGGCGCTTGGCGACGCGGCGGGCGTCGTCGAGCGTCACCGCCTCGATTCGGCCGTTGCGCTCGTCGAGATAGGAGGGCGCAAATCCGTCGAGCTGGAGATTGACCAGCTGGCCGGCGATCTTCGTCGATGTGTCGAAGCGCAGCGCATAGGAGCCGGTCAGATATTTCTTCGCCTTGTCGAGCTCGTCCGCGCTCGGCCCCTCATTGGCGAGATCGGCGAATTGGCTCTGGATCACCTCCAGCGACTCGCGGGCGCGCTCGTTCTTCGTCGCCGCGCCGCCGACCAGCATGGCGCATTTGTCATATTCGTTGAGATGCGAATAGACCGAATAGGCGAGGCCGCGCTTCTCGCGCACCTCGTTGAAGAGCCGCGCCGTGAACGCGCCGCCGCCGAGAATGTGGTTGACCACCACCGCGCCGAAATAATCGGGATCGTGGCGCTTCATGCCCGGCCGGCCGAAGCGGATCGCCGATTGCGGCACGTCGAGATCGATGATGCGGCGCTCTCCGAGCGCATGAATGCCGATCTCGGGCACAGGGGTGAGCAGGCTCTGCGCCGGCAGGGCGCCGAAGGTCGCGTCCAGCTCCGCGGCGAGGGTCTTCGCGTCTATGGCGCCCACGACGGCGATTTTCAGATCGCTGCGCGCCAGCAGGCGGGTCCTCAGCGCGTCGAGATCATCGCGCGTCAGCGTCTCGAGGCTGGTCGCGTCGCCGCGCACCGGCAGGCCATAGGGATGGTCGGGGAAGGCCGCCTCGCGGAAGGCCTTGGCGACCAGAGCGTCCGGGTCGTTGGCGTCGCGTTTCAGCCCGGCGGCGATCTGGCCACGCACGCGGTCGATCGCCGTTTGCTCGAGCCGCGGCTCGCAGAGCGCGAGGCGCAGCAGCTCGAACGCCTCGTCGCGATTGCGGGCGAGCGTCTGCATATGGCCGGAGATCGAGTCCCGGTCACAGCCGAAGCCGAGACGTATCGCCAGATCCTCGATGGCGAGGTGGAAGGCGCGCGCGTCAAAGGGTCCGGCGCCTTCGTCGAGCAGGCCGGCGAGCAGCGTCGCGAGGCCGGCCTTGCCGGCCGGATCCTGGGCGGCGCCGCCGCGCATCGCGAATTCGAGCGCGATGAGCGGAACGGCGTAGCTCTCGACCAGCCAGGCTTCGATCCCGCCGGGCGTGACGACGCGCTGAATGGTCTCGGCGCGGCTGCTCGCAGGCGCGATGGCTTGGGCTGTCATTGATTTTGGCTCCGATGTCAGGCGGCGAGCTCGGCGTCTTCGGCTTCGTCCTCGGATTCGAGGAAGCCGGTGACGGCCCGGCGCTTCTGCAGCCATTTGCGGGCTGCGGCGGCGATGTCCGCGGCGGAGACGGCGTCGATGCGGTCCGGCCAGGCGGCGACGTCTTCCACCGCGAGGCCGGTGGCGAGCGATTCGCCATACCAGCGGGCGAGCGAGACCTGGCTGTCCTGCGCATAGACCGCGTCGGCGACGAGGCGATTCTTGGCGCGCTTCAGATCGGCCTCGGCGATTTCGGCGGCGGCGAATTTATCGAGCGTCGCCTCTATCGCGTCGTCCAGCCGCTGCAGCGAGACGCCCGGCGCCGGCGTCGCGAAGACCCAGAAGCGCGTGTCGTCCAAAGCCGAGCCCATGTAATAGGCGCCGGCGTTGACGGCGAGCTTCTGCTCCACGACCAGCGAATCATAGAGCACGCTCGACGGCCCGCCGCCCAGCACATGGGCGAGAACTTCCAGCGTCTCCGCCTCGCCGGGCGCGCCGGTCGTGTAGGAGGGCACGAGGAAGACGCGCTCGTGCGTGGGCTGCTCGACCTTCTCGTCGGCGAGCGTCACCAGGCGATGGGCGCGGGGCTCCGGCTCGCGCGGGCGCTTGCGGCTCGGCGCATCGTCGCGCGCGGGGATGTGGCCATAGGTTCTCTCGGCGAGCGCGCGCACCGTCTCGAAGTCGACGTCGCCGGCGACGATGAGTATGGCGTTCTCGGGCGTGTAGAAGCGATGGTAATAATGCAGCGCATCCTCGCGGCCGAGCGTCTCGATCTCATGGCCCCAGCCGATGATCGGCGTGCCATAGGGGTGATGCGGGAACAGCGCCGCCTGCACCGCCTCGTCGAGCTGGGCGGAAGGATCGTTCTCGGTGCGCATACGGCGCTCCTCGAGCACCACCTCGCGCTCCGGCCCCACCACCTCGTCGGAGAGAACGAGATTGGTCATGCGATCGGCCTCGAATTCCATCAGCGTGCCGAGATGCTCCTTGCCGATGCGCTGGAAATAGGCCGTGTAGTCATAGCTGGTGAAGGCGTTCTCCTGGCCGCCGAGGTCGGAGACGAGATTGGAGAATTCGCCCTGCGGATGCGCATGTGTGCCCTTGAACATCAGATGCTCGAGAAAATGCGCGATTCCCGACTTGCCGCGCGGATCGTCGGCGGAGCCGTTGCGATACCAGACCATATGGGTGACGACCGGCGCGCGGCGGTCGGCGATGACGACGATCTCCATCCCATTGGCGAGGCGCGAATGGACCACTCCGGCGGCGGCGCTCTCGCTTTTGGCGGTCCCGGCGCGCGCGGCGTCGGTTTTGGCGGCGGCGGAGCTGGCGGCATGATCGGCCGCGATCGCCTCGGCCCCCGGCTGTGTCATCGGCATGATAATTTGTCCTCGCTATAGCGCGTTCGACCGCGTCCGGCGCCCGGGCGCGCGCCGGCCAAGAGAATTCGGCGCCAGTTCGGGTCGCGTTCGTTCGGACGCTTCGACGGAAGCATTCGACCTATATAAGCTCGAATGCGAGGCCTGTCAGGCGCCGGGCGGAAACCGGGCGCGCCAGCGTCGCCGCGGCTGTGACCCTCATTATCCAGCGACGTCGAACAAGGCGTTTTCGGCGCTGATGGCGAAGGAGGAGGGCAGGGCCGCGCCGAAGGCGCCGCTCGACGCCTCGGTTCTGCTGCCCATGGGAGAGAAATTCTTCCGCTATGAGGGCTCGCTGACGACGCTGCCTGTTCGGAAGTGGGGCATTGGAAGGTCTTCGCCGAGCCGGCGGCAGTGGCGAAGCCGAATATAGACGCCCTCGAGGCGCTGTTCCCGATGAACGCCCGCCCGCTGCAGCCGACGCATCGCCGCATCGTGCTGAGCGGCGGTTGAGCGGCGGGGCGCGAGATCGGCGGCTCAGGAGCCGCCGAAAAGGCTGCCGATCATGCCGATCGGATTGGTCCAGCCCGGCTTTTCTTCCTGTTCCTTGGCGCCCTTGCCGCCCGCGACCTTCTGGCGATAGGCCTGCGGCGGCTCGGTCAGATAGGAGCGGGTCGAGCTCTCTCCCGCGCCGCGGGTCTTGGCCGCGCTGGCGGCGCCGGGCTCATCGGCGTCGGTGGCGATGGTGCAATGGCCGTCCGCCGCCGCGACGAGACATTTGCGCGGCCCGTCATGCTCGCCATTCTTGGAGCCGGCGACATTGGGATTTTCATTGAGCCCCGGCTGGCGCGCCGGCGCCTGGGAGCCTTTGCGGCGGGCGATCTCCTGGTCCACCGGCCAGGAGGCGGGCCGCGCGGTCTCCGCCTGCGGAGAGGGAAGGGCTTGTCGATTGGGCGGGACGACGATCTTGGGATGCTCGCGGAAGACGATCTTCTGATTTTCCTCATCGTCGGAATAGACGCCGATGAAGCCCAGCACCGAAGTGACCGTCGATTTGTCGTCATAGGCCGCGGCCGGCGCGACCCCCGCTCCCCCGAGAAGGACGAGCGTGAGACCGACGCATGTCGGCGCCCGACGCAGAGAGGCTGTCGCCCGTTTCATCGCCCAGAACTCCTCCCTTGTGCGCGCCCCGGGACGAAGCGCGCGCGATTCTGAAAGAGCCGCATTGTTACGGCCCGCTTAACGGCATTTTAGAGGCGCGCGCGCCTCCGGGCCAGCCGAAATCGTCGCTGCGGATCAACCAGCGATCGGGGTGGGCCGCGCCGCATCGGCGCGAAGGCTCTCGAGCAACAGCAGCAGCACCCCGATAAAAATCGCCGCATCGGCGACATTGAAGACGTAATTGGCCAGCGGCCCCACCGGCAAGGCCGTGTGAAAGAAGAAGAAATCGGCCACCGCGCCGCGCGTCAGCCGATCCGCGACATTGCCGAGCGCCCCGCCGACGACGAGGCCGAGCGCCGCCGCCGTCAGCCGCCGCGGCGCCCGCCACAGCCAATAGGCGAGACAGGCGACGATCGACAATTGAAAGGCGATGAGCAGCGCCCGCGTCGGCTCCGTCTGCGAGGAGAGCAGCGAATAGGAGACGCCGAAATTCCACGACAGCACCAGATCGAGAAAGGAGGTGACGTGGATCGGCTGGCGCAGGCCGATGTCGAAGACATGCAGCATCCAGAATTTATGCGCCTGATCGAGCGCCAGAGCGAGAACCACGGCCGCGAGGCCGCAAGCGCGCGGGATGGAAAGCCAGGGGCGATAGATCAAGACATTCTCTCCCGCCATCGGCGCGCCGGCCTCCTCGCTTCGACAATATGGTCACGCCCGCGGCGCCGACGAACGGATGGGCGCGCCGCGCCTCGCCCTCGATATAGAACGAGTTTTTGGCGATTCCAGAAAAATCCGGATCGTCGTCGCGCTTCGGCGAGGCGTTCGCCCGTCAATATTCCCATTCGACGCCGACGCCGAGCGAGGATTTGCCGTCGACCTTGGTTTCGCCCTTCACGCGGACATTCTTGGTGACGTCCACGCCGACGCTGACGGCGGTCTGCTCCGGCTTGGCGCCCGTGCGCACGCCGACGCTGATATTGTCGGAGATATAGCGCGAGGCGCCGACCGTCGGCCCGCTGGAGCCGCCGGCCTCGAGATCGAGCGAATCGACGCCGAGCGCCTTGCGCATTTTCTCGAAGGCGTCGACGCCGGTTCCGGCGCCGGAGAATTGCGCCAGAGCGGTGGCGAGCTGCACCGCCTGAAAGGCCGACAGCGAGCCCGACGCCTTGGCGAAGAGCAGGCGCGAGAGAACCTCGTCCTGCGGCAGCTCCGGCGAGGACGAGAAGGAGAAATTCGGCAGCGAGGCGGGGCCGGACACTGTGATCTTGGCGGTGACGTCGCTCGCCGTCGTCTCGGCGGCAAAATCGAGCTGCGGGACGAGGCCGCCCGCGAAACTCAATTTACCGCGCGTGAGATCGATACGCTGGGTCAGCAATTGCAGCTTGCCGCGGCGCAGTTCGAAAGCGCCATTGACGGCGGGCTTTTGGATCGTGCCGTTCAGTTTCAGCTCGCCGCCGAATTCGGCGTCTATGCCGCGTCCGCGCACGAAGATGCGATTGGGCGCGGCGAGCGTGAGGTCGATCGTCGCGTCGAAAGGCGAGTGTTTTGCCGCGCGCGCTTTCTCCTTGGCTTCCAGCGCCAGCATCTCCTTGGCGAAAGCGCGCGGCGAAATATGCACGGCGCCGCGCGGCGCCTGGAAGGAGGCCGGCAGGCGATCGGGAACATTCACCTCCATCGTCGTCAGCGTCACGCGGCCGGAGACTTTCGGCGAACGTGCGAGCGGGCCGCCTATGTCGAGATCGAGATCGGCGGTGGCGGAGACGAGATCGCTGCTGACGAGCTGCGCATTCTTGGCCTTGATGCGAATGGCGCCGGGCATTCCCGCCTGCGGCTCGACGGCGATACGGCCGGTCGCGGCGATCTGCCCGCCATTCTTGGTGAGCGTGGTCAGGCGCGTGATGGCGATCTCGCGGCCATGTCCGTCGAGCTTGGCGTCTATGTGATCGAGATAGACGCCGTTCAGCGGATCGGAGAAGGAGCCATTGGCCAGCGTGACGCCGCCTTCGATCGCCGGCGCAGCGACGGAGCCGGCGATGCGCAGATCGACATTGGCCTTGCCGCGCAGGCTCTGGCCGTTGACGGAGAGCGCCGTGTCGGCGAGCTTGGCGTCCGCCTCGCCTTTCACTTTCAGATCGAGCGCGCCGGCGGCGTCGATCGGCGCCGAGCCGGTGATGGCGAAGCGCCCGCCGGCGCCGAGCGTGATCGTCGCGTCGAGGCTCGTGCGCGCGCCGGCGAGCGCGCCACGCGCGTCTATGTCCAGCGGCGGCAGGCCATTGCTGCGCAATTGCGGCGCGGAGAGCTTGGCGATCTTTATCTTCCAATCGCCGCTCGGCGCTTTCTTGTCGCCGGTGATGCGCGCCTCGGCGTCCAACGCGCCCTCGAGCGCGAGGCTGGCGTCGGCGATTGCGGCGATGGAGAGCGGAACGCTCCGCGCGCGCGCGGTGAGATCGAGACGCTCGCCGATGGTTCCGTCTATGTCGAGCCGGCCTGCGCCGACAGCGAGGGCGACGCCTTTCAGCTCCACCGCGCCGCCGCCGAGGGTGACGCTCGCCGGAGCGGCGAGGGCGATGCGCTTGCCGGCGCGTTGCGCCGAGAGCGTTTTGATGTCGAGCCGCGTCTTTTCGCCCGGCGTCAGCGCGGCGCGGCTCGCAATGGCGAAGCCTTCCGCATCTACAGCGAGATCGAGCGCCGTGGCGGCGCCGGCGGGCGTCGCGGTGAGACGCGCTTTGGAAATGGTCTTGCCGCCGACATGGAGCGCATCCACGGCGATGTTTCCGTCGAGCGCCGGTCGGCGCAGCAGATCATGGCCGGAGAGCTTGGCGCTGAGCTTCTCGATCGTCGTGTCGGCGGCGCGGATGCGCGCGCCCTGCGCGTCGATCAATATGTTCTGCGCGCCTTGCGCCGCGTCGAGGATGATATCGGCCTTCAGCGCGCCGGAGAGCTTGCGCAGAGCGAGCGCCGAGAGATCGTCGAGATCGGGCGCCGCGAGAGAGAGGCGCCCGCTGGCGAGGCTTTGCGCGTCGAGCGTGAGCGCGCCGTGGAGCGCCGCGCGGCCGACGGAAAGATCGAGATTGTCGATCGTCCAGCCGGCGTCCTTGCGCGCATTCAGCTTGCCGCGCGCAGGGCTGCCGTCTATGGCGCCGTCCAGCGTCGCGGTCGCGGCGAGCGCGCCGGTGAGATCGCGCGCGGCGCCATGCAGCGCGAGCTTTTGAATCGCATGGCCGTCGAGCGCGCCTTCGAGCAGCGCCTCGAAATCGGCGTTGGGCTTGTCGGCGGAGCCGGTCGCCTTCACCGAGATTTCCGCGCGGCCGGAGAGGCGCGGATCGGCTGGGCGAAGGTCGGCGATGTTGAGCTTCGCGCCGACGTCGAGCGCGTCGCGCATCGCGGCGCCGTCGATCTTCGCGGAGAGATGCGCGCCGCGCAGCGAAAGGCCGTCGAAGCGCAGCCCCCCGCCGGGAAGCGAGGCGACGGCGCCGCCGAGCGCGAGACGTTTTCCGAGCAGCTTCTCGAGCGCAGGCGCGGAGAGCGCCGGGGCGGCGAGCGTTCCGCTCAGAGTCGCGCTGATGCGCTCGTCTTTCGGAACGCCTTTCAGCGCAATGGAGAGATCGAGCGGCCGCGGAGCATTGTCGGAGCGGCTGCGAATGGCGATATCGCCCTCGAGCGCGCCATCGTCGCGCAATGTCGCGGCGCCGGCGAGCTGCGTCACGCCGTCGAGCAGCGGAACGGCGGCCGGCGGCAGCAGCGGGGCGAGGCGGACGCCCAAATCGAAATCGAGCCGCCGCGCCGCATCCTTGCGCGTGACGCGCGCCACGCCTTCGGCGCCGATCGTCTCTCCGGCCTCGGCGGCGAGATGCGCGGCGAAATCGTCGAGCGTTCCTTCGCCGGTCAGCGAAATATCGACGGGCGGCAGGCCGGGCAGCGCCGCGAGGCGGGCGATGGCGCCGCCCTCGGGCTCCTGCGCCGTGAGGGCGAGCGCGATCTTTTGGCCGCCCGCCGCGACATCGGCTTTCGCCGTAATGGCGCCTGGCGCGTCGAGCCGGCGAATGTCGAGCGAAACATGCGCGCCTTTGTCGAGCGCCGCCTCGCCGGTCGCGGTGAATTGCGCCGCGGTTCCGAGAACGGGCGCGCCGAGCGACAGCGTTTCCAGCACCAGCCGGCCGAGGCGGATGCGAATGGGGAGATCGGGGAGCGCGAAGCCGCCGCCGCTTTTCGGCTTCGTCGTCGTAGCCTGTGCGGGCGCTGGCAGGCGGGCGATGTCGATCGCGCCGATGGCGAGCTTCTCTATATCCAGGCGCAGCGAGAAGAGCGCGGAAGGCGACCAGTCTAGCGCGATCTGGTCGATCTTCAGATAGGAGCCGTCTCTATCGGCGATGGAAATATCGCGCAGCAGCGGATGCGCCGACAGCGGGTCCTCGAAAGCGCCTATGTCGACCTTCATATCGGGCGAGGAGGCGGCGCGCGAGACGAGATCGGCGAGGAAGCTCTTGCCCTCGCGCGTCTGCATACGCAGCGCGAGCGTTCCGGCGACGGCGAGCAGCGCCAGAGCGCCGAATCCATAGGCGAGAACGCGGCGAAAGCGCATCAGAACGACTCCCCGACGCCGATGAAGATCGCGAATTTATTCTCGCCGGGACGCCGGCCGAGCGGCGTCGCGAGATCGAGGCGCACGGGGCCGATGCCGGTGTAATAGCGCAGGCCTATGCCGACGGAGGAGCGCATGGACGATTGGAAGTCGGGGAACGGCGACGAAAAGGCGGAGCCGATATCGTAGAAGGGCACGATCCCAATGTCGCGCGTGACCTTTATGCGCGCCTCGGCCGAGCCTTCGAGCAGGCTGCGTCCGCCGACGGGAAAGCCGAGGCCGGCGTCCGGGCTCAGCGAGCGATAGCGATAGCCGCGCACCGAGCCGCCGCCGCCGGCGAAGAAGCGATGGCTCGCCGGAATATCCTCTATGCTCGCGCCGACGATGGAGCCCGCCGCCACGCGGCCGGCGAGCACATACCAGCCGTCCTCGTCCAGCGCCTGATAGCCGGAGATCTGCGTCTTCGATTGCACCATGCCGACGCTGTCGCCGAAAGCCTTCACATAGGGCGTGACATTGGCGATGGCGCGAAAGCCGTTGGTGGGCGCGAGAAGATCGTCGGTTCCGTCGTAATTGGCCGAAAGCGGAAAGCCGAGCAGCGAATAGTCGTGCGGGCCGAAGGCGTCGAACGTATGCCCGCGCTCGAACTCGAGCCCCGCCTGCACGGACGCCGTATCGCTGAAGCGATGGCGGATCGCCGCCGTGGCGTTTCCGAACGCTGCCCCATAATAGTCGGTCCTCTCGCGCACGAAGCTCAAATCGAGCAGCAGATCGTCGCGCGATCCGAACAGAGCAGGCTTCACGAAGCTCGCCTTGGCGCGGCCGATGACGTCTCTCAGGCGGATAGAGGAGAGGCCCTTGTAGCTCGCCGCGCCGCCGAAGGGCGCGAGGCCGCCTTCGACATCGAAGCGCAGCCGCTCGGCGCCGCCGAAGAGATTGCGATCGGTCCAATAGGCGCGCAGGCCCGGCCCGTCGACATTGGAGAAGAAGGCGTCGGCGCC
This sequence comes from Methylosinus sp. RM1, assembly GCF_011378635.1. Classification (NCBI taxonomy): domain Bacteria; kingdom Pseudomonadati; phylum Pseudomonadota; class Alphaproteobacteria; order Hyphomicrobiales; family Methylocystaceae; genus Methylosinus; species Methylosinus sp. RM1. The sequence continues at coordinate 171,735 of NZ_WOVC01000002.1, forward strand.
CACCGCATGGCGCTTGCGCTCGGCGGTCTGCACGAAGATCGGCAGATTGCCATTGGCGTCGAGCTTCTCGCCATCATCCGCCTTCACGGAGCCGACCGCCTCGAGGCGGCCGATGGATTTGCGCAGCTCGGCGAGCTTCTTCGGACTATAGGGCTCGCCCTGCTCGAGATAGATGTAGGAGCGAATGACCTCATCGTCTATGCCCGGCGAGCCGCGGGTCCTCACCTCGCCAATGCCGGCGCGCGGGCCGGGGTCGATCGTCACCACCACATCCATCGCCTTCTCGGGATGGATGATCGTCGGCTTCGCGGTCGTCACTTTGGCGAGCGGATAGGAATTGGCGCGCAGCGCGTCGATCCAGGCCGCCTGCATGGATTGCAGGGCGGCGGCGCGCGCCGGCTCGTCCTTGTTGCGCTCCAGCGATTTTTTGGAGAGCAGCGCTTCGTCGAGCGGCTTGCCGCTGCGGGCGTCAAAAAGCGCGACATTGCGCAGGCGGAAGAGTGGGCCGGGGACGATCTCTATGCGGATCGGCGCGAGCGCTTGGCCGCGCAGCCGCTCGGCCGCTGCGGCGGCGGCGTCGGCGCCATGCCCGTCCGGCTGCACCGGGACGCCGGCGACCGTCGCCCTTATCTCCGCGTCATAATAGCCGCTCGCCCACAGCGCCTCGGCGAGGCGCGGGAAATCGGCGACGACGCGCCGCGCGACGCCGGCCCCCGTGGGCGGAGCCTGCAGCCGCAGCCGCCATGTGGTGGAGACGTCCTGCAGATTGCGCGCGAGGCCCTCGGCCTCATCGAGGCCGGCGAATTCCAGAGTGTAGGGCAGCGCGTCGCGGCTCGGCTCCGGCGTCTCCTCGGCGGCGCCGAAGAGGCCGAAAAAATCGAATGCGCGGGCGGGCGAGGCCGCCTGCGGGGCGCTCAAAGCCAGGAGCGCCGTCACGCCCAGAAAACGCTTCACATATTTCACTTCGCCAACGACCCGAACCGAGGATTGCCGCACCATAAGCGGAGCTTTGCAAGCGGTCCATCGCGTTAAGCTTAACAGCGCAACCTATGGTTAAGCCTGTCTTAATGCGCCTCCTCGCGCATCTCAGAATTTGAAGCCGACCTTGGCGAGCACGGTGCGCGGCGCGCCCGGATAATAAATGCCGTTGGCGGAGGTCTGCTGATAATAGCCGCTGCTGATCTGGCCGATATAGGCGGTGTCGAACATATTCATGCAGGTGACGCTGGCGGTGACCGTTCCCCAGTCGATCTCGTGCTCGTATTTCACGGTGAGATCGAAGGTGGAATAGCCGGCGAGCGGCTGATAGCCGGATGTGTCGCCGGCGCGCGAGCCGACGATATGCAGGATCGGCGTGACGGTGAATTCCTCTATGCGCAGATCGCCGCCGATCGTCGAGATGAAATAGGGCACGTCCGGCAATTGCTTGCCCTTCACCCGCGTCGACCAATAATTGGCCGCGGAGGCGCCGGGCAGCAGCGGCAGGTCTTCGACGAATTCGGCGCGCTGATAGCCGAGCGAAGCGAAGAGCGACACGCTCTCGAGCGGGGAATAATGGACGACGGCCTGCGCGCCGTAATTCTGGCTCTCGCCGACATTGGCGCCATATTGCGTGCCGATGCCGGGATCGTAAGAGACGAGCTTGTTGTGATTGCGGGAGTAATAGATCGTCGGCTCCACATAGCCCGAGCCATAGGCGCCGTCGAAGGACCAGCGCAGGCCGAGATCGAGCTGCGTCGAGGTCTCCGGCTTCATCGAATGCCAGAATTGATCGGCGGTGATTCCCTTGGCGAGGAAGGTCGCCGAATTCTGCTGGAACACCGGCCAGGCGTCATAGCCCGGTCCGCCATAGCCGCCGCCGCCGCTGAGTTTCAGCAATAGATCGTCGGTCAGCCGATAGGTGAGCGCGCCGAAGGGCAGAAAAGTGCCGATGGTGAAGGGCTTGACGCTGCGATTGGCGATGACTCCGGACGAGAGCGCCAGCGCCGTGTCATAGGGGACGTCGCCTATGCCGGTCGAATTATAGGCGTCTATGCCCGCCATGCGTTCCCAAATATAGCGCGCGCCCGCCTCCACATGCAGCGGACCGAAGTCGCGGCTCGCGATTCCATAGGCGGAATCGAACACATGCGGCGCGGTCTGCTTGCCGAGGATCGCCCAGCTCGGATTGATGAGGCCGCCGCCCGCATTGGGGGCGAAGACTTCCCAGGCCGTCGGCGGTCCGGGGGGATTTTGCACGCCATGCCAGAAGCCGAGCTTGGCGTCCGTATCCAGCACGCGGGTCTGCAATTCGCTCACCACGCCCCACATGTCGTGGTCGATGATCCATTTGCGGATGCGGCCATTGGCCTGACCGTCGAGATAATAGCCGTCTTCGCGGAAATAATAGGGCTTGAAGACGAAGCGCGTCGTCTTGTCGACCTCTATGGCGATATCGCCGAATGCGGTCCAAGAGTCGAAATGCTGGAGATTATAGCCGTAGTAATTGATCTGGCTGGCCGTCGTCGGGCCTGGATAGGCGGCGAAATCATAGCGGCGGAAGGCGCCGAGATTGCTCGCCTGCTGATAATTCAGTCCCTGATAGCTGTGCTGGTCGAAGCTGCTCTTGGCGACGAAGAATTTCGCTTCCAGCCCATCGATGGGCTTGGCGTCTATGCCGACCGCGAAGCCCGATTTGCCCTGCGGGTCCTTGCCGGAGCCGCGCCATTTGTCGGCGTCGGTGAAGGAGCCGGAGACGAAGAGCTTGGTCGTGCCGTTCAAAATCTCGCCCGAGTCGATGCGGGCGAAAGTGCGCAGGAAGGAGAAGGAGCCGACGCTCTGCGAAATCTCGCCGCCGAATTTCTCCGCCGGCCAGCGCAGGCGGCTGTCGAAATTGCCGCCGACGGTGAAATAGGAGTTCACATCGGAGGGCATGGGACCCTGCCGCAGCACGATCTTGCTCAGATTCTCATTGTCGATGAGCCAGGTGGCGCCGGGGCCGGGATTAATGCCGGAGAGCGGCAGTCCTTCCACCGTGCCGATGCTGTTGCCGTGCTGGCTGACCTCGCCGCGAATGCGAATGCCCTTATTGCCGCCGGGAAGATTGGCGAGGCCATAAGGGTCTATGGCCGGCGCATCGACGGAGGGCAGCCAGGAGATGCCGCGGATGGGATTTGAGCCGCCGCCGCCGCTGGCGAGATCGAGCCCGCGCGCATCCGCGGCATAGGCGGTCGAGCTATCGGAGGCCGAGCCGAGAATGGAGGTCTCCGGCTTTTTCTTCGGCGCGGCGGGCGCCGGGCCGATCGAGATTTCCGGTAGCGGGGTGAAGCTCTGCGCGCCGGCGCCCTGGGCGGCGCCGAGCAGCGCGGCCAAGGATGCGCCGCCGAGAAGGAGGGAGGAGCCGCGTCTTTTGCGCGCGAACATCGTCATTGCTGTCAGCCTTTCACCGCCCCGGCCGACGCGCCGCTCGCCCGCCGCTCGATTCGTAATGTAACTCAATTACATAAATAGGCGTAGGCATGGCGGCAAGTCTATTCTGACGGCAAAACGACGCATATCGCGTCATCACGCGTCATATAGAAAGCATGTAGTTCCGCTCGCTAACGAGATTTCCCCTTTGGCTCCCCGCCGGCGGCCTCCCACATGCCCTCGCCGATGCGGCGCAAGGGCAGAACGGCGCGGCCGGCCGCGAGCTGCAGCCGTAGCCGCCCATGGGTGTCGATCCAATCGTCGGGCGCGGGCGCCTCGGCGTCCGTTTCCAGCGAGACGAGGAAAATGCCGAGCGCTCTCAGCTCTCGCGCCTGCACGGCGCGGTCGAGCCGGCGCAGCACGCCGAATTCGAGCCAGCGGCCGGACCATCCGCGCGCCGTCAGCCCCACCGCCGCCGCCGCGCCGATGAGGCCGCGGCCCCCGCGCAGGCAGGCGACGCGCAGACCTTCGATCAAAGGCGGCAGCTCCTCGGGGCGAATCTCGCGCCGGCTGGCGGCGCGGCCGAAGTCGATGAGCGCTTCCGCCTCGGCGCCGGCCACGAGGATTCCCGGCGCGCTGGAGGGCGCCGCATTGGCTTCCACATAGGCGGCGGCCTGGGCGAGCAGAAAATCCGCCGCATCGGCGCGCTCGCTCTCGACGACGAGGCAGGAGGCCTTGTTATTGGTCGTCGCCGTCACGCCGGAAAAGAGAATATGGCCGACCGAGCCGATGAAGCGTGTCTCGCCCGCGAGCGTGTCGCCGAATTCACGCGCCAGCCGCGCCGTGCTAGCCGCCCAGCCGGCGCCGTCGGTGTCGTCTATGCCGATGAGGAGGCGCATCAGTCGGCGACCTCGGCGTCGCGCGGGCGCTTGCCTATGGCGATGAGGCGGCCGTCCTTCTCCTCCACCGGCGCGACGGCGCGCCCGCCCCAGAGCCGCGGCGACAGCCAGCCGCCCGTATGAATTAGCGCCTCTGGATCGAGCGCGCGCGCATATTTGTCGATCGCGGCCGCTTCTATGCCGGCCTCGGCCAGCGCCGCCACGGAGATCGGATCGGGTAGGCGGCGCAGCCTTCCATATTCCAGAAAGCGGCCGCACCAGCCATAGGCGGAGAGGCCGACGGCGGCCAGCGCGCCGATGATTCCGTCATTGGTTCCGCCGAGGCCGAGCAGCTCGACGCCGGCGCGGGCCGCCACTGCACTCGCATGATCCTGCGTCTCGATCTCATGCGTGCAGGAGAGGCCGAATGCGATGATCTCGGAAAGATCGTCGGTCTCCCGCGCGATGCAGAGGCCAGGGTCGGAGCCGTCGCTGGCCAGCTCGGCGATATGGGCGATGGCGCGGGCGGTGAGGGAAGGGATCAGCGCCTCGTCCTCTATCTCCACCACGGCGCAGGCCGGGCTGTTGTGCGAGGTGAAGGGAATGCGCGGATCGACGAGCAATTGATGCCGCAGCGCGCCCCAGAGCCGCGCGCCTTCGGGAAGCTTGCGCTCGAACATGCGCACCAGCCGCCCGGTGCCGATCTTCGCTCCGGCGACGTCAGTGTCGTCGAAGCCCATATAGAGCTTCATCCTTCGGCCCTTCCATTGCGCCCGGCGACGGGCGCGAGCCGCCGCGCGCCGAAAGGATCGTCGAACACCGCCACCTCGACGCCATAGAGGCGCGAGATGCGCTCCGCCGTCACCACGGCTTGCGGCGCGCCATCGGCCTCGATGCGGCCTTCGTTCAATACGGCGATGCGCGTCGCCAGCTGCATCGCATGTTCGGGATGATGGGTGCTGACCAGCACGCCATGCCCGTCCGCGGAAAGATCGGACAAATGTCGCATCAGCCGCAGCTGATAGCCATAGTCGAGCCCCGTCGCCGGCTCGTCCATCACCAAAAGGCGTGCGCCTTGCGCCAGCGCGCGGGCGATGAGCGTGAGCTGCCGCTCGCCGCCGGAAATCTCCGTATAGGGCCGGTCGATCAGCCGCTCCATGCCGAGCCGGGCGATGACGCTTTCGACGATTTCGCGATCCTCGGCGCGGGGCGCGTGCAAAAGCCCCGTCTCCGGCAGGCGGCCGAGCGTGACCACCTCGCGCACCGTATAGGGAAAAGGCGTGACATGGCCTTGCGGCACATAGGCGACGCGCTTGGCGATCTCGCGTCGCGAAAAGGACGCGAGTGGGAGGCCGTCGAGCCGAACCTCGCCGCTGCTCGCCGTCAGAAAGCCGAGCAGCAGGCGGAACAATGTGCTCTTGCCGGCGCCATTGGCGCCGAGCAGGGCGACGATCTCGCCGGTCCCGAAGCCGAGCGTCGCGCCATTGAGCACGCTGCGCTTGCCGCGCGAAAAATGCAGATCGACGCCTTGCAGTTGCGCGGTCGCGCGGGGCTCTCTCACGACTGGGCCTCGCAGCGATGCGGGAGAGGGGGCAGGCGTCGCGCCTTTTCGAGACGGCGCGCGCGCCGATCGCTGGCGCCCCCTCTCCCGCGCTGCGGGCGAGGGCGAAGGAGAGGGCGCTCCACTGCCTCCCGCCTCACGCCCAGGCCCTCCGCGCCCGGCCGAGCACGAGGATGAAGGCCGGTATGCCGAGCAATTCAGTGACGACGCCGATCGGGATCTCGGCGCGGGTGATGTTGCGGGCCACGCAATCGGCGGCGATGAGAAAGGTCGCGCCGAGCAGCGCGCTCGCCGGCAGCAGCCGGCTGTTGGTCGGCCCTATGGCGAGCCGCGCCACATGCGGCACGACCAGCCCCACCCAGCCGATCATGCCGGCGAGCGAGACGGACAGCGAGGAGACCAGCGTCGCGGCGGCGATCACGCCATAGCGCGTCAGGTGCACGGGCACGCCGAGCGAGCGCGCCTCGTCGTCGCCCATGGAGAGCGCGTCCAGCGCGCGGCCCGCCAGCGCCAGCGCGCCGACGCCGGCGAGGATGGGCGGAGCAGCGCCGCGCAATTGCTTAAGATCGACGGCGCCGAGGCTCCCCATCATCCAATAGACGATCGCCGGAAGCTGGTCGTAAGGGTCGGCGGCATATTTGACCAGCGACAGCGCCGAAGTGAACAGAGCGCCGGAGATCATGCCGCCGAGCACCAGCGTCACCATCGACGCCGCGCCGAAGAGATTGGCGACGATGACGCCGACGCCCACCGCGACCAGCCCCATGGCGAAGGCGGAGAGCTGAATGGTGAGAAAATCGCCGGAGAGCAGAATGCCGAGCGCCGCGCCGAAGCCGGCCCCTCCCAGCACGCCGAGAATGCCCGGCGACACCAGCGGATTGCGGAACACCGCCTGAAACGACGCGCCCGAGGCCGAGAGCGCCGCGCCGATGAGCCCCGCCGCCAGCACGCGCGGCAGGCGGATCTCGACGATGAGATTGCGCAAGAGGTCGAAGCGCTCGGGCGGCAGATCGACGAGGCCGAGGCAGGCGCCGAGAAAGCCGAGAATATCGCTCGGCGCGAGCGGATAGCGCCCGACCGACAGAGCGATGAGAACGACCGCCAGCAGAAGGAAAGGGAGGAGAGCGAGGCGCATCGAGATCGCCGCTCACTCCATTATGCGCGAGAAATCGGCGTCGGAAATATCGACGCCGAGGAAGAGCCGGTAGAATTTCTTCGTCTCGGCCTTCAGATCGAGCGGAAAGCGCGCCGGATAGAAGAGATTGGCGAGCCATTGGACGCCGAGCGCGCGCATATAGCTCGGCGGACGATCGAGCCAGTTGAAGGGCGCGTGCGGGACATTCACGATGCGGCCGCTTTTGACGGCCTCCACATTGCGCCACAGCGCGCTGCTCTTGGCGAGGGCGGGGAAGCTCTTGTCCTGCGTCAATATCAGCGACGGCTTCAGCGCGACGATCTGCTCGACGCTGATCTTCTCCATGCCGACATGCGAGGTCTGCTCGCAATGATAGACATTGTCGCCGCCGGCGATGAGGATCGGCTCGGTATGGAAGCTCTTGTCGCAATCGGTCGCGAGCCCGTCCGCGGATTCGGCGTAATAGACGCGCAGCTTCTCGGCCGGGGGAATATCGGCGGTCGCCTTGCGCACGCGGGCGAGCGCGTCGCGAATATAGGCGGCCATCTCATTCGCCTGCGCCTCGCGTCCGAACACGCGGCCGAGAAAGGCGAAGGCCTCCGCATAATCGTCGAGCGTATCGAGCTTCAGGAATATCACCGGAACTTTGATCTTGGCGAAGCTCGCCTCGACCTGGCTCTTCTCCTGATAGAAGCCGAGCCAGGCGATGACGAGATCGGGACGCATCGCCGCGATCTCCTCGAGATTGAGCTGGCGCCCCATGCCCGCATTGCTGCCGAGCACGGGCAGATCGAGCGCTTCCTTGCGATAGAGCGATTTCTCGTCGCCGCGCATCGGCACATTGATGCCGATCATCCGCTCCGGCGCGATGGCGTAGAGCGTCACCGCCACCGGCGGCGCGGCGCCGAAAATCCGCTTGGGGTCGGCCGGAATCGCGACCTTGCGGCCGGCCATATCGATGACCTCGCGCATCTCCCCGGCGCGCGCCGGATGCGCGAGCGCGAGCAGCGCCAGCAGGACGAAGACGAGGCGCGCCGAGAGCCCGGACTTCGAAGGCGGGAATTTCGATGGCAAAAACTTCGAGGGCATGGACGAGGCCTTTCGACCTTCGGCGAAGGTGAGGAGACGCCAACGATATGTATGCGCCTTATATAGGTAGCGACCATAGAGACCGAAGGCTCCGCCGCGCAAGGCCAAATTCTAGCCGGCGCTTTTCTTTTTTTGTCCAGCAGATAATTGCCATGCAGGCTTTGGAGGCGCAGGCGACGTCGCGGCCGATCGCGCCCTTGTTCGTCCCAGTTCGATATATTCCCTGCATATATTTTGGACAGTAGGGCGCGCGGCTACGTATCCGCGCCTTTCGGCGAGAGCTTATAGGCTTCGCCTATCGATCGACGATTCGCAGATATTGACAAAACCCATCCCGCATATCGTTATGTAATTAGATTACATCTAATCCTTCCGGCCGCGGGGAACCGAAAAAATGAGCCTGATCAAGGAAATCGACTATGGCACGCCGGCGTCCCGCTCGCAGAAGGACGTCACGCTGACGATCGACGGGAAGGAGACCACTGTTCCCGAAGGCACGTCCATCATGCGCGCAGCGATGGAAATCGGAATAGAAATCCCGAAGCTCTGCGCCTCGGACAATCTCCATTCCTTCGGCTCCTGCCGTCTCTGCCTCATAGAAATAGAGGGACGCGGCAATCTCTCCGCCTCCTGCACGACGCCGGTCATGCCCGGCATTGCGGTGAAGACATTCTCGCCGCGGCTCGACTCCATCCGTCGCGGCATAATGGAGCTCTATATCTCCGACCATCCGCTCGACTGCCTCACCTGCCCAGCCAATGGCGATTGCGAGTTGCAATCCATGGCCGGCGCGGTGAGCTTGCGCGAGGTGCGCTATGGCTATAGCGGGCGCAATCATGTGACGGCGCGTCGCGAGGGCCGCCGCAACGAGGATTGGAAGCCCAAGGACAAATCCAATCCCTATTTCACCTATGATCCGTCCAAATGCATCGTCTGCAATCGCTGCGTGCGCGCCTGCCAGGAAGTGCAGGGCACATTCGCGCTGACGATCGAAGGCCGCGGCTTCGACAGCCGCGTCGCCCCGGGCGCGGGCGAGGCCTATATGGAATCGGAGTGCGTCTCCTGCGGCGCCTGCGTGCAGGCCTGCCCGACCGCGACGCTCACCGAAAACTCCGTCATCGCCATCGGCCAGCCGGAGCATTCGGCCGTCACCACTTGCGCCTATTGCGGCGTCGGCTGCGCCTTCAAGGCGGAGATGCGCGGCGAGGAGATCGTGCGCATGGTCCCGTGGAAGGACGGCAAGGCCAATCATGGCCATAGCTGCATCAAGGGCCGTTTCGCCTATGGCTATGCGCTGCATCGTGACCGCGTGACCAGCCCGATGATCCGCGAGAAGATCACCGACCCCTGGCGCGAAGTGTCCTGGGAGGAGGCGATCTCGCACGCCGCCTCCGAGTTCAAGCGCATTCAGGCGAAATACGGCCGGCTCGCCGTCGGCGGCATCACCTCCTCGCGCTGCACCAGCGAGGAGACCTTCCTCGTGCAAAAGCTCATTCGCAGCGGCTTCGGCAATAATAATGTCGACACTTGCGCGCGCGTCTGCCATTCGCCGACCGGCTATGGCCTCAGCCAGGCCTTCGGCGCCTCCGCCGGCACGCAGGATTTCGACTCGGTCTCCGAGGCCGACGTCATTCTCATCATCGGCTGCAATCCGACCGACGCGCATCCGGTCGTCGGCTCGCAGATCAAGCGACGGATACGCGAGGGCGCCAAGCTCATCGTCGTCGATCCGCGCCGCACCGAGCTGGTGCGCTCGCCTCACATCCGCGCGGCCTTCCATCTGCCGCTGCGGCCGGGCACCAATGTCGCCATCGTCACCGCACTGGCGCATGTGATCGTGAAAGAGGGGCTCGTCAACGAGGCCTTTGTGCGTGAGCGCTGCGATTTCGACGAATATCTCGAATGGGCCGCCTTCGTCGCCGAGGAGCGCAACAGCCCGGAGCAGATCGAGAAATTCACCGGCGTTCCGGCGCATCTGGTGCGCGGCGCGGCGCGTCTCTACGCCACCGGCGGCAACGCCACTATCTATTATGGTCTCGGCGTGACCGAGCACAGCCAGGGCTCGACCACAGTGATGGCGATCGCCAATCTCGCTATGGCGACCGGCAATCTCGGCCGCCCTGGCGTCGGCGTCAATCCGCTGCGTGGGCAGAACAATGTGCAGGGCTCCTGCGACATGGGCTCCTTCCCGCATGAGTTCCCCGGCTATCGCCATGTCTCCGACGACAATGTGCGCGAGCTGTTCGAGGAGGCGTGGGGCGTTCCATTGGACGGCGAGCCGGGGCTGCGCATTCCCAACATGTTCGACGCCGCCGTCGATGGCGTGTTCAAAGGCATGTATGTGCAAGGCGAGGATATTCTCCAATCCGACCCCGACATCAAGCATGTCTCCGCCGGCCTCGGCGCGCTGGAATGTCTCGTCGTGCAGGACCTCTTCCTCAATGAGACGGCCAATTACGCCCATGTGCTGCTGCCGGGCGCGAGCTTCCTCGAGAAGGACGGCGTCTTCATCAACGCCGAGCGGCGCATCCAGCGCGTGCGGCGCGTGATGAGCCCCAAGGCCGGCTATGCGGATTGGGAGGTGACGCAGCTTCTCGCCAATGCGCTCGGCTGCAATTGGACCTATACGCATCCGAGCCAGATCATGGACGAGATCGCACGGCTGACCCCGACGTTCAAAGGCGTCTCCTATGAGAAGCTCGAGCGGGACGGCTCGGTGCAATGGCCCTGCAACGATGCGACGCCGGAGGGTATGCCGATCATGCATATCGACGGCTTCGCGCGCGGCAAGGGCAAATTCGTCATCACCGAATATGTGCCGACGGAGGAGCGCGCCGGGCCGCGTTTCCCGCTGCTGCTGACGACGGGGCGCATTCTCTCGCAGTATAATGTCGGCGCGCAGACGCGCCGCACGGAGAACAGCCAATGGCATCCAGAGGACGTGTTGGAAATCCATCCGCATGATGCGGAAGTGCGGGGCGTGCGCGAGGGCGATTGGGTACGCGTGCAGAGCCGAGCCGGCGAGACGACGCTGCACGCCAAGATCACCGATCGCGTCGCGCCGGGCGTCGTCTACACGACCTTCCACCATCCTCTGTGCCAAACCAATGTCGTCACCACCGACAATTCCGATTGGGCGACCAATTGCCCGGAGTATAAGGTGACTGCGGTGCAGGTCTCGCCCTCCAACGGCCCCAATGAATGGCAGGAGCGCTATCGCGAAATGTCGGAGAAGAGCCGGCAGATCGTCGGCGCCGGCGAGGCGCGCTAGACGATCGCCCGGAGAGCGAGCGCCGGGCGCAGACAGCGGGACGTGATTCGGGAATCGCCGTCTCGATTGTCTCGGCTCGAATGATTCCATTCGATCCTCGCGCCGGCGACGCTCGCGGACTTATCCACAAACAACGCTCTGCGAATCGGCGCCGATTGCGGCGGCGCGTCATCGCGCTCCGATTTGGCCACGCTGCGCCGATCACGGCGATGCGCCTCCCGCATCGTCCGATCGGACCGCCTTTCATTGTGCGCTGCAATCATTTTCCGAGCGATACCACGATATTGCGCGGCCATGCGCGGGCTCCGGCTTCGGCGTTGCGATCGTGATCGGCGCGAGCGTCCGTCTTTGGCCTTAGACGCCGGCCCGGAGTGACTTTTCGAAAATTGCGGGCCAGTTTTCGATCGCATTCGGAGAATCTGCGCCATGCGATTGGCTTCCCCAGCATCGAGAGATCGCAATCATTTTCGAATCGAGACGGCGGATTTGCTGTTGGCGATCACGGCGCCTTTCGTCGCGCTCGCTCTGCGCGATCCCGTATTGCTCGATCCGGGCGATTTTCCAGCGACCATTCCGGCGCCCTATCAATATGGCTTCGTTTCCGCAGCTTGCGCCATTCTTCTGATTCTCGCCTTTCGGCTCGGCGATCACATGGGGCAGTTCTTCTCGCTGCGCGACGCCTTCGCCGTCTGCGGCGCTTCGGTTTGCGCGGTCGCGCTCGGCTGCCTGCTCCTTTTCGGAGTCATGCGCATCGAGGGCGTGCCGCGTTCGACGCCCGTGATCTTCGGCCTCGTGCTGAGCGCCGGCATGATCGCGATACGCATCGGGGCGCGCGCCTTTCACAAGGATCTCTGGCCCGGGCGTGGGGCCGACCGCGACGTGGCGAAGGCCGATCCGCGGCGCGTGATCGTCGTCGGCGTCGATCGTCTCGCCTCGGCCGCGATCAAATTGACGGATGAGCTGCGGCCGCGAAAGGCGCAGGTCGTGGCGGCGCTCGATGCGCGTCCGCGTCTCCGCGGCCGCAAGATCGCCGGCGTCTCCATCGTCGGCGATCCGCGCGACATCGGCGCCGTCATCGACGAATACGCCATTCATGGCGTCGAAGTCGACGAGGTCTGGCTCGCCGAAGATCCGGCCTCCTCGCCCGCCGATCGCCTCGCTGCGATCGAGTCGCAATGCGCGGCGCGCGGGGTCGTCGCCATCGGAATTTCGCAAGCGTTGAATTTCATCGCTTCGCCGCAGGACGATGCGGCCGCCGCGACGATCGAGAGCTATGAGACGCCGGCCTACTTCAAAGCGAAGCGGCTCATCGAGTTCTGTGCGGCGAGCGTGCTGCTCGTCGCCATGCTTCCTCTCGCGCTCTGCGTCGCCTATGTCGTCTATCTCGATGTCGGCGCGCCTCTGCTGTTCTGGCAGCAGCGCCTGGGGAGGAACGGCCAGAAGTTCCTGCTCTACAAATTCCGCACCTATCGCGCGCCTTTCGACGCACATGGCCGGCCGGCGCCGGAGAACACGCGACTCTCGCGCGTCGGGCGCTTGATCCGCGCGAGCCGTCTCGACGAGATTCCGCAGCTCTATAATGTGATCGTCGGGCATATGTCGCTGATCGGTCCACGGCCTCTTTTGCCGCAAGATCAGCCGGACGATCCGGGGCCGCGCCTCAGCGTGCGCCCGGGCGTGACCGGATGGGCGCAGATCAATGGCGGCACCAGCGTCTCGCCGGAGGAAAAAAACGCGCTCGACCTCTGGTACATCAGGCACGCGTGCCTGCGCCTCGATCTCGAAATCATCGTCAGCACGATCCTCGTGGCGCTGACGGGGGAGCGCCTGAATGGGCGCGCGGTCGATCACGCGCTCAGCTGGTATCGACGGGAATTCGAAGCGCCGAGCCGCGACGCCGTCACGATGGGCGAAGCCCCGCGGGATCGCCGCCGGCGCGAGGAGGCCGCCCGCGCCGACAGGCGACGCGCCGTCGGCGCCGTGCGCATCGAATATCCTTATCGCGCCGTCGAGCCCAGCTGATTTCTCCGCCAGGTCGACGTCGCCGAGCTTCAGACGGCGGAGGAGAGATTTTCGATATGCGGCACGATACCGAGTTTCAGCAAAAGGCGCGCGAGGCGCTCGGCCTCGTCGATGTTCCGGGACTGCGATACGAAACCATCGACGAGACGCTGCGCGTCACAATATCCGATCCATCCAATCACAATGCGTTGACGAAATCCGCGATGGACGGTCTCTATGAGACGCTTCGCCGCTTTCGCGCGCTTCCTTTCGATAGGCTGGAGATCGATTTCGATACGGCCTCGGGCTCGGTCGCCTGCGCCGGCCTCAATCTCGAGGATTTCGAAGCGGCCGCCCGCCGATTGCGTCCCGGCGACGATCTGCTCGGAGCTGACAATTATTTCGTTCGCGCCGCCGCGGCTCTGCGCGGCCTGGGCGAGACGGTTCCGACGCGCGCCGTCGTCCGCGGGCACCTCGTCGGCGCTGGCGTCGAATTGGCGCTCAGCTGCGGCGAGATCGTCTGCGCGCGGGCAGACGCCAAAATTCTGCTGCCGCATTTGCGGATCGGCGTTCCCTATCATACTTCCGGCCTCTGCCATATGGCCGGCGTCATCGGCTGGGACGTGATGTCGCGCGCGATGGTGACGGATGCGATTCCGATTTTGCTGTCCGACGTTCTCGCCGATCGCGGCAAGGTTGAAGGGGCAACGCCCGCCGAGCGCATCGCCGACGCGAAAATCGCGCTCCAGCGAATGGCGGCGGTGTTTCACGGCCGGCCTGCGCGAATCGGCGACGCCTTTTTCGCCGTGCAAGATCGCACCGGAAGGACGCGCCATATCGCCGAAGCGCATCTGATGCAGATATTGTCGCATATCGCCTTTGCCGGCGAGATGGATGCGCTGCCCGATGCGCTGAGCGAGATCATAGACGCGCCGCGCCTGCGCGCCTCCTCGAGCGCCGAAGGCCGGCTGGCCGAGTCGATCGCGGCGCATCGACAAACGCCGAAGCGCCTCAATCGCCATTTTTCGAAAGCCATCGGCGCCAGCCTCGCCTCCGAGGAGCCGGGCGGCGACGAAATCACATTGTCCTTGTCCGATTGACGCGCCGCGGCTGCTCGATCGCCGGTGAGACGAAGAGGAGAATCGCAATGGAGGCGATCGGCCTCGAACGAGGATTGCGCGAGCGAAGGGCGATACGACATTACAGCGATTCGCGGGTCGACGACGCTCTGCTCGCGGAAATTATCGAGCTCGCGTCATGGGCTCCCTCGCCCGGCAACACGCAAGCGTGGAAAGTGATCGCGCTCGGTCACGACGCCTCGAAGGATGTGATCGCGCGTTTCGAGCTGGCCGGATGGGAATCCGTTTTTCCGGTGCTGGAACAGGTGCTGCGCAATGGTGCGGCGGAGCGCGCCTCGATCGCGCCGAAAAGCGATTTGGACGATGTGAGCCCGGCGACGGCCGACGAATGGGGCCGGCGCGTGATCGCCATGTATCGGCAGCGCTTCGAGGTGCGCGGCTCGCCGAGGCTGGTCTTCGTCTATCGCGTCGCCGATCGAAAGCGATATGTCGATCTCGCCTTTCTGTCTTTGTCGGCGCTGATCCGACGATCCCTTGGCAAGCCTTCGCCACTCGGAGCGATGCGCTGCTTTTTCGCAGCTTTGCGCGACATTCCCGTGCTTTTGCGCGTCAATGCGCTGACACGCACTTTCGGACTGGCCAATTTCACTTACGCGCTCACGCTCGCCGCCCATTCGCGCGGACTTTCGACCTGCATTCAATCCAATTATCTCAATGTGCAGCGCGATCTTCGACGCTATCTCGGCCTCGGCGCGGATGTCGATATCGTCGCCTCCATATTGATCGGCTATGAGGCCGACGACGCGCCGCCGGCGCCCGAGATGTTCCGAACGCGCAAGCCCGTCGCGGTCGATTGGATCGAGACGACGCCCGGGACCGTCGCAGCGCGTCGCGGCGAGCGCGTCTTCGAGGCGGCGGAATGAGCGGGACGGCTCAGCCGCCCTTGCGCATCAGCATTCCTTTGGCGGGATCATAGGCGATGAGCGCGCCGGCGGAGAAGAGAATCGTATAGGCGGCGACCGCCGCGAGCGATTCCCAGGAGATTTTTTCATAGAAGGCGAAGCGGATCAGCTCCACCGCATGGGTGAAAGGATTGACGACGCAGAGCCAATAGAGAACCGGGCTCGACTCCTGCACGCGCCACAGCGGATAGAGAGCGGAAGAGGCGAAGAACATCGGGAAGATAACGAAATTCATCACGCCGGCGAAATTCTCGAGCTGCTTGATCGCGGAGGAGAGCAGCATTCCGAGCGCGCCGAACATCAGCCCCGCGAGCATGAGCGCAGGAAGAACGGTGAGATAGCCGAACGGCGTCGGCGGCTCGATCTCCCAGAAATAGGCGATGACGAGATAGGCGTAGACTTGCAATATCGAGACGGCGACGCCGGCGAAGAGCTTGGCGCCGAGCAGGAACCAGCGCGGAAAGGGCGAGACCAGCAGCGTGCGCATATTGCCCATCTCGCGGTCATAGACCATCGACAGAGAGGATTGCATTCCATTGAAGAGCTGGATCATCGCCATCAGGCCGGGCGTGATATAGACCTCGTAGAGAACATAGGTCTCATAGGGCGGGATGATGGACACGCCGAGCACTTGGCGAAAGCCGGCGGCGAAGATCAGCAGCCACACCAAGGGACGCACCAGAGCGGAGACGAAGCGCTCGCGCTGATGCAGGAAGCGCAGAGCCTCGCGCCAGATCACGCCGGTGAGGCAGATGGCGTATTGGCGCGCGGTGAAGCCGCTGGTTTCGGTCGTCATCGAGATTCCATTCTGAGAGCGAGCCGTCAGGCTCGCATCGCAAGGGCGTCATGCCGCGTCCCGCGCCTTGGCGCCGGTCAATAGCTCGAATGCGGCGCCGATCGACTCTGTCGATGTCGCCGCCATTATATTCGCCGATGTGTCGGCGGCGAGAACCTTGCCCTGATGCAGCACGACGACATCATCGCTCGGCGTCACCTCGTCGATGAGATGCGTGGTCCATAGCACGGCGAGCCTGCGTTCGGCGACGAGCGCACGCACTTGCGCGAGAATATCGGCGCGCGCCTTTATGTCGAGGCCGACGGTCGGCTCGTCGAGCAGCAGCAGGCGCGGCTCATGCAGCAGCGCGCGCAATATTTCGACGCGGCGCATCTGCCCGCCGGAGAGATCGCGCGCCTTGTCCTTGGCGCGATCGGCGAGGCCGGCGCGCTCCAGCAGCGCGGCGCCGCGCTGCTTCGCCTCCGCGGGGCCGATGCCGTGCAGCGCCGCGTGATAGATGAAATTCTGCATCACGCTCAATTCGAGATCGAGCGTGCGCGCCTGGAAGACGACGCCGAGCCAGCGCAGCGCCGCGCCGCTCTCGCGCGCGACGTCATGGCCGAAGATCTCGATTTTGCCTTCGCGCGCGGCGTAGAGGCGCGTGATGAGCGAGAACAGCGTGCTCTTGCCGGCGCCATTGAGGCCGAGCAGGACGGTGAAGCTCCCCGCCGCGACGGAGAAGCTCACATCGTCCAGCGCGCGCCGCGCGCCATAGCTATGGCCGATATGCGCGACGTCGAGCGCGAGCGGTTCGTCGCTCACTTCGTCGCCACCGCAATGCCCCAGGGGAAGGCTCCCACGGGGATCGACTTCAACACTTTCAGGCTGGCGGCGTCGACGATGGAAATATCATTGGAGACGCCATTGGCGGTCAAAAGATATTTCTCGTCCGGCGTGAAGGCGAGATGCCAGACGCGCTGGCCGACGAGCAGATATTTTTCGATTTTCTTCGTCGCCGTGTCGATGACGGCGACGCGATTGGCGGGGCCGAGAGCGACAAAGGCGCGCTTGCCGTCATTGGTGAAGGCGATGCCGATCGGCTGGATCGCCTCCTTGGAGAGGCCCGGAATCTCGAAGCGGATTTTCTGCGTCACCTTATGGCTCTGCGGATCGATGATCGCGACCGTGCCGCCGATCTCCGACGACACCCACAGCTCGGAGGCGTCCGGCTTGAAGGCGGCGAAGCGCGGACGCGCATCGACGAGCACATTGGCGATGATCTGCTTCGTCTGCGTGTCGATGAGATGCGCCATATTGGTGGTCTCGGACGTATTGACGAGAATGCGTCCGTCCGGGCTCACCGCCATGCCTTCCGGCTCGACGCCGACAGGCACGTCGCCGATCTGGCGCTTGGTCTTGGTGTCGATCATGGTGACGAGATTGTCGTTCTCATTCGACACATAGACGGTCTTGCCGTCGGGGCTCAATATCATCAGCTCGGGATCGGGGCCCGAGGGCAGATTGCCGGTTATCTTGAGCGTCCTGGTGTCGAGCACTTGAATCGTGTCGTCGTCGCCTGCGCAGATATAGACCTCGGAATTGTCTTTCGAGATTTCGATGCCGCGCGGCCGGCGGCCGACTTTCACGGTTTTGATCGCCTCCATCTTGTCGGTGTCGATGATGGTGACGCTATTGCCTTTCTCATTGCTGACATAGGCGGTGAAGGCGTGAGCGGGCGAGGCGAGAAGCAGCGCCGCGATCGCAGCCGAGCGGAACGCGCGCGCTCGCTCCCACTCGAGGGAGAAGGCGTGCGAATGCGCGACGTTCGGGGAAGCTTCGAGGGCCCTCATCCGACCCCGTTTCGTGGGGCCACCTTCTCCCGCGAGCGGGAGAAGGAGTCGCGCACGAAGGCTATTGGGCAGCGTCGTCATTTTCATTTCAGCCTGCATTTGGTTTCGGGCTTGTCGACGCCCAATGTGTCGAGCTCGGAGGTCTGATGCAGGAAGCCGTCCTGCGGCGACACCGAAACAATCATGCGGCCGTCGCCGAGCAGGATAGGCTGGCGCAGCTGAAGATTCCAGGGCCGCAGCGACAGGCGCACGCCCTTGAAGGCCGCTATGTTGAAATCCGGCCCGGTGAGATAGGCGGCCAGCGTCTTCGGATCGGCGGAGGAGGCGCGCGTGACGGCTTCGCCGATCATGCGGGCGGCGATCCAGGCCTGGTGATCGCGGGCGTTCATGCCGCGATGAAACTGCGCGCGGAAGCGATTTTGCAGCTGCACCGCGCCCCATTGCTCATGCGAGGCGTCCCAGCTCGTCGGAACGAGGCCGGCAGAGCCGACGACCGGGCGCGGATCGAAAGTGCGATAGGGCAGATAATTGCCGAACACCTCGCTCTCGTCAGCGGCGATCAGCACGTCATAATTCGCGCCTTGCGTCAGCGGCGGAATCAGCCGCTGCGTCTGCACGCTGCCCGAATCGGAGCGGCGTCCGCCCTCCGTGTCGACATAGACGCGTTCGTCCACGATCTTCGCGCCGAATTTCTTGGCGCTGGCGCGATAGGCGGCGGCGAGCAGCTCGTCCTGCGGATGCGAGCCCTTGATGATGAGCCAGCGGCGCCATTGCTTCCAGACGAGATATTGCGCGAGGCCGTCGGTCAGCATGGAGCGCGTCGGCGCGACATGAATCACATTGGCGCGGCAGTCCGCCTCGCGCAGCCGCTCGTCGGTCGCGCTCACATTGAAAAGCAGCGTCTCGCGCGATTTCAGCGTATCGGCGACATGCAGGAGGTCATCGGCGGGAAGATCGGCGAGAATGGCGACGGCGCCCTGGTCGAGCAGCTTTTGCGCGGCGGCGACGGCGTCATCGCCGGGCGCGAGCTTCTCGTCGATGGCCTCATAGCTCTGGCCCGTGAAGCGGCCGGTGGTGTTGTCGTCGGCGACGCCGATCAGCGCGCCGGCGAGCGTGTCGTCCTCGGCCGGCAGGTCGAGGATCGACAGAGTTTCGCTCGAATGTTGCTGGCGCAGCACGCCGAATTTCACCCGCAGCGGCTCGGCCGCGGCGGGCAGTATGGAGAGGACGGCGGCGACCGAAACGCCGATGACGCAACGCTTGATCATGACGCTAGTCGGCCGCTCCTTTTTTCGCTCAGCGAATCAGCTTCAGCAGCGCCTTGCCTGCCTTGGACTTCAGCTCCTTGGCGTCGAGCGTGCCTTCATCGTCCTTGTCCGCCGCTTTGAACAGCTTGCCGACGAGGGCGAGATATTCCTCTTTCGTGAGCGTTTTGTCATCGTCCGGATCGGCGGCGGAAAATTCTTTCTTGCCGATGCGCGCGCCGACCTCCTTGCGATCGACGGTGCCGTCATTGTCCTTCTCGAGCTTGTCGAAGACGGCCGCGGCAGCCTTGCTCACTTCGGCGATGTCGAGCGTGCCGTCATTGTCCGTATCGAAAGTCTTTATGGGCGAGGGCGCGGCGATGGCCGGCTGCGCGGCGATGGGCGCGGCGAGGCAGAGACCTGCGCCGAGGGCGATCATTTGAAATTTCGAAACCATATGCGCCTCCTTGTCCTGTCGCAAATCGCGACAAATCGGAAATCAGAATCTCCGATTTTTCCCAATATAGACAGGCCCGGCGCTTCGCACAAAGGGGCCCGACGACGAGGCTGCGCTACAGATCGTCGCCCTCGCGCTCCTCGGCCTCGGGAAGCTCCTCCACCTCGGGAAGCGGCAGCAGCACCTCTATGCGCGTGCCGCCCTCCGGCCGGCGCTCCATGCGCATCACCCCGCCGAGCGTATGGACGCGCTCGCTCATGCCGATGAGGCCGAGGCCGAATCTGTGCTCTTCCGGCAGGCCGACGCCATCGTCCTCCACCACCACGCGCAGTGCTTCGGCTGCGCCGGCGAGCTCGGGCGGCGCCTCGACGAATTCGAGACGCGCTTCGGCGTTGGCGGCGGAAGAGTGGCGGAAAATATTGGTGAGCGCCTCTTGCACCACGCGATAGGCGGTGAGCGCCGATCTCTCGTCGAGGCAGGAGAGATCATGGGCGATGCGCAGCGACAGCCGCACATCGGCGCGGCCGTCGCTCCAGGAGGCGACGAGTCCGCGCAAGGCGGTCTCGAGGCCGAGCTCGCTCATCGCCGGCGGGCGCAGTCGCTCGAGCATACGCCGCAGCAGCGTCTGCAACGCCTGCCCTGCGGCGTCTATATTGGCGCAGCTTCGCTGCAACAGATCGCGATCAGGAAAATTTCCCGAAGCCGCGGCGGCGAGCGTCGCCGCGCCGGCGCGGATGGAGAAGAGGCAGGGGCCGGCTTCGTCATGCAGATCGCGGGCGATGTCGCGGCGCTCGGAATCCTGCACGGCGAAGAGGCGCTCGATGAGCGAGTGATTCTCCTCCTGCACGCGATCGAGCGTCGACGCCAGCGAATTGAGCTTTTGGGAAATATCCCTGAATTCGGACGCGCCGCGCAGATCGAGTCGCACCGCCGTCTCGCCCGCCTCGAGCCGCGCCAATCCACGTCCGAGCGAATCGAAGGGAGCGAGCGTTCGGCGCAGCAGCGCCAGCACCAGCGCCAGCATCAGCAGCGTGACGGCGAGGCTGATCGCGCCGAGCCACAAAAGATCCGACCAGATTTCGGCGAGCTCGTCGACCGGATTGAAAATAATGGCGATATTGCCGTATTGCACGTCGCCGACGCGCGCTGGAATAATGTCCACTTTCGGCGCCGGCGCGACGAGGCTGACGAACCAATCCGGCACGCCGGTCTTGATTTCGGAGCGCAATTGCGAGTCGAAATTCGGCGCCGTGTCGTCATTCGGCAGAATCTCGATTTCGATGTGGCGCAGATTGCGCAGACTGTCGAAGAGCCGCCGCAGCGATGGGATCGGGTTCTTCGTCTCCTGTACGCTCGCGAGCGCCGTCTCGACCAGCTCATGCGACAAATGCTCTATGCTCTCCGCCTCGGCGCGCACGCGCGGGCCGGCATGGCCGATCATGATCGCGACATTGACCGCCAGCATGGCGGTGAGGACGATGGCGATGAGCCAGCCGAGCCTCGCCTTCAACGACATGGAATGCTCCCGGTTTCGCCGCGGACCCCGCGCGGGCCGGCGCGCGGGCCGGCGATTGACAAAGAAGATTTTGTATTCCCATAGTAATCTCGCTTACCAAGAGTGGCTATGCCCGATGCGCGTGCTGATCGTCGACGACCATCCCATGGTGATTGCCGGGTGCCGCGGCATGTTGTCCGGCCAATCGGACATTGAAGTGCTGGAGGCGCGCGACGCCGACGCCGCGCTCGAGGCGCACGCTTCCGCGCAGCCGGACGTCATCGTGCTGGATATAAATCTGCCGGGGCTTTCCGGATTCGAGCTGCTGCGACGAATGCTCAAGCGCAAGCCGGACACCAAGGCGATCGTCTTCACGATGAATGACGACCCCGTCTTCGCTGCGCGCTCCATAGAACATGGCGCCAAGGGCTATCTCGCGAAAAACGAAGACCCCGCGCAATTCCTCAAGGCGGTGCGCATGGTCGCCGCCGGAGAGCGCTATCTCTCCAACCAAGTGGCGCAAAAGCTCGCTTTTTTCGATCAGAAGCACGGCGCCAATCCGCTCGAAGGGCTCAACGGCCGCGAGCTGGAGATTTTGCGCCTGCTCGCGGAAGGCAAGGGCATGGCCGAGATCGCGCACATCATGCGCGTCTCCTACAAGACGGTGGCGAACAGCTGCTCTCTGCTCAAGCGCAAGCTCGGCGCCCGCTCGCGCGCCGATCTCATCCGCATCGCCGTCGAAAATAAGCTCGCGAAAGAATTGGTCTGAATCTCGGTGTGAGCTCCTTCTCCCGCTCGCGGGAGAAGGTGGCCCTCGCGTCAGCGAGGGTCGGATGAGGGCTCTGCGTGTTCAGAATTGCCGATTTATCCGGGAATTTTTAGACATTTCGTGCTGGAAAATTTAGAAAGAAAAATCCGCGGACCCTCATCCGACCCCGCCTTCTCCCGAAGGCGGGAGAAGGAAGAGCCCCTCTCCTTCACGCCAATCGCTGCTCTATCGCTATGCGCACCAGATCCATCGGCGTGCGCGCGCCGAGCTTGCGCTTGAGCAGCGAGCAGCTGTTGGCGATCGTCTTGTAGGACACATGCACAGCATCGGCGATTTCGGTCATGCTCGAGCCCTTGCCGAGCAGGCGCAAAATCTCGATCTCGCGCGAGCTCAGCTCCGCCAGCGGATTGGCGAGCGCGGAGGTTTTGTCGAAGGCGAGGCGATTGGCGAGCTTCGGCATCAGGAACACGCCGCCCGCCGCCACCTCGCGCACCGCGCGCAGCAGCAGAAACGGATCGTCGTTCTTCGTCACATAGCCGCGCGCGCCGGCCTCTATCGCCCGCGCGGCGAAGATCGGATCGTCATTCATCGAAAAAATGACGATGCGCGCCTCCTCGTCGTGACGCAGCATTCGGCGCGTCAGCTCGAAGCCCGAGGCGCCGGGCAGATTAATGTCCACGACGGCGACATCCGGCCGCCATTCCACGAAGAGCGTCAGGGCCGTCTCGGCGTCGCCGGCGTCGCGCGCTTCGATGTCGCCCTCGCCGGCGAGCATCGCCGCGCAGCCGGAGACGATGATCGGATGATCGTCGACGATCAGGACACGCATCTTTTTTTCGAACTCGCGACGCAGTGTTTCGAGGACGCTACGGCCGGAAGCGTCGGGACGGATTGACCAAGCGCTACCCTTACGTAAAGTCGCCGCGCATTGCAAAGGCGGGTCCCCATGCTGGAAAGTTTATCCTTGCGCGCCAGGCTGTTGGCGCTGCTCGGCGCGACGCTCGCGACCGGTCTCGCCCTCGGCGTCGGCCTGCTGATGCTGCACGCCGCCTCGCGCGTGCGGGCCGAATCGGACAGCACCGCCCGCCTCGCGCGGGAATTCGTGGCGACGGCGCTGGCCAGCGTGGCGGAGAGCGACGATCCGCTGTCCGCCCTTCGCGTCCGGCTCGCCGAGGTGGAGCGGCTGCGGCACATTCATATTTTCATGGCCGGCTCCGGCGCGGCGGGCGCGCCCGCGGGGGAGGGGCGGCGCGCGCCGGCCTGGTTCGCGGCGCTCGTCGCCGGGCCGCCGAGCGAGACGCGCATCGCCCTGGACGGCCGCGGCCGCCTGCGCGGCGAGCTGGCGCTGGCCGCCGATCCGGGCGACGAGATCGACGAGATATGGGAGGAGGCATGGCTGCTGGCGCTGGGCGCGGCGGCGCTCGCGCTCGCCGGCTTCGGCGTTGTGTCGATCGTCGTCTCGCGCGCGCTCGCGCCCGTTTCGACGCTCGCCGAGGCGCTGCATCGGCTCGAGCGCGGCGATCGCAGCGTGCGCATGGCGGCGGGCGATGCGCCGGAGTTCGTCGCCATCGCCTCCCGAGTGGATGCGCTGGCGCAGACGCTCGCGCGTCTGGACGCGGAGAATCGCGCGCTCGTCGAGCGCATCATCCATGTGCAGGATGCGGAGCGGCGCGACATCGCCCGCGATCTGCATGACGAGATCGGGCCGTTTTTGTTCAGCATTCGCGCCGGGCTCGGCGCGCTCGCGCGCAAGCTCGAGGGCGCGCGTCGGGAAGATTGCCTGACCATCGACGCGCAGCTCGGCGCATTGCAGCAGGTCAATCGCCGCATCCTCGGCCGGCTGCGGCCGGCTGCGCTGGACGAAATGGGTCTCGAGGGGGCGTTGCAGGCGCTGGCCCAGGGCTGGCGCGATCTCGAGCCCGAGGTCGCCGTCGGTCTGCATGTCGCCGAGACCGGCGAGCCGCTCGACGAGACCATCGCGCTCACCGCCTATCGAATCGTGCAGGAGGGGCTGACCAATGTGTTTCGCCATGCGAGCGCCGCGCGGGTCGATGTGACGGTCGAGCGCATCGTCGCAGGCGCAGAGAGCGAATTGCGCATCCTCGTGCGCGACGACGGCGCCGGCGTTTCGGCAGGCGTGCGCGAAGGCATCGGCCTGCGTGGAATGGGCGAGCGCGTCGCCGCGTTGGGCGGCCGACTGACGCTCGAATCGACATCGCCGCGCGGCGCCGCGCTGCAAGCGCGTCTTCCTCTGCCGACCGGGGCGTCGCTCGAAACATTGTGCGACGCAAAATAGGATTGCGCGGCGCAGCAGTCGTTTTATTTCGCGCTCACGCTCGCGGAGAGAAAAGCATTCGTGGCCATTTCGTGACTTTGTCTCGGCGCGACGTTCTGCCTCTCGCCAAGCCTCTTCGGATAGTTTATGTAGCAAAACGCACAAAGCGGGAGCAGCGCGGTCCGATCGCGCGGCAGTCCCGCGGGGCCAAGAGTATCGGTCCCCCTATCGTGGTATGAAGGGTCGTCACATGAACTATCGGCGCTTTTTCGAGACGGCGGTCACTCGTCTCCAGGAGGAACGCCGATATCGGGTCTTCGCCCATCTCGAACGCTGCGTCGAAACCTTTCCGCAGGCGGTCTGGCACCGGGACGACGGCTCCACCCGCGATGTGACGATCTGGTGCTCCAATGATTATCTCGGCATGGGCCAGCACCCCGAGGTGATCGCCGCAATGGTGGAGACCGCCTCGCGCGTCGGCGCCGGCGCCGGCGGCACGCGCAACATTTCCGGCACCAGCCACGCGATCGTGGAGCTCGAGAGCGAGCTCGCCGATCTTCATGGCAAGGAGGCCGCGCTGGTCTTCACCTCGGGCTGGATCTCCAATCTCGCCGCTATATCGACGATCGCCGATCTTCTGCCCGATTGCGTCATTCTCTCGGACGCCTCCAATCACAATTCGATGATCGAGGGCGTGAAGCGCTCGCGCGCCGAGCGCAAGATCTTCCGCCACAATGATCTCGCTCATCTCGAGGAGCTGCTGATCGAGGCCGGCGCGCGGCCCAAGCTCATCGTCTTCGAGAGCCTTTATTCGATGAACGGCAATATCGCTCCGGTCGCCGAGATCGCGGCGCTCGCCGAGCGCTATGGCGCGATGACCTATATCGACGAGGTCCATGCCGTCGGCATGTATGGCGCGCGCGGCGGCGGCATCTGCGAGCGCGAGGGCGTGATGCATCGCATCGACGTCATCGAGGGCACGCTGGCCAAGGGCTTCGGCACGCTGGGCGGCTATGTGGCGGGCGATCGCGTCGTCATCGACGCCATTCGCAGCTATGCGGCTTCCTTCATCTTCACCACCGCTCTGCCGCCCGCCGTCGCCGCCGCGGCGACGGCCGCCGTTCGTGTGCTCAAGGCGCGCTCCGATTTGCGCGCTGCGCATCAGCGCGCCTCGCATATCACCAAACATGCGCTGGCGGCGGCCGGCCTGCCGGTGCTGGAGAATGGCTCGCATATCGTGCCGGTGATGGTGCGCGACGCCGAGCTGTGCAAGGCGGCGAGCGACATGCTGCTCGAGCGCCACGACATCTACATTCAGCCGATCAATTATCCGACCGTCGCGCGCGGCTCGGAGCGTCTGCGCATCACGCCGACGCCGCGCCATACGCCGGAGCATATCGTCGCTCTGGTGGAGGCGGTGGCGGATGTGTGGCAGACGCTCGGCATTCCCTTCGTCGAGCCGCCGCAGCATCTGCATGTCGATCAGGAGAGCCGCGAGCGCTGTACCTATCCCGAGATCAAGCTCGCCGCGCAGTGAGCGGCGAGCTCTCTCGGGACAGATCGATCGAGATTTTAGGAAGGTTCGCGCTTTCCTTCTCCCGCTTGCGGGAGAAGGTGGCCCGACGAAGTCGGGTCGGATGAGGGCTCTCAGGCGCGAAGACAGTTTTCGAAGAGGTCGCCTCGCGACGCGTAAGCCCTCATCCGGCCCTCGCTGACGCGAGGGGCGCCTTCTCCCACGAGTGGGAGAATGATCGCGCCGAATGATTGCGCCTTACTGCACCAGCTTGGGCTGGCTCGGGCGGGGCGTCTCGTTCTCTTGCAGAATGCCGAGACGGCGCGCGACTTCCGTATAGGCCTCGACGAGGCCGCCCATGTCGCGGCGGAAGCGGTCCTTGTCCAGCTTGTCGTTGGATTTGATGTCCCACAGCCGGCAGGAGTCGGGGGAAATCTCGTCGGCGACGACTATGCGCATCATGTCGCCTTCCCACAGCCGTCCGCATTCCATCTTGAAGTCGACGAGGCGGATGCCGACGCCGAGGAAGAGGCCGGAGAGGAAATCATTGACGCGAATGGCCAAGGCCATGATGTCGTCGATCTCCTGCGGGCTCGCCCAGCCGAAAGCGGTGATGTGCTCCTCGGAGACCATCGGGTCGTCGAGCGCGTCGTTCTTGTAATAGAATTCGATAATGGAGCGCGGCAGCTGCGTGCCTTCCTCCATGCCGAGGCGCTTGGACAGCGAGCCGGCGGCGACATTGCGCACCACGATCTCGAGCGGAACGATCTCGACCTCGCGAATCAGCTGCTCGCGCATGTTCAGCCTGCGGATGAAATGCGTCGGCACGCCGATATCGTTCAGATGCTGGAAAACGAATTCCGAGATCCGATTGTTGAGGACGCCCTTCCCGTCGATGACCTCGTGCTTCTTGGCGTTGAACGCGGTGGCGTCGTCCTTGAAGTGTTGGATCAACGTCCCGGGCTCCGGGCCCTCATAGAGGACCTTGGCCTTGCCTTCGTAGATGCGGCGGCGGCGATTCATCGGGATCAACCGGGGCTTGAGAAAATCCATTACGGGCCCGTGGCTCCTCGGTTCGGCTCCGGCGGCCGCCGCCTCGGCCAGAGCGGGAGCTCGGGAAAAGGGACGTTCGTCCGAAGCGGCGTTGGTGACGGCCGCGGATGGAACCGGGTCCTATCCTGTTCCGGCGGTCGTTACAACCCGCGAAGCGAGACTAGCCGAATCGAGTGGCCGACACAACTTGACTGAAATTTTCGTTAATTGCGTGAACGTCACTGGATTTTCGACCGAATCGCCTACATCCAGACTTGCGCCGGGCCGAACGAGGCCGACGAAACATCCGAGGGTTGCAATGAGCACGTTCGACAATCGGGAAGAAGCTTTCGAGAAGCGCTACGTCCATGATCAGGAAATGGAATTCCGCGCGGCGGCGCGGCGAAACAAATTATTCGGCCTGTGGGCGGCCGAAAAGCTCGGCAAATCAGGGCCGGAAGCGGAGGCCTACGCCGAGGCCCTGGTGACCGCCGAGACGTCCGCCAATGCCGATGAGCTGGTTTTTTCCAAGGTGAAGGACGATTTCGCCGCCGCCGGCGTCGAGCAGTCCGACCATCAGCTGCGGCGCACGCTCGACGAATTGCTGGAGACGGCGCGGCGAGAGCTGACGAAGGGCTGACCCTTTACCCTTCCTTTATCGGCGCGCGCCACCACTTATGCCATGCGCGATTCCCCAAGAGCCGCAACCAAAAGATCGGGCGCCGCCTTTCTGGCGGCGCCCGATATCGTCTCGGCGGCCGAATCTTGGCTGGAGTATCTCTCCGGCGAGCGGCGCTGCTCGCGCCACACGCTCGACGCCTATGCGCGCGACACCCGGTTTTTTCTCGCCTTTCTCGCCGAGCGTCGCGGCGCGCCCGCCGACGCCGCCACATTGAGCGCGCTCGCTCCCGCCGACATACGCGCCTTCATGGCGCAGCGGCGGACCGAGGGGCTGGAAAATCGCTCGCTGCTGCGGGCGCTGGCCGCGGTGCGCTCGCTCATGCGCTTCCTCGAGAAAAAGGGCCTCGCCAAGACCGATGTCTTCGGCGCCGTCCATGCGCCGAAAAAGCCGCATAGCCTTCCCAAGGCGCTGAGCGTCGCCGACGCGCGCGATCTCACCCGCGCCGAGACCCGCGCCGGCGAGGCCCGCGAGCCCTGGATTTTGGCCCGCGACGCCGCCGCTCTGGCGCTGCTCTATGGCGCCGGCTTGCGCATTTCGGAGGCGCTGTCGATCGAGCGCGACCGCGCGCCCATCGGCGCCGTCGATCGCGTCTCCATCACCGGCAAGGGCGGCAAGACCCGCGTGGTCCCGGTCATCGAGCCCGTGCGGCGGGCCATAGAAGACTATATTTCGCTGTGTCCCTATCAGCTCGCCGGCGGGCCGCTCTTCGTCGGCGCGCGCGGCGGGCCGCTGTCGCCGCGCATATTGCAGCTCGCCGTGGAGCGAATGCGCGGCGCGTTGGGCCTGCCCGCGAGCGCCACGCCCCATGCGCTGCGCCATTCCTTCGCGACGCATCTGCTCGGCCGTGGCGGCGATCTGCGCAGCATTCAGGAGCTGCTCGGCCACGCCTCGCTCTCGACGACGCAGATCTACGCCGCCGTCGATAAAGCGCGGCTTCTCGACGCCTGGCGCTCGGCGCATCCGCGCGGCGCCCATGTTTCGACGAAATCGAATTGATTTTGCTTCGATTGCAATCGATCTCGTCAAGCGCTTCCTCGCCGAAATTTTGATCTCGAGCGAGGTCTCGCCTTTTCTCGTCCCCGCCCTTCCTTCCTAGCGAACCTGCCGCCTTTTCGCTTCGTGCGCCCGCGCACGCGGACGTTTTTCGGGCTCGGGCAGGTTGCGGCGTCCGTTGAGGGGACGGGCGCCGGCGATCGGCAGGAGGGGAAAATGGGTCATACGCCGAGATTGTCGCTGCTCGGAGTCGTTCTCGTCATGGCTTTCGCCTATGGCGTCTGGATCATCGTCACATCTGGGCAGGCGGCTTCGGCCGACGCCTGTCTCGGCTATGCGCTCTGCCGCTGAGCGGCGGAGCGAAATGTCGAGCGGCGGAGCGAGATCGTCATGCCGCGCCGCGGCGGCGGACGAGAGCGCGCAGCAGGGCCAGCTTGCGCAGGAACAGCGAGCGGCCCTCCTCGCCCAGAGCGCGGGACAGCCGCGCCTTCAAATAATCCTTCGACTCGCGAATTTTCTGCTTGAACGGCTCGACCCGCTCATGCGCCCAGCGGCTGACGCGCAGCACGGCCGCATAGAGCTTCGCGAACCAGCCGATTTGCAAGAGCTTCTCGCGGCTGGCGTCGAAGAGGAAGGATGTGACGCCGAGCGCCAGCGTCTTGGCGGCGAGGATCACCGTGATCCCCGTCACCACATGGCCATGGGCGATGGCGGCGACCGCGAGCAGCTTCAACGGAAAAATCGTGATCGCCGGAAGGGCGAAGACGGCGAGCGTGGCGATGGGCGATAGGCTGGCGATGAATTCGCGCAGCCGCGCCTCCAGCTCCTTCACGCCGAGCGCGGCCGCGAGCCGCAGGATCCATAGTTTCACATGGTCCCACAGCCAGCTCTCGATGAGGAAGAGAACCGCGAGCGTGAACCAGAAGGCGCGAATGAGGCGTTGCTTGACGGATTCCATCGGGCATTCTTCTCCTATTGGGCCTCGAGCGCCATTATCGCGCGCCGGCCGTTTCTGCGATCCTCGCCGCCTCGGCCAGCGATTCCCCGAGACGAAGCCGCATTCGCGCGTCGAGCGCTGCGTCCCGCTGACGCGCTTCGCGGTCGAAAGCGAATTCGAGAAGCAGAATATAAGCGCCGTTCAAGGCGGCGCCGAGCGCTCCCTCGGCGTCGAAGCATAGCGCTTCCACTTCCTCGACGCTCGTTTCGCCGCCGTCGACGATGCGCATCAGCAGGCCGACGATGTCCTTCACATCCCGAACAGCGCGCATGTCGGCGTCTCCTGAGATCGCGACAGAAATATGCCGTCTCGGTAGGTTTCGCCACAAAGAGCCGGCCGATCGATCAGCACTCGCTCACGCTTGCTGCTAGCATATTGTTTTTAAAAGTTTATTCGGCATTGGCCTTGCATCTTTGTCGTGGTCGAACCTATCGTTCTCACGCGATCGAAGAGGAGGCGTCTCATGGCGTCGCGCGAATTTCGCCGTATGCTCGAAGGCTATGGGCTGACGACGGCCAATATTTTCTATCGACTGCCTGATCACCCCGCGATCATGCAATCGTACATCTGGCAGGAATACGATTTGCAGCCCGAATTTCCGCAATTGCGGAAGTTTCTGGATTTTTGGCAGAGGAGCCTCGACGGCCGGCTCCATTCGGTGCAGGTGGCGCATAGCGGGCTCATTCGCCCGGCGGAAATCTCCTTGGTGGACAAGGAGTTCCGTCTGCACTGAGGGCGCAACTCCTTCTCCCGCAGGCGGGAGAAGGAGTGCGCGCTCTTCACAAATGGATCGAGCGCTTG
Organism: Methylosinus sp. RM1; assembly: GCF_011378635.1. Taxonomy (NCBI): domain Bacteria; kingdom Pseudomonadati; phylum Pseudomonadota; class Alphaproteobacteria; order Hyphomicrobiales; family Methylocystaceae; genus Methylosinus; species Methylosinus sp. RM1. Next base: position 201,981 of record NZ_WOVC01000002.1, read on the forward strand.
GCGACGCCGAGCGCCGCTTCCTTGATCGCTTCCGACAGCGTCGGATGCGCATGGCAGGTGCGGGCGAGGTCTTCCGCCGCGCCGGAGAATTCCATCAGCACGCCGCCTTCGGCGATCAACTCGCCGGCGTCCGAGCCGAGAATATGCACGCCGATCACGCGATCGGTGGCGGCGTCGGCCAGCACTTTGACGAATCCCTCCGTCTGCCGACTGGCGCGCGCGCGGCCATTGGCGGAGAAGGGGAATTTGCCGACATTATAGGCGATTCCCGCCGATTTCGCCTCTTCCTCGGTCAGGCCCACCCAGGCGACCTCCGGCATCGTATAGACCACAGACGGAATGACCCCGTAATTCACATGTCCCGCCTGGCCGGCGAGGATTTCCGCCACGGCGACGCCCTCCTCCTCGGCCTTATGGGCGAGCATGGCGCCGCGCACCACATCGCCGATGGCGAAAATGCCCGCCACATTGGTGCGGAAATGCTCGTCGATGACGATTCGCCCGCGCTCGGTGGCGACGCCCGCCTCCTCGAGGCCGAGGCCCGCCGTATAGGGAATGCGCCCTGTGGCGATCAGCACGGCGTCGGCCGTTATCGGTGTGCCGCCGCCGCCCTTGGTGGAGGCGTAGGAGACCGAGACGCCCTCCGGCGTCTTGTCGATCTTCGTGACCTTGGCGGCGAGATGGAAGGCGAAGCCCTCCTTCTCGAGAATCTTCTGGAAGCGGGTCGCGACCTCGGCGTCGGCGCCCGGCAATATGCGATCGAGATATTCGATCACCGTCACCTGCGCGCCGAGCCGGCGCCAGACCGAGCCGAGCTCGAGGCCTATGACCCCCGCGCCGACGACGACGAGATGCTTGGGGACCGATTCGAGCTCCAGCGCCCCGGTGGAGGAGAGAATCTGCTTCTCGTCGAAGGCGATCTCCTTGCCGTCGACATCGCGCAGCGGCGCCACGGCGGAGCCTGTCGCTATGACGATATTCGCGCCTTCGAGAATTTGCGTCGCGCCATTCTCGCCAGTCACCTCGACGCGCCCGGCGCCGAGAATGCGGCCGACGCCATGGAACGAATCGATCTTGTTCTTCTTGAACAGAAAGGCGACGCCGCCGACATTGGCGGCGACCGTGTCGGCCTTGTGCTTCATCATCTTCTCGAGATCGAGCCGCGGCGGCTCGACGATCACGCCGAGATCGGAAAGGCCGTGGCCTGCCTCCTTGAACATATGAGAGGCGTGCAGCAGCGCCTTGGAGGGAATGCAGCCGACATTGCCGCAAGTGCCGCCATGGGTGGCGCGCTTCTCGACGACGGCGGTCTTGAGGCCGAGCTGCGCCGCGCGAATCGCGCAGACATAGCCGCCCGGGCCCGTACCGATGACGATGAGATCATATGCCATCCGCCAACTCCTTTGTCGCGCTGCGATCGATCCCTAGAATGTTTTTATGAAAGGAGAATATCCGCTTCATGGGGGTGAGGTCGAACCATTTCTTCCGCAGCCGCGTCACGGTGCGCGTCCGATGAGCAGCCGCTCATAGGCGTCGAGCGTCGCAGCGCGCATGCGCTCGACGGAAAAATGCGTCTGCACATGCCGCCGCGCGCGCGCCGTCAGCGCCTCGCGGGCGGAGGGGCGCAGCTCCAGCGCCTCGCGAATCGCCTGCGCCAGAGCGGCGGCGTCGCCGGCCGGCGTGCGCCAGCCGGTCGCCTGCGTCGCATCGACCTGCGGCGGGGCGAGCACGGTTTCGATCGCCGCGCCGAGATCGGAGACGATGACCGGCGCGCCCATCGCCTGCGCCTCTATGGCGACGCGGCCGAAAGCCTCGGGCGTCGTCGAGGGCGCGACGGCGACGGCGGCGGCGAGATAGGCGGCCGGCATATCGGCGCAATAGCCCGGCGCGCGCATGATTCCCCCGAGCCCGGCGCGCGCGATATGCGCCTCCACATTGGCGCGAAACGCGGCGTTGGGCGCATCGCCCGCCAGCACGAAGCGCACATCGGAAAATCCTTCGGCGAGGAGCAGCTTCGCCGCGTCGATGAGCACGAGATGGCCCTTGCGCGCCGAGAGCCGCGCCGGCAACAGCACGACGCGCTCGTGTCGCGCGACGCCCCATGAGGCGCGCACGCGCTCGACGCGGGCGGGCTCGACGGCGGAGGGCGAGAAGGCGCGCAGATCGAGCCCGCGCGCAATGACGACGATGCGGTGCGTCGCCTGCGGATAGAGCTCGGCGATATGGCGGGCGGTGAAATGCGAATTGGCGATGACGAGATCGCCCGCCGCCATGATGGAATTATAGCGCTGCTTGATGGCGGAGGCGCCGCCGTAGATGCTGTGGAAGGTGGTGGCGAAGCGCGCGCCCGCGCGCCGCGCCGCGTGATGCGCGACCCAGGCGCAGGCGCGCGAGCGCGCATGGACGATATCCACGCCCTCCTCGCGCAGAATGCGGGCGAGGCGGAAGGAATTCAGCGCCATGGCGAGCGGGTTTTTGGTCGCGGCGGGAAAGGGCAGCCACACGCCGCCCTTGGCCTGCAGCTCGCTGACCATGCGGCCGCCCTCCGAGGCGACGAGCGCCCGCGCGCCCGCCATATGCAGCGCCTCGGCGATGTCGATGGTCGTGCGCTCCGCGCCGCCCGATTGGAGATCGGGCACGATCTGCAAGATCGTCCGCCCGGCGAGAGGGCGGCTGGTCGAAGGGAAGGCGTGGAAATTCTCTAGCATGGAGCGATCTTGCCCAGTAAACGAGAACCTCGCCGCGGTCGAGAGAGGCCGAGGCCCTCTTCGCCGTAGAAATGAGCCAGCAATAAGGCCCGGCCGCCGGAGCATGACTTTGAAGAAATGCACATTTTTCGTTAATAGCGAGAGCGGGCGCATTCGCCCGGCGGGGAGACGATGGCTGTGGACGGCGTCGAGGAGGGGCTGAGCTTCATCGAACTCGCCCTCGAGGGGCGGGAGCCCTGGCGCATCGCCCGGCGTTTTCGCGCCGCGCGCGGGGCTGGGGCGGAGCGTCCCGGCGTCATGCTGCTCGGTGGTTTCAAATCCGACATGCTGGGCTCAAAGGCCGCGCATCTCGACGCATGGGCGGAGCGCGAGGGGCGCGCTTTTCTGCGCTTCGATTATTCCGGCCATGGCGAATCGAGCGGACGCTTCGAGGATGGAACGATCGGCGATTGGCTGGCGCAGAGTCTCGCCGTCTTCGACGCTTCGACGCGCGGCCCGCAAATTCTCGTCGGCAGCTCCATGGGCGGCTGGCTCGCTCTGCTGATGGCGCGTCGACTCGCCGAGCAGGGCCGCCGCCTGCACGCTCTCGTGCTGATCGCGCCCGCCGTCGATTTCACGCAAGAGCTCGTCTGGAACAACGCCGACGACGATATTCGCCGCGCGATTCTCGAAGACGGCGCATGGTTGCGGCCTTCGCCCTATTCGCCGGAGCCGACGCCGATCACGCGCCGGCTCATCGAGGACGGTCGCGCGCATCTCATGCTGGACGACGTCATCCGTGTGAATGCGCCCGTGCATATCTTGCAGGGGATGCGCGACGAGGATGTGCCCTATCGCCATGCGCTGCGGCTGATGGATTGTCTCGCGAGCGATCCCGTCGTGCTGACCTTGGTGATGGAAGGCGATCATCGCCTCTCGCGCAGCGAGGATCTCGCCCATCTCACAGCTACGATAGAGGCGCTCTGAAGCGCGTGCGCGAGCTGAGCAGTACCGCGCATTAGGCATAACGGCTTCTTTGCGAAGCGCGAAAGCATTCAATAAACATTGTCCCATTAACCTCCATTCTTAAGGAAGGCGCCATGTCAGGCGCTCTTGATCGAGAGACGCGAATGTAACGCGGTCGTTCCCGCGCGCGCCGTTCGATCGGGCCTGGGAATGAAGAGTCATGATGCTCTCGAAAACGGCTCTGCCGCTCGCATTGTGCGCGGCGCTCTGCTCGACGGCGCGCGCCGCCGATTGGTATACGGGCGTTCCCGCCGAGGCGCCGCCGCCGGCGACGCCTCGGCCGACGGTCTCCATCGACCTTTCCGTCGACGGAACGTCGCGCAATTCGATCGCCGGCGCCGCCATCGGCAAGATCGCGCCTTTCGGATCGCTCGTCGAAAGCGGCCCACGCATTCGCGTCTCCACCGTCATCGGCAAATATGCTTATGACGCCAGCGATCTTCCGGTCTACATCCCCGTCGGCGCCGCTTTCATTCCCAGCAATTCCGGCTATGGCCGCGTGAATGGAACGCTGGAGGACGGCTCCTTCATGGTCGGCTACGAGGTCGTCTCCAATCAGGGCGGCGTCGCTTTCTATGTCGGCCCGGATGTGATGAATCACAGCCTGTCGCCTTTCGATCCGGGCAATCAGGTGCGCGGCGTTTCCGTCGGCGCCAAGGTCGGCGTCGAGGCCTTCGCGCGGCCGACCGAATCCACCATGGTCGCGCTCATCGCCTATTATTCGACCGTGCATAATTCCTATTACACGCGGCTGAAATTCGGCGTGGAGCTCGCCGATTACGTCTATGTCGGACCGGAGGCGCTGGCGCTCGGCGATGATTATTTCGCGCAATGGCGCGCCGGCGCGCATCTCACCGGATTGAAATTCGGCGCGCTGCAGATCGGCCTCTCCAGCGGCTATCTGCGCGATCGCGTGCGCGGCGGCGGCGCCTATGGAATTCTGGACACGCATATCGCTTTCTAAAATCGACGGCCGCAGATTTCACGGCCGTACCTTTTCATTGTTCGTCTTTGCTCGAAGGCGTCGCCATGTCTCTCTTGCGCTTCCTCTCCTTTCTCCTTCTCGGCGCCGTCGCCGTCGCGCTCGCCACACAGCCGGTCAGCGTGCAGGCGCAGCTGGCGACGAGCCTTTCTGTCATCATGCTGCTGGCCTTTGTGTGGAAGTTCGCGCGCGGCGCGGAAGCGCGCCAGCTGTTTATCGCGCTCGCGCTGTTCGTGGTGCTGCGCTATGTCTATTGGCGCGTCACCTCCACCCTGCCGCCGCTCTCCGATCCTGTCGGCTTCACTTGCGGCTCCATATTGCTCGCCGCCGAGCTCTATTGCGTGGCGATGCTGCTCCTCACCCTCGTCGTCAACGCCGAGCCGCTGAAGCGCGAGCCGGCGCCGCAGATAGAGGACGAGGCTCTGCCGGCGGTCGATGTGCTGGTCCCGAGCTATGACGAGAGCGCCTCCATTCTCGCGACGACTCTCGCCGCGGCGAAATCCATGGATTATCCTGCCGACCGGCTGAATGTCTTTCTGCTCGACGACGGCGGCACGGAGCAAAAATGCGCGCATCCCGATCCCGAGATCGCCGAGCGCGCCCGCGCCCGCCGCGCATCCTTGCAGGAGCTCTGCGCTGCGCTCGGCTGCTATTATCTCACCAGAGAGCATAACGAGCGCGCCAAGGCCGGCAATCTCAACGCGGCGCTCGAGCATATCGATGGCGACATCGTCGTCGTGCTGGACGCCGATCACGCGCCGTTTCGTTCCTTTCTGCGTGAGACGATCGGCTATTTCTTCGAGGATGATCGGCTCTTCCTCGTGCAGACGCCGCATGTCTTCCTCAATCCCGATCCGATCGAGCAGAATCTGCGCACCTTCCGCCATATGCCGTCCGAGAACGAGATGTTCTATGGCGTCACGCAGCGCGGATTGGACAAATGGAACGCGGCCTTCTTCTGCGGTTCGGCGGCTCTGCTGCGCCGCGCCGCGCTGGACGAGGCCGGCGGCTTCTCCGGCGTCTCCGTCACCGAAGATTGCGAGACGGCGCTCGAGCTTCATGCGCAGGGCTGGACCAGCGTCTATGTCGACAAGCCGCTCGTCGCGGGATTGCAGCCTCAGACTTTCGCCGCCTTCATCGGCCAGCGCGTGCGCTGGTGCCAGGGAATGCTGCAAATTCTGCTGCTGCGCAATCCGCTGCTGAAGCGCGGCCTCGAGCCCTTGCAGCGGCTCGGCTATCTGTCGAGCATGAGCTTCTGGTTCTTTCCCTTCCCGCGTCTGGTCTTCATGCTGGCGCCGCTCGCCTTCCTTCTCTTCGACGTCAAGATTTTCGTCTCCAACATAGAAGAGGCGATCGCCTATACGGCGACCTATGTCGTCGTGAACGCGATGCTGCAGAATTATCTCTTCGGCCGCGTGCGCTGGCCCTGGGTGTCGGAACTCTACGAATATTGCCAGGGCGTGTTTTTGTCGAAAGCGATCCTCTCTGTGCTTCTGCGGCCGCACAGCCCCTCCTTCCGCGTGACGGAGAAAGGCGCGACGCGAGCGCAGGATCGTCTCTCGGAGCTCGCTTGGCCTTTCTTCGCCATTTATGGCCTGCTCGCCATCGGCGCTGTCGTCGCCGTCTATCGTTGCGTGGCCGAGCCCGGCGTGCGCCAGCTGATCGTCTTCGTCGGCCTATGGAACTTCTTCAATCTCGTCACCGCCGGCGTCGCGCTCGGCGCCGTGGCGGAGCGTCGCCGCCGCGAGAAGCATCCGAGCCTTCCCGTCGAGCGGCGCGGCGCGCTCGCTCTCGGCGAGGAGCATGTTCGCGTCGCGATAGAGGAAGTCTCCGCCGGCGGCTGTCGCCTGCGCGCGGCGACAGAGGCGGACGCCGAAGCGCTCGCCGCGGCGAAACAGACGGAAGGGCGCCTCTTCATCGACTCGGTCGTCGACGCCGCGCGCCGTCCGAGCCTTTCCGCGCGCATCGTCGGCGTCGCGGCTGACGGGCGCCGCCACATCGTCTTCGCGCTCACGCAGCCGCAGGATCATCTCGCGCTCGCCGATCTCATGTATGGCGACGCCACGGCGCTCGAACGTTTCCAGGCCGCGCGGCGCAAGCACAAGGGCATTGTCGCCGGCACGGCGCAATTTCTCTGGTGGGGCGCGATCGAGCCCTTGCGCGCCTTCGCCTATCTGCGCCCCCGCGCAGGCGAGGCGGCGCGGAGCGAGCCGCCGCCCATCGCCGAGCTTCCGTCGATCTTCGGCCGTCGCCGGCCTCGCCTGCGGCCGCCGTCGAAAGTGAAAACGCCGCCCGCGATAGAGCGCGAGCGCTCCGTGAGACACGAAAGCGTCTGATCCTTTTCGCAAGTCCATTCTCGACGACACGACCATTCTCGTAAAAATGAGCGCCAAAATGCAGTTCCGAGTCCTCGCCGCTCTGCTCGCGGCCACGACGGCGCTGACGCCGGCCGCGGCCTCCGCCCAGGCGATCTTCACGACAGCGCCGCAAGAGCAGCTGTTCCATCTGCAAGTCGAGCGGCCGCAGCCGGCCGCGACCCGCCTCCAGCCCATCATCCCCGCGCGTTTCGCCGCGCGCGAGCCGTCCCGCATCGCGGCGGTGGAAACGCCGGCCGCAGCGCCTGTCGCGCCGCCGCGGCCGATCGTCGCCGGCGCGATGCTGCGGCATCTCACCAATAATATTCAAGGCTATCGCCTCGCCGGCGAGATCGGCTCGTCCGAATGGCCGATCTATGTCACCGAGGCGCAGGCGTCGCGCCGTCTGCAATTTCGCATCGGCTATCTCGCCGCCGTGTCGGTGATGCCGGAGGCCTCCGCGCTCACTCTGACGATCAACGATCAGACGATCGGCGACACGCCGATCCGCGCGGTGCAGGAAGTGGAGACCATCGTCTTCGACATTCCGCCGGGCGTGATGCGTCCCGGCTTCAATTCGGTGCGCATCGCGACGAGCCAGCGCCATCGCGTCGATTGCTCGCTCGAGGCGACCTATGAATTGTGGACGCAGATCGATCCGACCGAGACCGGCCTGGTGCTGCCGGAGGACGATCCGGGCGTCGTCAGCCTCTCCGATCTCGGCGCGCTGCCGCCGGACGAGCAGGGCGCGCTGCCGATCCGCGCCGTGCTCGGCGCCAACGCCAAGCCTCTCGAGATCGAGCGCATGTTGCGCGCGGCGCAAGCGATTTCGCTCGCCGGCCGTTTCGAGCAGCCGGTCGTCGACGCCGGCCCCGCCGCGGGCGGACGCTATGGCGTCAATCTCTTCGTCGGCGCCGCCGCCGAGCTCGCCGGCCGCGTCGATCTTTCGCGCGCCGGCCCCATAGACGAGCCGCGCGCTTTCGTGCTGCCGGCCGCGCCCGGCCGTCGCGCCGGCATTGTGGTGACGGGCGCGACATCCGCGGAAGTGGATGAGGCGATCCGCCGTCTCCTCGTGTCGGCCGCGCCCAAGGGATCGCCGCAGGGGCTGCGCGCGTCCGCCGCCTTTCCGGGCTATCGGCTCGACGGCGGCCGCAAGGTGAAGCTGCGCGATCTCGGCGTCGCCAGCGAGGAGTTCACCGGGCGTCTCTATCGCGCCGCCTTCAACATCGTCATGCCGCCGGATTTCTATGCGGCCGATTACGGAAATGCGCTGCTGCGCCTCGCCGGCGGCTATGCGGCGGGGCTCGACTCCAATGCGCAGATCGTCGTCAAGGTGGACGAGCGCACGGCGGTGAGCCTCAATCTCCTGAAGGCGTCGGGCGACGTCTTCCGCGACAATCCGCTGCCCTTGCCGCTGGGCTTTCTGAAGCCCGGCCTCAATCGCATCGAGATCGAGGCGCATGTGCCGACGCGTCAGGACGCCGATTGCGATCCGCTGGCGGCGATGCGCGCGGCCAAGCGCTTTCTCTTCCTCGACGAGACGGAGATCGAGCTGCCGCCGATCGCCCGCATCGCGCAAATGCCCGATCTCGCGGTGACGGCGTCCGGCGGCTTCCCTTATGCGGGCGCCAAGGGACGGCCGAAGCTCTATATGCCGTCGCTCGATTCCGACGCTGTGGGCGCGGCGGCGACGATCGTCGCGCATTTCGCCATCGCCGCCGGCAAGCCGATCGATTTCGAGATCGTCGATACGCCGCCCGGCGAAGGCCAGGGGCCGACGCTCGCCGTCGCGCCGCTCGATTCCTTCGACGCCGCGCTGCTGCAACGTCTCGACATGCCGGCCGACACATTGCGCGAGGCATGGGGGCCGCATCTGACCGCCGATCGCCGCAAAGCGTCGGAGAAGCGGCTGTCGCCGCTCGAGATCGCGGCGCGCAATCGCTTCGTCCTGCAGCGCAATTTTCCCATGGCCTGCTATGCGCCGCGCAACATGCTCGACAAGACGATCACCGCGCAGTCGGGAGGAGCGAGCGCGCCGCCGCCTCCCTCCGGCGAGGCGGAGCGCGTCGATTTCGCGCCCGTCGGCACGACGCCCGTCGGCCGTCTGGAGCGCCCCGATGGCGAGCGGGACCTGCTCGAGGCCTGGCGCGACGATCTGCGCCGCGAGGGCCATTGGGGTTATGGCGTCGTCGAGCGGCTGCGCGTCGCCGGCGTGTGGAGCGCGGCGCGCGTCGCCGACGCCGCGCAATGGCTGCGCGCCGGCTTCGAGGCGGAGGCCGCCGACCGCGTCGCTCCGCAACGCGCCTCGCTGGCGATGAGCCAGACGATCCTCGGCGACACGGCCAAGGATGTCTGGACCATCGTCACCGCGCCCAACGCTGCGACTCTGGCGGAGGCCTCCGCCTGTCTCGTCGATCCGCGCGTCTCGCGCCGCGTGCAGGGCCAGCTCGCGATGCTCGACATGACGGACGCCGCCGTCGCGGCGAGCGGCGCCGACAGTCCGCGCTTCATCGTCACGCGGCCTTTGTCCTTCGGCAATCTTCGGCTCATCGCCGCCGGATGGATGTCGCTGCATCCCGGCGTCTATGTGGGCCTCGCAATTCTCGTCGCCGCGCTCTTCGCCGCCTCCACGCGATGGCTGACGCGCAATATCGGAAGGAGCTCGAGATGAGAATTGCGTCACTCGCCGTCGCCGCTCTCGGCCTCGCCGTCGCTCTCGGCCTCGCCGTCGCTCTCGCGCCGGCCGTCACGCGCGCCGAGCCGATCGCGGAAATCTCCGCCGCGATCGGCGTTCCGCTCTCGCTCGACGCGCATAAGATCAAGCTCGGCGGCGCGCTGAAATCGCCCGAGGCGTGGATGGCGTATAAAAAGCGCTTCATCGCCGAGCAGGGCCGCGTCATAGACACGGCCAATGACCATGTGAGCCATAGTGAGGGGCAGGGCTACGCCATGCTGCTCGCCGTCGCCGCCAATGATCGCGCCACATTCGATCGCCTGTGGGGCTGGACGCGCGCCAATCTCATGGTGCGCAACGACGAGCTCGTCGCCTGGCGCTTCGATCCGCAGCATCGTCCCGCCGTCGGCGACATGAACAACGCCTCGGACGGCGATCTCCTGATCGCCTGGGCGCTCGCGGAGGCGGCGGAATATTGGGACGATTTGCCGCTGCGCATGGCGGCGCGGCGCATCGCCGTCGAGCTGTCGCGCAAAGTGGTGCTGTTCAAGACCAAGATGGGGGCGCTGCTGCTGCCGGCGGTCGCCGGCTTCAACGCCTCGGATCGCTCCGACGGGCCTGTGGTCAATCTCTCCTATTATGTTTTCCCGGCCTTGGCGCGGCTCGACAGCGTCGCGCCGGAGGTCGATTGGGCGGGCCTCACGCAGACCGGTCTCGATCTGCTCGAGGCGTCGCGGCCGACGCCGCAGACTCTGCCCGCCGATTGGATCGCGCTCGAGGGCTGGCGGGCGCGGCCGGCGGAGGGCTTCGCGCCGGAGTTCGCCTATAACGCCGTGCGCATTCCGCTCTATCTCGCCTGGGCCGGCGTCGGCGAGCGCGCCCATTACGCGCCCTTTCTCGCCTGGGCGCAGCGCGCCAAGGAGGCGCCGCCGATCGTCGACGTCGCTTCCGGCAAGGATGTCGGCCAGTTCGGCGGCGGCGGCATAGCGTCGATCGCCGCGCTGGTTTCCTGCGTCGTCGACGGCGGCAAGCTGCCCGCCGATTTCGCCGCGCCGAGAGCCAATGAAGACTATTACCCCGCCACTCTGCATCTGCTGGCGCTGCTTGCCGCGCAAATGAGGTATTCGTCGTGTCTCGCCAATTGAGAGCCCTCCTTCTCGCGGCCTGCGCCGCCACTTCGTCGGCGGCCCCTTCGGCGCTCCACGCCGAGGGCGCCGCTCCGCAATTTGTCGTCGAAAAGGCGCCGGAAGAGGCGTTTTCACCACCTCTCCCTCGAGGGGGGAGGTCGAGCGCCGAAGGCGCTCGGGAGGGGGTGCTTCCGCCGAGTCTTCTTCGTGGAACCCCACCCCGGACCGCTTCGCGGTCCGACCCTCCCCCTAAAGGGGAGGGTGAGCGCGCTCCTTTCATCGTTCGTCAGACGGCCGCGGCCGGCGCGACATCCGAGCGCGAAAAGCCCGACGATCTCGCATTGCGCTATTACGCTTCGCTCGATCAGCGCGCCCGCGTGCGCGCCGAATTCTCGCGGCTGCGTCGGCTCTATCCTAATTTCGAGCCGCCGGCCGATCTCTATGGCCCGCGTCGCGGCGACGTCGACGAGGCGGGTCTGTGGGAGCTGTTCGCTGCCGACAAGCTCGACGAATTGCACGAGATCATCGGGGCGCGCCGCAAGGACATGCCCGGCTGGCGCCCTTCCGCCGATCTCATGCGCAAGCTCGAGCAGAAGGAGCAGCGCAACAAAATATTCGCCTTCTGGCGCGAGGGGCGCTGGCTCGACATCGCCTCCTTCGCGCGCGACAGCCGCTTTTTCGCCGCCAACGCCGATGTCGAATCGCAATGGACGATCGCCGAAGCCTTCGCCCGCACAGGTCAGATCAGCGAGGCGATCGATGTGTATAAATCGATCTTCGCCTCCAATGAGGACAAGCATATTCGGCTCGCGACCATGCAGAAGGCGATGGCCGCGCTGCATATGGGCGATGTCGAGGCTCTGCTCGTCGAAGCGCGCAAGAGCTCCAAAGAGCCAGAGGACGAATTCGCCCCGGTGGCGATCGACATCACCCGCGCGCGCATCGTCGCCGTGCTGCGCGACGAGCGCAAGGACGAGATTTCGCCGCAGGAGCTGCAACGCTTCGAGAGCTTCGCCAAGCTGACGCGCGAGCCGCAGCAGCTCGGCCTCGTCGCCTGGCTGCAATATAAGCGCCGCGATTTTCGCGCCGCGCTCGAATCCTTCAAAGCGGCGATCGAGCATGGCGGCGACGCCATGATCGCGCATGGGCTCGCCCATACGCTGCGCGCGCTCGATCTGCGCCGCGAGGCGGAGGAGGTGGCCTATGCCTGGCGCGCGCCGCTGGTGAACAATGGCATTCTCTTTCTCGATCTTCTGGAGCGCGATCTCACCCAGGAGACGCCGCCCTATCTCGAGCCGGCGCGCCTCGCCCGCTATGCGGCGGTGACGATCGAATCGGCCTCCGGCGAAGGCGCGCAGGGCCTCGGCTGGTACGCCTATAATTCCTGCCAGTTCGACGTCGCGCGCTTCTGGTTCGAGCGCGCGGTCGCCTGGTTTCCGAAAGAGGCGACCGTCTATGGCTATGTGCTGACGTTGAAGCGTCTGCGCCAGGACAAGGAGGCGCTCGAGCTCATCAATCGCTATGACGGGCTGTTCCCCAAGCTCGTCGAGCTGCTGTTCCCGGATGATTATTATCATCCGCCTTTCCCCTGCGATTCGCGCATCGCCGCCAAGGCGCATGGGCCGGCGGTGAAGATGGCCGGCTATGTCGTGCCGGGGCCGGCCGGCCCGGCGCTCGCCGCCGAGCGCGATCGCCTGCGCGTCGAGGCCGACAAGAAAGAGGCGACGACGCCCGACGCCGCCAAAGTGGCGGCGCAGGCGCAGCAGCGCGAGCGCGTGCTGAAAGCCGTGCGCGGCAAGTTCCCCATCGCCGTCGCGGCGGAGAATCCGCTGCGCTTCCAGCCGCTGGCGCAGGCGCGCTCGGCCGCGGGCTCGCCGGCGCCTGTCGGCCTGAGGGCGGAGCCGCAGACGGGCAAGGCGCCGCTTGTGGCGCGGCGCGTTCCAGGGGTCGGGCCCATGCCCTCCGAGCGCTATGGCTTTCAACTCTCGCCCAGCTGGAACGCCGTCGATCTCGCCACTTGGCCGCCGGCCTCCGAGCAGGTGGCCCCCCTCGGCACGCAATGGGCCAATCAGGAGGCCGATCCGGCCTGGATCGGCCAGCAGAAGGCGGACGCCGGCGCCAAGCTGACGGCCGGCGCGGCCGAGCATGTCGCCACCGCAATGGCGCCGCGCACCCGCTACGGCGCCGCGCCGCCGCCGAACCTCGCCGCCGTCCTCTCGCTGCCGACGTCCAAGCAGAGCCAGACTCGTTGATCCTTTCGGAGATTTCGTCATGAGACAATTTTTCAGACATTCGCCGCCGCTCTTTCTGCTCGCCCTCGGCCTTTCCGCCTGCTCGCCGACGCGCGGCATTCTGGCCGTCGATCCGACGCCCACCGGAGCCACCGCCGGCGCGCCGCCGGCGCGGGGCGTCGAGGCGCGCAGCGGCGCCGCCGCCATTCTGGCGCTGCCGGCCGAGGCGCGCGTGCGCGGCGGCCTCGAGGAGCGCCGCTACGCCAACGGCTGGCGCCAGAGCGTCGCGCTCGACCGCGCCGTGATGGGCAAGGGCTGGAACGAGATGACCGTCGACATTCGCACGGCGCCGGCCGGCGGCGGCCGCGAGGGCGAGATTCCCATGGGCAAGCCCACGGAGGAGGGCGTGCGCCAAGAGCTGTCGCTGCGCTTTCCGGCGACGCGAATGCGCATCGTCGCCAAGCCGTTGCGCAATGATCTCGGACCCTTCGGCCTCGCCGTCGGGCCGGGGCCGGAAGGAACGCGCTGCGCCTTCGCCTGGCAATGGGTCGACGATCTGCGCGCTGTCGCCCGGCCCGAAGCCACGGCGACGACGATCGTCCGCGGCGATGAGATTCCCGCTTCAATCCGGCTGCGTCTGTGCCGCAAGGGCGTCACCGAACGGCAATTCGCCGATTGGTTCTCGCGGCTGCGCGCCGCCGAGGCCGCCACTGTCGAGCGAGTGGTCGAGGCCGCCCGCAGCGGCGGCGACGCGCCTTTCCCGGCTCCGGCGGTCGGCGACCGGCTCGCGTCGCCGACGACGGTGGCGAGCATCGCACGTCCGGCGAAGCGGCCGCCCGTCCTGAAGGCGCGGTCGAGGCCGACGCTTCGCGAGACGATCCATGAGGAGACGACGACCCAAGTGCGCCGCTACAGCACGCCGCCGAAGCCGGTCGAAATCCGCGCCGCTTCGTCGGGCTTCGATCCCGGCCTGCCGCCGCAGGCTTTCGCCGGGCCGCCCAAATCTGGGGCGCGGTGAGCCCAGGACCCCGCTCCGGCGAGGCCGGTCGCCCGACACCCGAGGTCTTGACACTCTTCTCCCGGCCGTCGATGCTGCCGAACAAATTGTTCGGCATATCGAACAGGAGAGAAGAATTTGGCCAATGCGCTTCCCGCCATAGAGACGTTGTCCTCTTCGGACCCGCTCAATGGGCGCATCGTCGAGTTCCCGCCGGACCGGCCGCTCGTCACCGACGGCGGCGGCTGCGTCACGCCTTTGACGATCGCCTATCAGGCCTATGGCGAATTGAACGCAGAGCGTTCCAACGCCATTTTGCTGTGCCATGCGCTGACCGGCGACCAGCACGCCGCCAATGTGCATCCGCTGACCGGCAAGCCGGGCTGGTGGGATGTGATGGTCGGTCCCGGCAAGCCTTTCGACACGGAGCGTTTTTTCATCGTCAGCTCCAATGTCGTCGGCGGTTGTCTCGGCTCTTCCGGGCCGTCCTCGATCAATCCCGCGACCGGCCGGCCCTATGGGCTCGATTTTCCGGTCGTCACCATTCGCGATATGGTGCGCGCCCAGGCGATGCTGATCGACCATTTGGGGATAGACCAGCTCTTTTGCGTCGCTGGCGGCTCCATGGGCGGAATGCAGGTGCTGCAATGGGCCGCGAGCTATCCCGAGCGCGTCTTTTCGGCCATGCCGATCGCGACGGCGCCCAAGCACTCGTCGCAGAATATCGCGTTTCACGAGGTCGGCCGGCAGGCGGTGATGGCCGATCCCGATTGGCGCGGCGGGCGTTATCTCGAGCAGGGCGTGCGGCCGGAGAAAGGCCTCGCTGTGGCGCGCATGGCGGCGCATATCACCTATCTCTCGGAGCCGGCGCTGCAACGCAAGTTCGGCCGCAAGCTGCAGGACCGCGCGGCGCCGACATTCTCCTTCGACGCGGATTTCCAGATCGAGAATTATCTGCGTTATCAGGGCATGGCCTTCGTCGATCGCTTCGACGCCAATTCCTATCTCTATGTCACGCGCGCCTGCGATTATTTCGATCTCGCGGCCGATTACGGCGGCTCGCTGGCGCAGGCGTTCAAGGGCACGAGGACGCGCTTTTGCGTCGTCTCCTTCAACACCGATTGGCTCTATCCGACCTCCGCCTCGCGCGCCATCGTCCATGCGCTCAACGCGGGCGGCGCCTCGGTCTCTTTCGTCGAGATCGACAGCGACAAGGGGCATGACGCCTTTCTCGTCTATGAGCCGGATTTCATTGCGACGACGCGCGGTTTCCTGGAGGCCGCCGCCGCGGCGCGCGGCCTGCCGCGGGCCGAGGAGGCTTAGCCGATGAACGCCCCCATTTTTCCGAAGAGCGAGCAGCAGCGCCCGGTTCGTCTCGATCTCGCCGCGGTCGCGGCGATGGTCGCGCCGGGCAGCCGCGTGCTCGATGTCGGCTGCGGCGACGGCGCGCTGCTGCAATTGCTGGCCGACACCAAGCAAGTGGACGGGCGCGGCGTGGAATTGTCGCAGCGCGGCGTCAATGATTGCGTGGCCAAAGGCTTGTCGGTGATTCAAGGCGACGCCGACACGGATCTGCGCGATTATCCGACCGACGGATTCGATTATGTGATTCTCTCGCAGACGCTGCAGGCGACGCATCATCCGCGTCAGGTGCTGGTCGAAATGCTGCGCATCGGTCGGCGCGCGATCGTGTCCTTCCCCAATTTCGGCCAATGGAAAGTGCGGCTGTCGCTATTGGCCAAAGGCCGGATGCCGCAGACCTCGACGCTGTCGCACGCCTGGTACGACACGCCGAACATACATCTTTGCACGATAAGAGATTTCGTCGATCTCGTCGAAGCGCTCGGCGCGCATATAGAGCGCGGCGTCGCGCTCGATCACGCCGGCGCGCCGATCCGCGTGAACGCGCCTTGGTGGGTGTGGAATCTGTTCGGCGCGCAGGCGATCTTCCTGCTCGAACGCGATGCGCCGAAAAAAATATCATGATTAGCTGCTGAAAATACTTAGGCGATTGAATTTCGCGGCGCTCCGCCGCTGCGCAATATTGCCGAGACAAAGCGCGCGCGATTGGCCGCACAGCGCCGCGCGATTTGCGAAAACGCTAGAAATTCAAAGCAGATCGCCGTTTTTATGCGGCGGGCGTTGGTCTGCGGCGCGCGCCGCGTGCGACCTCCTGTCCAGAACGACCGCTTTCCCGAGGGGAAGCTTCACGATAGATTGCTCGCAATGACCGACGGACAAGCGCCGATTTGCGCTGAACATCGTCGGCGACCGCGGGAGCGCGCTGATGCTGGAGCCGCCGTCTCTACGAGACGTGCCGATGTTTGCGACTGTCGACGCACAGTCGATGCAGCGGCTCACGCGCGACGCCAAATTAGAACAATTCGAAGACGGACAGACGATTTTTCGTCAAGGCGACCATGCGCTTCATGTGGCGATCGTGCTCGACGGATTCGTGAAGCTGACGCGCACCGCCGTCTGCGGCGACGAGACTCTCATCAATATCTGCAATGTCGGCGAGAGTCTCTATGAGGCGTTGACGCCGGACGGCGAAAGCTATCGCGTCGGCGCGGAAGCGATCGGCCAGGCCCATCTCATGAAGCTCTCGGCGCCGCGCTTTCGTTTCATGCTGCGCGAATCTCCCGCGCTCGCATCGGCGGTGATCGAAGAAGCGGCGCGCAAATTGAGCGGCCTCATCGGCGAGATCGAATCGCTCAAAGGGCAGACCGCCGAGCAGAGGCTGGCGCGTTTTCTCTTGTCGCTATGTCCGCCGAACGCCGAAAGCTGCAGCGTGCGCTTGCCTTATGACAAGCGCCTCATCGCCGCGCGGCTCGGCGTCAAGCAGGAGACGCTGTCGCGCGCTTTCGCCAAGCTGCGTGAGATCGGCGTCCGCACGGAGACGCGCGATGTGTCGATCGAGAATGTCGCGCGCCTCTCCAGCGAATGTTGTGGCGGCGAGCGCGAGCCTTGCCTGCCCTCCGAGCGGCGCGATCTGATCGAGAGCCGCGGCGCGCTCGCCTGACTTCTGTTGCGTCCTCGCCTTGATTTCGGCGGGGCGCGCGATGATCCTCCACCACTCGCGCGCGACGCGCCGAGACGGAGGAATTGCGCATGAAACGGATTTTCTCGACGGCCCTTTTTGTTCTCGCGGCCAATGGCGCGGCGTTCGCCGGCGCCGCCACGACGGATGGAGCCGGCGCCTTGTCGCTCGCCGCGCTCGTCGGCAAATATGCGCCGGGCGTCACGCCGAAGGAGAAGACGGCGCTGGCGGCGCTCGCCGACGGCCATGCGAAAATCGCTTTTCCCAAGGGCAAGACCATAGAGGTCGCCGTCGACGCGATCAGCTGCCGCGCGAGCAATGTGGACATCACGCAGCACGCGTGCGAATTGACCTTCGGCGACAAGAAGGTCCGGGTCGCCGGCCGCCTCGCGCATGAAATCTTCGCGACGCTGCTCGAGGTCGGCGCGCCGCCCGAAGGCGCCGCCGGAACGATTTATGCTGCGGTCTCCGCGCTCGACTGCACGATCGACCCGGACGAGATCGCGCAAAAGGCCGGCGGCGGGGCCCAATGCAAATATGAGCCGCCCAAAATGTGAGCCGCCGGAGCGGCGGTGAAGGAGGTCATGTGAGCCAGCCGGAAACGACTGTCCCGAAAACGACTGTCTATGTGTGCACTGTCTGCCGAGCCAAGGACGATCCCGAGGCGCGTCCGGGCAAGGCGCTGCTCGAGGCTTTCGACGCGCGCCTGTCCGCGGAGGATCGCGCAATCGTGGCGGCCGAGCCGGTGGAGTGCCTCGGCGTCTGCTCGCGCCCCTGCACGGTCGCCATGGCCGCCCGCGGCAAATGGACCTATGTGCTGGGCGATTTCGACAATGCCGCCGATGTGGACGATCTCATCGAATCGGCGCGCCGCTATACGGCTTCGGAAACCGGCCTCGTGCCGAAGAAGGATCGGCCGGAGGCGATGCGGAAGGGCGTGATCTCGCGCACGCCGCCGGCGCCGAAGGGGTGAGCGAATAGCGAAATAGCGAGTAGCGAATGGTTTTTTGCTGCTCGCTACTCTCTATTCGCTCTCTGCTACTCGGCCTTTTTCGCCCGCTCGATCGCCTCGTTGATGATCTTGCGGGCCGCGTCCGCGTCGCCCCAGCCGGCCGCCTCGACCCATTTGCCGGGCTCGAGGTCCTTATAATGGGCGAAGAAATGCTCGATCTGCCGCGTCGTGATGTCGGGCAGGTCTGTGTAGTTCTCCACTTTGTCGTAGCGCTTGGTCAGCTTGGGCGCGGGGACCGCGATGATCTTCTCGTCGCCGCCGGCCTCGTCGCGCATGTAGAGCACGCCGATCGGCCGCACCGCGATCAGCGCGCCGGGCGCGATCGGCCGCGTGTTGGCGACCAGCACGTCGCAGGGGTCGCCGTCTTCCGACAGAGTGTGCGGAATGAAGCCGTAATTGCCGGGATAGCGCATCGACGTATAGAGGAAACGGTCGACGACGAGCGTTCCAGAGGCTTTGTCGAGCTCATATTTGATCGGCTCGCCGCCGAGCGGCACTTCGATCACGACATTGACTTCGAATGGAGGATTCGCGCCGATTTCAATGGCGTCGAGACGCATCTAGCAGCTCCTGGGGGTGGGGATAAGTCAGCGGACGGGCGCGGAGACGAATCCGAAGGCGACGCGCGCCAGCATGTCGTCGCCGAAGCGCTCCTCCGCGCGGCGGACGGTGAGGCCGCCGAGCCGCCGATAAAAGGCGAGAGCCTTGTCGTTATCGGCCAAGGCCCAGACGATGGTGGAGAGATAGCCATGCGCGGCGAGCTCTTGCCGCGCGGCGTTGAACAGGCGACGGCCGAAGCCGAGGCCCTGATATTCGGGCAGAAGATAGATCTCGAAGATCTCGCCCGAATAGGGCATGGAGGGCACGCGATTGCGCCCATAGGTGACATAGCCGACGACGTCCTGGTCGAATTCCAGCACCAGAATGCCGCTGCCCCGCACGATCGCCCGCGCCCACCATTGCGGCCCGCGACGGGCGATCATGCGCTCGAGCTCCCCGCCCGGGATGACGCCGCGATAGGCGTCCCGCCAGGAGGCGTCGTGCACATGCGTGATCGCCTCGGCGTCGCCGGGTCCAGCATGGCGAATGAGGGTGGCGGTCTCGACCATGGTTCCGATGTTAGGTCCCGAGGGCCTGTTTGGGCAAGAGCCGGGCGTCGACAAAGCGAACAAAAATAAAAGATCGCGGCGCCGAAACGACCGAATCGGCGCCCCGTCCCTCGCCGCTCAGGACAGCAGGCCGGTGGCGGCTCCGGCGAGCAGAACGACGCCGATGAAGGCCCGGTAGGCGACGAAGGGCCATGTGGAGAAACGCTCCAGAAAGCGCATCAGCCCCCATATCGCCGCGAAGGCCGAAATGGAGGCGACGACGAGGCCGACCGCCAGCACCGACCAGCCATGGCCGTCGAGATGGGCCTTGTGCAGCTCGTAGAGCTCCTTGAGGCCCGCCAAAGTGATGGCCGGCAGGCCGAGCAGGAAGGAGAATTGCGCCGCCTGCTCGCGCTTGAGGTCCAGGAACAGGGCCGCGGTCAAGGTGGAGCCGGAGCGCGAGACGCCCGGCACCAGCGCGCCCACCTGGGCGAAGCCGACGACCAGCGCATCCTTCAGGCTCACATGGTCCAGCGTGCGGGTGTGGTTGCAATAGAGCTCGGCGATGGCGAGCAGCGCCGCCATGACGATGCAGGAGATGCCGATGACCGGCAGCGAGCGCAGCGGCGAGCCGCAAGTGTTGAGAACGCTTGACAAAGCCACGCCGGCGAGGCCGATGGGGATCGTGGCGAGGGCGATCCAGACGACGAAGCGGAAGCTCCAGTCGCTGAAATCGCGCCGCAGCGCAGCGCGAACGGAGCCGAAGGCCAGCGCGCGAATATCCTGCCAGAAATAGCTGACCACGGCGGCGAGCGCGGCGAGCTGCATGGCGGCCGAGAAGGCCGAGCCCGGATCCTTCCAGCCGAGCAGGGCGGGCACGATGCGCATATGCGCGGTGGAGGAGATCGGGAGCAGCTCGGTAATGCCCTGCACGACGCCGAGCGCCGCCACTTTCGCATAGCCGAGCTCGACGAAGCCGGTGTCGAGACCCGAAGTGCAAGCCAAGGCCATGGAACGTTCTCCGAAACGGGGCCGGCGGCCGCGCCTTCGAGGCGAATCGCCTCCGCGCGGCGGTTGCGGTCTTGTCTCAGACAGATGGTTAAGGATTGCTCACGGCTCCGCCGTCAGGCGGCGCCATAATAGTCGCGATACCAGTCGACAAAAGCCGAAACCCCTTCCTCCACAGAGGTTTGCGGCCGATAGCCGGTGAGCTGCTCGAGCAGCGAGCAATCGGCGAAAGTGCGGGGGGCGTCGCCCTTCTGCATCTCGAGGTAGTTGCGGATCGCGGTCTTGCCCAATTTGCGCTCGATCGCCTCGATGAAATCGAGCAGGCCGATCGGCTCGCCGCGCCCGATGTTGACGACGCGGAAAGGCGCGACCGGCGAGACCGATGCGTCGGCGCCGATCGCCGGCGCCCGGTCCACGAGGCGCGTGATCGCCTCGACGAGATCGCCGACATAGGTGAAATCGCGCTGCATCTCGCCGTGATTGTAGATGTCGATCGGCCGGCCCTTCTCGATGGCGTCGACGAATTTGAACAGCGCCATATCCGGCCGGCCCCAGGGGCCGTAGACGGTGAAGAAGCGGAACATGGTCGTCGGAATGGCCCATAGATGCGCATAGGAATGCGCCATGGCCTCATTGGCCTTTTTCGTGGCGGCGTATAGAGTGAGGGGAAAATCGGCGCGCTCGCTCTCCAGAAAGGGCACATCCTGATTGCCGCCATAGACGGAGCTGGTGGACGCCATCAGCAGATGCGCGACGCCCCGCATCCGCGCGACCTCGAGAATATTGAAGCCGCCGACGAGATTGGCGTCGACATAGGCGCGCGGATTCTCGAGGCTGTAGCGAACGCCGGCCTGCGCGGCGAGATGAACGATGACCTCGGGTTCCGCCGCCGTGACGGCGCGGGTCAGCGCCTCCATATCCTCGAGCATGGCGATATGGGGCCGAAAGCCGGGGGAACGCGCCAGCGCGGCGTGGCGCGCCTCTTTCAGCGTCACATCGTAATAAGGGGTCATCCCGTCGAAGCCGTCGACGCTGTGGCCGCGCTCGAGCAGTTTCCTTGCGAGATGGAAGCCGATGAATCCGGCTGTGCCGGTCACGAAGACGCGCATGAGGCCGCTCTCGTTGGAGACGGGCAAGCTCTGACGGAAAAGCCCCGTCGCTGTCAACTTCCGGCCCCCTACGGAGCTTCCGCGGCGGCGGCGGCCCGGCCCAAATTGCCGGTTTTCACTTCCGCCCAAAAGGCGCTAAACATCGCGCCCAGTTTCTTTCTCCAACAGGACCGGATCACCCATGGCGCGGCAGTTCATCTATCATATGCAAGGTCTCACCAAGACCTATCCGGGCGGCAAGAAGGTCCTCGACAACGTCAATCTCTCCTTCTACCCGGACGCCAAGATCGGCGTGCTCGGCGTCAACGGCGCCGGCAAATCGACTCTGCTGCGCATCATGGCCGGCACGGACAAGGAGTTCACCGGCGAGGGCTTCGTCGCCGAGGGGGCGCGCGTGGGCTATCTGCCACAGGAGCCGCAGCTCGATCCAGAGCTCGACGTGCGCGGCAATGTGATGCTGGGCGTCGCCGAGAAGAAGGCCGTTCTCGATCGCTACAATGATCTCGCGGTGAATTATTCCGACGAGACGGCGGACGAGATGACCCGTCTGCAGGACGAGATCGAGGCCAAGGGCCTGTGGGATCTCGACAGCCAAGTGGATCAGGCCATGGAGGCGCTGGGCTGCGCCCCCGACGACGCCGATGTGACCAAGCTCTCGGGCGGCGAGCGGCGCCGCGTGGCGCTCTGCCGCCTGCTGCTCGAGCAGCCGGAAATGCTGCTGCTCGACGAGCCCACGAACCATCTCGACGCCGAGACGGTGAATTGGCTCGAGGGCCATTTGCGCAATTATCCGGGCGCGATATTGATCGTTACCCATGATCGCTACTTCCTCGACAATGTCACGGGTTGGATTCTCGAGCTCGATCGCGGCCGCGGCATTCCCTATGAGGGCAATTACACCAGCTGGCTGAAGCAGAAGCAGAAGCGCCTCGCGCAGGAGAGCAGCGAGGACAAGGCCCGCCAGCGCGCGCTCGAGGCGGAGAGCGAGTGGATCTCCTCCTCGCCGAAGGCCCGCCAGGCCAAATCCAAGGCGCGCATCCAGCGCTATGAGGAATTGGTCGCCAAGCAGAACGAGAAGGCGCCGACGACGGCGCAGATCGTCATTCCGGTGGCCGAGCGCCTCGGCGCCAATGTCATCGATATCGAGCATGTGTCCAAGGCCTTCGGCGATCGCCTGCTCATCGACGATCTCTCCTTCAAGCTGCCGCCCGGCGGCATCGTCGGCGTGATCGGCCCCAACGGCGCCGGCAAGACGACTTTGTTCCGCATGATCACCGGCCAGGAAAAGCCGGACAATGGCGCCGTCGCCGTCGGCGAGAGCGTGCAGCTCGGCTATGTCGATCAGTCGCGCGACGCGCTCGACGACAAGAAGACCGTGTGGGAAGAGATTTCCGGCGGCAATGACATCATCTATCTCGGCAAGCGCGAGATCAATTCGCGCGCCTATTGCGGCGCCTTCAACTTCAAGGGAACCGACCAGCAGAAGAAGGTCGGAATGCTCTCGGGCGGCGAGCGCAATCGCGTGCATCTCGCCAAAATCTTGAAACAGGGCGCCAATGTTCTGCTGCTCGACGAGCCGACCAATGATCTCGACGTCGACACGCTGCGCGCGCTCGAAGAAGCGCTGGTGGATTACGCCGGCTGCGCGGTCATCATCTCGCATGACCGCTTCTTCCTCGACCGCATTGCGACGCACATGCTGGCCTTCGAGGGCGATAGCCATGTCGAATGGTTCGAGGGCAATTTCGCCGATTATGAGGAAGACAAGAAGCGTCGCCTGGGGCTCGACAGCGTCATCCCGCATCGGCTGAAATATAAGAAATTCTCGCGGTGAATGAATGATCGAAACTTGCTGAGAGAGAGGCGACATGCCTGCTCCACACGATCTCGAGGCGCTCGCCACCAAAGGCGAAGCGACAACGATAGAGTTCAAGGAATCGATCGCCGGTCTCGATGGCGTCAGCAAGACCGTGTGCGCGTTCGCCAATGACATCAGCGGGCTCGGCAACCCTGGATTGATCTTGATCGGCGTCGACAAAGATGGACGAATCGTCGGAACGCCGAGTGACGACGCGACATTGCAAAAATTGGCGCAACTTCGAGTGGACGGAAACATTACACCGACCCCCTCGATGACCGTCACGCCCGTCGCCGTTCAGGACAAAACGGTAATAGTTCTGGAGGTCTCTCCGTCGGAATCGCCCCCCGTTCGCCGTCACGGCATTGCTTATGTGCGGATCGGAACAACGACTACGCGGGCAACGTCGGAGGAAGAACGAAGGCTTATCGAGCAACGCAAAGGCCGGGCGTTGCCTTTCGATGCGCGCGGCATCTCGGGAAGCGCGATCGGCGATCTGGATGTGAAGCGATTTCAACTGGACTATTTGACCGAGGCCGTGAACCCGTTGGTTTTGGCGGAAAACGGGCGTTCGGTGGAGCAACAGCTCGCCGCTCTCAAGCTCATGGATGGAGAGGGCCGCGCCACGCCGACCGGTTTGCTCGTCGTCGGAATCGATCCACTTTCTTGGTTGCCCGGCGCTTATGTGCAATTTCGTCGGGTCGCGGGGGACAAAATCACCGACGACACGATCGATGAGGCGCGTTCGAGTGGCACTATCGACGTCGTCGTACGTGTTCTGGAGGAAAAGCTCTCCGCGCATAATGTGACATCACTGACCATCCCCGGCGGGCGGCATGTCAAGCAGTCGCTCTATCCGATGGTCGCCCTTCAGCAGATTGTCCGAAACGCCGTCATGCACCGTGATTACGAAATCGCCGCGCCGATCAGAGTGACTTGGTTCGACGACAGAATCCAAATCGATAATCCCGGCGGTCCGTTTCAAATCCAACCGGACAAATTGGGAGAGCCGGGCTTCACCGGATATCGGAATCCGAATGTCGCGGAAGCGATGCATAATTTAGGCTTGGTGGAGAGGTTCGGCGTAGGCATTCCTCTCGCACGCAAGTCACTGGAGGATAATGGTAATCCGCCGTTGGAAATACGTGCTGACGGAAATTTCGTATTCGTCGTAGTGCGAGCCGCTCGATGAAGACAGTCGCCTTCTTCAACAACAAAGGCGGCGTCGGCAAGACATCGCTCGTCTTTCATTTGGCCTGGATGCTCAATGAGATGGGCTATAAAGTGGTCGTCTGCGACCTCGATCCGCAAGCCAATGTCACGACATTTTTCCTCGGGGAGGATCGTGCGGCGCGGCTGTTGGAAACGGGCCATGGCGTTCGAACCATCTATCAGGCGTTTCTGCCTTTGCTGGAAGGGTTGGGCGACCTCGCCGAGGTGGACGCCGAAATCATGACGGAAGGCCTGACGCTTATCCCTGGCGATTTGGCTCTTTCCGGAGCCGAAAGCGAATTGTCCACTCAATGGGGGAATTGCCTTTCCTCCGAAGAGCCGACGAAAAAGAAGGCGTTTCGGACGATATGCGGTTTCCATAGGGCAATCGCTGCGGTGGCGCGCAAGCAAAACGCGACGATAGCGCTCATCGATGTCGGCCCGAATCTCGGACCGCTGAATCGCGCGGCCCTGGTGGCGAGTGATCATGTTGTGATTCCTCTCGGCAGCGATGCATTCTCGCTTCAGGGGCTGAAAAATGTCGGCAAGACCTTGACCACTTGGCGGGAAGACTGGTCGGAAAAAAAGAAGCGCGTGCCACAAGGCTTGGGTTTCGAAGCGCCTGAGGGCGCAATGGAGCCCATCGGCTATGTCATCAGCCGCTTTTCGATGCGCTCGGGACGTCCGGCGCGAGCCTATCTCAATTGGGCGGCGGAAATGCCCGCCGCCTATCGACAATACGTCCTGGGACAGGTCGACGTAAGTTGCCGCGATCCGCATCAAGATCCCAACTGCCTCGCGGAATTGAAGGATTATCGATCCTTGATGCCGATGGCGCAGGATGCAATGAAACCGATTTTCGACCTGAGGGCGGCGGATGGCGCAATTGGCGCGCATCAGGCCGGCGTGATCGAGGCCAGGAAAAATTTTCGAGCTCTGGCCGACAAAATTATCGATCGACTCCGTCTTTAGCGAGCGCACAGTTCACACTATTTGCTCCACTCGAGGTGGCGCTGAGGCGGTGGTTGCATTACGCTGGCGCCTTTCCTTCTTCCCGCGCATGCTGCAACTCGCTGTCCTCCGGCCTCTCCACGACGCCGCGGCAAATCTCCACGATCTCGCGGCGCAGCCAAGCGTGCGCCGGCTCGCGGTCCTGCAGCGAGCGCCACACCATCAAGAGGTCATAGGTCGGGAACTCGATCGGTATCTCGTAAGCGCCGTCGCGACCCCATTGATTCTTTGGGTTCGGAAGGATTTTCGGATGTGAGATTCTTCGGAGGGACAGCCATGTCTCTGGAAGGATCCGAAGATGAACGAGAATGCGACGGTCGATACGGCTTTTGGCGCGGGATTTGTGGGACGTGTGGATTTTCGTCGTTCACGTTCGGGCAATCGGCTGTGGTCGAAGGAGCTGAAGGGCCGGATCGTGCGAGAGAGCCTCGCGCCTGGAGCGCGCGTCGCCGATGTCGCCCGCAAATATCGGATATGCGCGCAGCAATTGACGCAGTGGCGCCGGCAGGCGCGCACCGGGCGGCTCGCGCTTGTGACCGACGGTCCTGCGGAGTTCGTGGACATCGAGCTCGAGCGGCCCTCCGTTCGTAACGAGAGCGATGCGAAAATCGAGATCGTCGTCGGCAAGGTCGTGTTGCGGCTGGAGCAGGACACTGCCCCGACGCGCATCGCCGAGATCATGACTGCGCTGGAGCGTGGCGCATGATCATTCCGTCACAGGGGTTGCGGATCGTGCTCGCCGTGCGGCCCGTCGATTTTCGTTGCGGGCATGACGCGCTGGCCGCTCTGGTGCAGAACAAGCTCGGACTCGATCCGCATTCCGGCCTCATCGTCGTGTTCCGCTCGAAGCGAATGGATCGCTTGAAGATTTTGCTGTGGGACGGAACCGGACTGGTGCTGATCTACAAGCGTCTTGGCGATAACGGTTTTTCTTGGCCGCAGATCAGCGATGGCGTCCTGCAATTGAGCCGGGTGCAGTTCGAAGCTCTATTCGACGGGCTCAACTGGAAGCGCGTCGGCGAGCGGATCGTGGCGACTCCGACCGCGGCGAACTGATCGCAACTTCGGCTTCATTCGGCGACTCGCTTGCGATAGAATCGCCGACATGACGCCGAGCTTCGATCCCGCCAGACTCGCAGAGCTGCCTGCCGATCTGCGCGCCGAGCTGCGCGCATTGTTCGAAGCTCAGCGCGCCATGCTCGAAGTCGAACGCATCCGCGCCGATCATGAGCTCGCCGCGCGCCTTCACATCGAGAGCGAGCTTGCGGCGTCGAAGGAGACCGTCGAACGTCTGCAACTGCTCGTCAAGGAATATGAACGCGCGCGTTTCGGCAAGCGTTCGGAGAAGCTCGATCCCGATCAG
>NZ_WOVC01000030.1:0-43178 GCF_011378635.1 Methylosinus sp. RM1
CGCAAAATCCCGATGATCTGCTCTTCCGTGAACCGTTTCTTCTTCATCGTGTCCGTCCTGCAATCGGCCGGACTCTAATCGATGCTGGGGGGATTTTTCAGGGGCACGTCAGCCGCAAGACCTGAACGAACTCGCGCTTTCCTCGCCGTCCCATGCGCGCCTCCATCGGCCGACGCAGATCAGCGAGCGCATCCGGCAGGGCCCAGCCCTGCAACAGAGCCGCCTGGTCCAGAGTGTTAGGCTTGTGCTCGAGAAGGGCCAGATAGTGGCGTGGCTCGAAAACAAAGTCGTCTTTGCTATAGACCGACCGCTTGCCGCGTGACCAGGGCGCCCTCGCAGAAAATGGCCGCCTCGTCGACGAAGCCTTTCACCAGAACGTCGCGGAAGCCATCCGGCGCTTCTACGTCCGATCGACCGGATCGAGAAGATCCAGGCGTTGGTTTTCCTTAATCGGCAGAAAATCCTGCGGTTTCTCGATCAGCATCTGTGAGACGGCGGTCTGCCGGCAAGTGCGGAGATGAGGAACGCCGCCGCCCCATGAACGGGCCGACTCGACGCTCCGTTCGCGCCTTGCCGAAAAGGAAAATGGACGAGCAAGCGCTATCTCGCGTGCTCATCCAGAAACCTGCGGCAGGCGTCGAAATCCCGCAGATACGCTTCAGGCAGTTTCACTTTTCTGGCGCGCGCGAGATTTTGCGCATAGGCGACCATCTTGTCGGTCGGCGCTTTTGATCGCCTGGCGCATGGGTCGTCGACACTTTCGGCCGAGGCGATTGATTTCGCCTTCGACGTACGACGGCGCGGACTCGCGCTCGCGCTTTTCGCCGCGCCGGAACGGTCATCCTGTGGGCTTCGGCGTCGACGCCCTGACCGACGCGCCGGCGCCGAAATGGTCAGATCGACTTTTCCAGTCGATTTTTCGACCAGCGCTTCGATCAATTCGCGAGCAGCCGCGGCGATGCCGTCGATGACTGCCTGATAATCCGCCTTTCCGGTGAGGACCTCGTCGAGGCGCATCTCCCAAAGAGCGGTCGTGGCGGGGTCGACGAGCGCAGGCGCGGCGCCGCGCAAGAGTTCGAACAGTTGCAATCCAGCCGGAGTCGGCAGCACGAGCTTACCATCCGTGGTCAGCAAATTTTGCCGCTTCAATCCCTTGATGATTTCTGCACGGGTCGCCGGCGTGCCGATCCCCTTGGCCTCCTTCAGGCGGTCCCGAAGCGCGGCGTCTTCGACGAAGCGCCACGCATTTTGCATCGCATCCACCAGCGTCCCTTCGTTATAACGAGGCGGCGGTTGCGTTCTCTTTGCTTCGACCCGCGTGTCGGAAAGGCTTGCGCTCTGGCCGTCGCAGAGTGAGGGCAGCGTTTGCTCCATCTCTGTCTCGACGTCCGGATCGATCGCCTGATAGACGGCCTTCCACCCGAGCCTGAGCGGAATGCGCCCAATGGCGCGGAACTCCGCTGCAATCTGGCTCGGAACCGGCACGGTCATTGTGACGACGGTCTGGCGATATTCGTAATCGGGCATCACCGCGGCCAGATAAGAACGGCAGATGAGCGCGAACAGCCGCTTTTCGTCCTCGTCGAGGCGCGTCAATCGGGCTTCGAGATCGTCGAGAACATTGACATTCGGAACGACCGCATGATGCGACACGCCTTCCAGCGCCTTGTCGCAGAAATGGCCGGACTTGCCGCGTCGGACCACGGGAGCGGCGATTTCCAGTCGTGCGAAGCCGCGCAGGCGCGTGAGCGCAGCGACGATCGCCGGGACGTCGCCGATCTGATTTTCGCTCAGATAGCGCGCTTCCGCCCGCGGATAGGTGATCAGCTTCTTGCCCTCGCCGTCGTAGAGCGCCTGCGCCACGGACAAAGTCTTGTCGGCCGTCCATCCCCAGCGCTGGCCGCACGTCTTCTGCAAAGACGGAAGATCGAAGAGACGCGGCGGCGCCTGACGCTTTTCGTCGATCAGGACGCCGAGGGGCCCTTTATGGCCGCCGGCGGCATTGGCGATCGTCTCGGCCTGGGCGCGCTCCTTGATCCGCATCTTGGGCGGCGGAGCGTGACGCATCAGAAAGCTGCCGCCCTCGACGGTCGCGGTGGCGACGACCTC
Organism: Methylosinus sp. RM1; assembly: GCF_011378635.1. Taxonomy (NCBI): domain Bacteria; kingdom Pseudomonadati; phylum Pseudomonadota; class Alphaproteobacteria; order Hyphomicrobiales; family Methylocystaceae; genus Methylosinus; species Methylosinus sp. RM1. Next base: position 2,110 of record NZ_WOVC01000030.1, read on the forward strand.
GAAATAATCCTCGGGCCGGAAACTGCGGATTTCCAATTCGCGGAGGCAGACGATCGCCAAAGTCGGCGTCTTCACCCGACCAATCCCGATCACGCCCCGAACCCCGGGCGAGAGCAAGGTCTTCGTCGCGGTCCGCGTGAGCGACAAATTGAAGATCTGGTCGGCCTGCTGGCGCGCCACCGCCGCCTCATAGAGCGGACGCATCTCGGCGTTGGGTTTCAGCCGAGCGAAGGCCTGCTGGAGCGTCTTCGGGTCCTGAGCCGTAAACAGGGCCCGCCGCACACGTCCGCGATAGCCGAGGTGGTCGAGGATTTCCTGGCCGATCAGTTGACCCTCGCGGTCGCAGTCCGTCGCCAATATGACGTCGTCACATGCGGAGAGCGCCGACGCTATGGCCCTGAGCTTCGCCGGCTTATTGCCTCGCGCGACCACGCGGGTCGGATAGAGCCCATCCGGCTCGAGGACGACGCAGGACCAATTCTTCCAGGCGGGGTTGATCTCTTCGGGTTCGGCCAGACGAAGGAGATGGCCTTCGGCGGGCAGAATCTGCCCGAAGCGAGCGCCGAGAGCCGCGCGGAGATCTTTCGCCTGACTGGCCTTTTCCGTGATGATCAGTGTCGCCATGCGTCACGCCGAATCGGAGAGGTTTTCAGCGTAGCGCAATAAGGAGAACAAATAAAGAACTCAGCCGGGGCGATTTCCTGGAGTAGAGCCTCTCTCGGCGCTCGGGATGACCGGCCGGGCCAATCCGATGGCTACGGAAGTAGCCCCTACCCCACGCGGTCGGTCGAGGCGAGCAGCAATATTTCTTTCGAAAATCTGCGATGCGCCGTCATGGCTGCGTTCCATTTCTGGAATCTCCGTACGCATGCCGAACAGACGTCATCCGAATCGAGGACACGCGATTGCGACCAACAGCGCATTTCGGATCCGTTAACAGCGCCCCGAAAATCTCCGATTAAACCTTCTTCTTCGCCGAACGTCCACGTTTCGCCGGCGCGGTGGCGGCGGTCTTTGGGCTCGACACAGTCTTTGAGCGAAGCCGGCCGAGCCCGAGAGACTTCGCCATTTCCGATCGCTGCGCCGCATAATTTGGCGCGACCATGGGATAGTCGGTAGGAAGGCCCCACTTCGCCCGATACTCCTCCGGACTCATTCCGAGCGCCCTCAAATGGCGTCGAAGCGATCTGAAGCTCTTCCCGTCTTCGAGACATATGATGAAATCGGGCGTGACCGACTTGCGGATCGAAACAGCCGGCTCTCGCTTCGCCACCGGCGTCGTTGTATCGATTGGAGCTTTGCCGAGAGTTTCCAGCGCTCCGCGCACAGCATGGATCAGCGACGGCAGGTTCCCGATCGGCAGGGAATTATTCGCGACGAAAGCGGCGACGACCTCGGCCGCGAGCGTGGTCGAGCGAGAGGGTTCTGTCTCGGAAGCCGTCATTCGAATTTTCCTCGAAGTCCATGACGAATGAGATTTCGTAACTATTGGCCGCTCCTCGACACCAGCGCAAGCGCTTTCAGCGACTTTTCCTTGGGGAGGGATCGAATGGACTGCTCCTCGTCTCGCCGAGCGTCTTCGGCCCCGTGATAATCGGCGCATCCAGAAAACACCGACAGCCGAAGCAAAAAGAAGATCGAAAAGCGCGAAGCGCTGTTCCCGCATGCGCGTCCGCCGCCGCAAGGGTGAAGGCGCGCGCGCCCGTTCTCGCCGCGAGCGGCGAGTCCTCCCTTGCCCCGGCGGCCGTGATGCGGGGCGTGGGATTTCGTTCCGAAACCTGAAGCGGAGACGAATCCCATGAATAACAACATGAAGAGCAATGGACGCGCGTCCGCGCGTCGCGATCATTACCAAGACGTCACGGACCGCATCGTCGCTGCTCTCGAAGCGGGCACGGCTCCCTGGCGCAGGCACTGGGATCCCGAAAAATCGGGCGGATCGCTCTCACCGATAAACGCCGTCACGGGGCGTCGCTATCACGGGATCAACGTCCTCTTGCTCGGCTTGTCGCAATTCTCCTTCGAGAGTCGCGATCCTCGTTTTTGCAGCTACAAGCAAGCGAAGGAAAGAGGCTGGCAAGTGCGCGCCGGCGAGAAGGGCACGACCGTCTATTTCTACAAGCAACTGCGGGTCGAAGATCGCGACGCTCCCGCGGATGGCGAGGAGCATACGCGCAACATTCCGTTACTTCGCGCCTACACGGTTTTCAACGGCTCGCAGATCGACGGCATTCCCGAGTTCGTGCCCCCGACGATCGAGGAAGCTCCCTGGCGCCGCTTCGAAGCAGCGGACATCATCATGCGCAACAGCGGCGCCATCATCCATATTGGCGGCGATCGCGCCTTCTATCGTCCGTCCACCGATAGCATTCATTTGCCGCCGAAAAGCGCGTTCCGCTCGCCGGAAGGGCTCGCTGTGGTCGAGATCCATGAGCTTTGCCACTGGACTGCGGCGCCGAGCCGCTTGAACCGCGATCTGACAGGAGTATTCGGCTCCGCAAAATACGCATTCGAAGAACTTATCGCTGATATAGCGAGTTGTCTCGTCAACACGGAACTCGGGTTGCCGACGGACATAGAGAACCACGCGAGCTATGTGGCATTTTGGGCAGCGCGACTCCAGAGCGACAAGCGCGAAATATTTCGCGCCGCCGCCGCGGCGCAGAAGGCGGCCGACTATTGCCTCGCCTTTCATCCGGACTTCGCGGAAAGCCAAAGCGACCCGGATGAAGAGGAGTCCGCCGTTGGCGACGCGCCCCTCGTCGAGGCCGCGTGATCGTCATGACACGCGCCATATCGACGAACTCCGCAGGCGGCGAGCATCCGAATGCTCGCTCTCGCCCCGAATCCTCCACTGCTCCTGATCTGACGAGCTACGACTACATCTTGATTGCGGCATCGGGAGGCAAGGACTCGGTAGGAGCACTCCTTCATCTCATCGATGAAGGAGTCGATCCCGCTCGTGTCGAGTTGCATCATCACGACGTCGACGGTCGCGGGCCGCCGACGTTCGATTGGCCGATCACCGCCGGCTATTGCCGAGCGATCGCCGAGGCCTTCGATGTTCCGCTCTACTTCTCATGGCGCGACGGAGGCTTGCGCCGCGAGATGTTGCGCGAGGGCGAACCCACCGCCTGCGTGACGTTCGAGACTGCGGATGGAAGCGTCACGACCGTCGGCGGTCTCGGCAATCCTGGCACGCGTCTGCGCTTCCCCCAGGTCACGGCCGATTTGCGGCTTCGCTAATGCAGCTCCGTCGCGAAGATCGACGTGATGCGAAGCATGATCTGCAATTCGCCCCGCTTCCTCGGCGAGCGCGCCGAGGAGAGCCCGGCGAGGGCGCGCTATGCGACCTTCGAGCCGCATCGCACCGATACGCGTTGCGGAACCCGCCGGCGTCGTCACGTCGACCATTGGCGTCCGATCCACGGCTTGCAGGAACGACAAGTCTGGGATCTGCTCCGACGTCACGGCGTCGTTCCGCATGTCGCCTATCAACTCGGCTTTGGACGCGTCTCCTGCATACATTGCATCTTCGCGTCGCCCGACCAGTTGGCGACGGTCAGATGGATGGCGCCGGAACGCTTCGAGACGATCGCCGAATACGAACGACGCTTCGGCTGCACCGTCAAACGCGACGCTCCCCTCCATACCGTCGCCGATCGCGGCAGACCCTATCCGGCCGCGCTGGCTCGGTCGGATCTCGTGCAGCTCGCACTGTCCGCGTTTTGGTCGGCGGCGATACTCACATCCTCCGAGCGCTGGCGCCTGCCCGCCGGCGCCTTCGGCGACGCCGCCGGTCCCGGCTGAATTCCGCAGTTCTCGACTTCCCTTTTCACAATCCGCATCTCGCTTCACAGAGGAGACATCGACATGTCCCGCTCCTACACGCATTTTTCCTGCGTTCTTCCACTCGGCCGTTTAGAATTCGTCCCTCCGGCCATTGCTCTCTATGAGCAATATGCGGACGAGCTCGACGCGAGATTTGAGCGCGTCTGCTTCACGGTGAAAGCCAGCGACGCCGATAGAGGATGTCTTCGCATCGTGTCGGGCGACGACGGCGATCCCGAACAAGTGATTGCATTCGTTCAGCGCTGTGCGAGGACGTTCGGATTGACCGGCCTATGGGGTTTCCATTGGAGTCAGGGCTGCGTGTTCCCCTCGTTCGACGCCTTCGGCGGCGCGGCTTGCCTGCTCGATCTCGGCGCGCAGCGCGTCGTCGACAGGATCGATTGTCGGCGCTGGATCTCGGAACGTATCGAGCGCGACACGAGACCGGCGGCGCGACTCGTTCGGCACCATTCATGACGCCGATTCATAGGTCCGAAAAGGAGAAAACCGAAAAGCAGAAGCAGAAAGGAATGCGTTACCGCGAACGAACGGCCGCCGCAAAGGGTGGGGTCGCTCCGGCCGCTTCGCTGGGCCGGATCGATCCCGGCGCACGAGGCGCCGCCTTTGCCCCAGCCGTTCGTCCTCGGTTCGGGATCGGGGTCTTCGAGAAGAAGATCGAGAGGAGACTCCGATGCGACAGATCAGCACGAATGGATCCGAAACTCGCGACGCCGCCACTGCGGCGGCGTTCGGCCCCGACGCCTTCGACCACGACGCGGCGCGCCGCGACGGCTGGGTCATATCCGATTGCGGCAGCTATCGCGACGGCGCGCCTCGCATCGAGCTGCAGAAGTTCGATAATCCGCAAGAAGGCCCCCCGAGATTCCACGACGACAGAGAGGCCTGGTCCCATGTCGTCGCGCGTGCGCGCGCCTGCTCCGCGCTTCACATGAAAGCGCTCGACCTCGTCGATCGACGCGAGCGCGTCGCTATCGAAGCCGCCTTCGGACCCTGGTGAGTCCGCCGCGACGCGACCTCTCCTTCGAACATTCGTCCCACTGCCCATGCCCGGCCGCCAAGCGCGCGCCGGGCTTTTTCGTGCTCGCCTAAAGGAATTCTCGTCATGGCCAAGGACAGCAATCAGCTGACGCTTTCTCTGTTCGATTCCACCAGCCTCGCCGGCGGCTTGACGCTCGACGGCGGAAGTTTTCGCCCATCGACCGATGTCCCCGAAGAAGACGAAACGCCGGCCGTCCTTGCGCCGCCTGCCATCCCCGCCCAGGACTTCGTGCTTCGCTGCGACCGCCAGCTCGCCCACGGCTGGAAGGCCCGCGCCGCCGACAATCTCGCCGCCATCCGGCTGGCGTTTGAAATCGAGGCTGAAAAGCGCAACGCGACTTCGGAGGAGCAGGACGTCCTGAGCCGCTTCGTCGGCTTCGGTGCGCGCGACCTCGCCGATATGATGTTCCGGCGCGCCGGCGAGACCTTCACTGAGGGCTGGGAGGATCTCGGCGAGGAGCTGGAGCGGCTCGTCCCGCGCGAAGAGCTGGCGAGCCTCGCCCGCGCCACGCAATATGCCCATTACACGCCCGAGTTCATCATCCGCGCCATCTGGCGCGCGGTCCAGCGCATGGGCTTTGCCGGCGGCTCGATCCTGGAGCCCGGATGCGGGACGGGCCTGTTCTTCTCCCTCATCCCCGAAGGCCTCATCGGCAAATCGAGCCTCACCGGCGTCGAGATGGACGCCACCACCGCGCGGATCGCCGCTCAGCTGTTTCCGAACGCCTGGATCCGGCGCGAAGACTTCACCAAGGCCCGCCTCTCCGAGAACTTCGACCTCGTCATCGGCAATCCGCCGTTCAGCGATCGGCGCGCGCGTCTCGACGGAGCCGAGCGCCTCGACCTTTCGCTGCATGATTATTTCATCGCGCGGTCGATCGAACGGCTGAAGCCGGGCGGTCTCGCCGCCTTCGTCACCAGCCGCTGGACCATGGACAAGGTCGACGACAAGGCGCGCGCCCATATCGCCGGCATGGCCGATCTCGTCGGCGCGATCCGGCTTCCCGAGGGAGCCATGAACGCCGCCGCCGGAACCGACGTCGTCGTCGACATTCTGTTCCTGCAGAGGCGCCCCCCCGACCAGGAGCCCGCCGGCGCGGCATGGGATGGCCTCGCCGAAGCGGTCCCCGCCGAGGATGGCGAGGAGGCTCTCTCGATCAATCGGTATTTCATCGATCATCCAGAGATGGTCATGGGGCTCCACGCCCGGACCAGCAGCGCCTATGGCCCGACCTACACCTGCCTGCGAAAGGACCGCGCCGCGCTCGACGTCGAGATCGACGCCGCCGTTTCGCGCCTGCCGCGCGGAATCCATCAGCCGAGCGAGCCATCGGCCGCGACGGCGCCGAGCCGGACCGCCCTTCGCGTCGGGACCGCAGCCGAAGGCGCGACGATCAAGGAGGGCAGCTTCGTCATCGTCGACGACGCGCTGATGCAGATCATCGACGGCGCGCCGCGTAAGATCGAAATCCGCGGCGGCAAGGGAGGCGAAGGCATTCCCGCAAAGCACGCCCGCATCATTCGCACGCTCATTCCGATCCGGGACGCCATTCGCGAGGTCCTGCGCGCCCAAGAGGCCAACGAGCCCTGGGGTCCGGCCCAGACGCGCCTGCGCATCGCCTACAACAGCTTCCTGCGCAATTTCGGAGCGATCAATCTCACCACCATCACCGAGACGACGGACCCGAAGACCGGCGAGGCGCGCGAGACGCAGCGCCGCCCCAATCTCCAGCCCTTCCTCGACGACCCCGACGTCTGGCTCGTCGCCTCGATCGAAGATTACGACGTCGAGACCGGCGAGGCGAAGAAGGGGCCGATCTTCTCCGAGCGCGTGCTGCATCCGCCGGCGACGCCGACGATCGAGAGCGCGGCCGACGCCCTCGCCGTCACCCTGCACGAACTCGGCCACGTCGACATCGACCGCATCGCCGACCTCCTCGGCCGCTCGCGCGACGAAGCGCTCGCCGAGCTCGGGGATCGCGTCTTCCTTGATCCTCAGACCACGATCGAAGGCCTCGAAAGCTGGCAGACCGCCGACGCCTATCTGTCCGGCCCAGTGCGCACCAAGCTCGCGGCCGCGATCGTCGCGGCCGAGCGAGATCCGCGCTATCGGCGCAATGTCGAGGCGCTCGGCCCCGTCCAGCCCGAGGATCTGAAGCCCTCGGATATTTCCGCGCGGCTCGGCGCGCCCTGGATCCCGACCGCCGATGTCACCGCCTTCGTCGCCGATGTCATCGGCGTGGAGGCCTCGATCCGCCACACCGTCGAGATCGCCTCCTGGACCGTCGAGCTCTCCGCCTTCTCGGGCCGCGCCGAGGCGACCTCCGAATGGGGCACGGCGCGCCGCAACGCCGGCCTGCTGCTCGGCGACGCGCTCAATTCGTCGATCCCGCAAATCTATGACGTCTGGAAGGAGGACGGCCGAGAACGGCGCGAGTTGAACGCCGCCGAGACCGAGGCGGCCAAGGAGAAGCTCGCCAAGATCAAGACCGCCTTCGAGCGCTGGGTCTGGACCAATGTCGAGCGGGCCGAGCGTCTCACCCGCATCTACAACGACCAGTTCAACAATCTGGTCCCGCGGCACTTCGACGGAGGCCATCTGCAGCTCCCCGGCGCGAGCAGCGTCATCAAATTCTACGATCACCAGAAGCGCGCCATCTGGCGCATCATCAGCGCCGGCAAGACCTATATCGCCCATTCGGTCGGCGCCGGAAAGACCTTCACCATCGCCGCCGCCATCATGGAGCAGAAGCGGCTCGGCCTGGTCGCCAAGGCGATGCTGGTCGTTCCCGGTCATTGCCTGGCGCAGGCCAGCCGCGAATTCCTCCTGCTCTATCCGAACGCCCGCATTCTGGTCGCCGACGAGACGAATTTCTCCAAGGACAAGCGCCAGCGCTTCCTCGCTCGCGCCGCCACGGCGCAGTGGGACTGCATCATCATCACCCACAGCGCCTTCAAATTCGTGCCGGCGCCCGCCGCCTTCGAGCAGGCGCTCATTCAGAACCATCTCGCCAGCTATTCCGAATTGCTGGAGAAGATCGACGGTGACGACCGCATCTCGCGCAAGCGCATCGAACGGATGAAGGAAGGCCTGGAAGCCAAGCTCGAAGCCTTGCAGAGCCGCAAGGACGATCTTCTGACCATCGGCGAGATGGGCGTCGACCAGCTCATCGTCGACGAGGCGCAGGAGTTTCGCAAGCTCTCCTTCGCCACCAATATGACGAGCCTGAAGGGCGTCGATCCCGACGGCTCGCAGCGCGCCTGGGACCTCTTCGTCAAATCCCGCTTCGTCGACGAGAAGAACCCCGGGCGGGCGCTTCTCCTCGCCTCGGGCACGCCGATCACCAATACGCTCGGCGAGATGTTCACCCTGCAGCGCTTCATGCAGCCGGAGGCGCTCGAAGAGCGGGGCATTCACGAGTTCGACGCCTGGGCTGCGACCTTCGGCGAGACGCGGACAGAACTCGAGCTGCAGCCGTCCGGGCTCTTCAAGCCGGTTACGCGCTTTTCGGAATTCGTCAATGTCGCCGACCTCATGGCCATGTATCGCTCGGTCGCCGATGTCGTGCTCAAATCGGACCTGCGTCATTATCTGCGTCTGCCGAGCGTCAAAGGCGGCAAGCGCCAGATCGTCACGGCCGAGCCGACCGCCGCTTTCAAGTCCTATCAGAAAGTTCTCGCCGAGCGCATCGCCGTCATCGAGAAGCGCAAGGGCAAGCCCGAGAAGGGCGACGACATTCTCCTCTCCGTCATCACCGACGGCCGTCACGCCGCCATCGATCTGCGCTTCGTACTGCCCGGCCACGCCAATGAGGACGGCAACAAGCTCAACGCCCTGATCGACAATGTCTATCGTATTTGGCGCGAGACCTCCGACCGCCGCTACACGAGGGCCGACGGCGTCCCCTACCTTTTGCCCGGCGCCGCGCAGATGATCTTCTCCGATCTCGGCACGCTCAATGTGGAGGCGACGCGCGGCTTCTCGGCCTACCGCTGGATCAAGTCGCGCCTCGTCGCGCTCGGCGTCCCCGCCGAGCAGATCGCCTTCATGCAGGATTACAAGAAGTCGAGCGCCAAGCAGCGTCTCTTCCAGGACATCAACGCCGGCAAGACCCGCATCGTCATCGGATCGTCCGACACGATGGGCACCGGCGTCAACGCCCAGCGCCGTCTGGTCGCCCTCCATCACCTCGATGTTCCGTGGCTCCCCTCGCAGATCGAGCAGCGCGAAGGCCGTATCGAGCGCCAGGGCAACGAGAATGAGGAGATCGAGCTCTACGCCTACGCCACCAAGGGCAGCGTCGACGCCACGGGCTGGCAATTGCTCGAACGGAAGGCCCGCTTCATCGAGATGGCCATGTCCGGCGACCGCAGCATCCGCCGGCTGGAGGACGCCGGATCGCAGGTCAATCAATTTGCCATGGCGAAGGCCATTGCATCGGGCGATCCGAGGCTCATGCAGAAGGCCGGGCTCGAAGCCGAGATCGCGCGCCTGGAGCGCCTGCGCGACGCGCATTTCGACGATCAATACGCCGTCCGTCGCACGATCTCCTCGACCGAGGCCTCGCTCCGTCACGCCAAAAAGCGGATCGACGAGATCGAGCAGGACATCGCCAGGCGAATCCCGACCCGCGGCGACGCCTTCCGCATGGAGGTGAACGGCGAGCGCTTCGTCGAACGCAAGGACGCCGGCGCCGCCCTGCTCAAGAACATCCGCGCCAGGGAGTTCGAAGGCAAGGGCGGCGACTGGCGCGTGGCCAATATCGGCGGCTTCGATTTGTCCGTGACGGCAAGATCCGTCGAGCGCCAGAAGCTCGCTGAGGTCGAGCTGACGATGCAGCGCGCCGGCAAGTATCTCGACATCGAATATTCGCACGATCTGACGCCGCTCGGCGTCATCTCCCGCCTCGAATATTGCCTCTCTCGCTTTGAAGTGGAGTTGGCCGAGCAGAAGCGCACCGCCCACGACGCCGCCGAACGCCTCCCGGCCTTTCGCCGGCGCCTCGATGAAGCTTTCGCCTACGAAGACGAGCTCGACATGAAACGCGACGAGCTGGCGGCGCTCGACGCCTCGCTCGCCGCGAATGACGACGGCAAGTCCGAAGCCCCCTCTGCGGCCTGACGCGCGGACCTTCGGCGCAGGCTGGTCGGAGCCTCTCGGCGCGGGCGATCCCATGGAGCCCGCATCGCCACGCGCCGCGCCCGCGCCATTCCTATCAGGAGACCTTCGATGCTCCCGACCGCAATTATTCGATCTCTCCGAATACCGCAACTGACGGCTGCGGACTTCATGCCGACTAAGTTCCATTTCGGCCGACGACAAGGCCTGGTTCGCTGTCAAATTTCATTGGATCGGAACCCCAGCTTTGCATTGAATAAGGCCGCCCTCTGGAGACACGGGTGAACCGCCGATTTTGGCGTGACGGAGGGAGGTGTGCCAGGCATGGGCATCGAATTGGAGGTGAAAGTCCTTCGTGGGGCGAGTTGGTAGCAACCACGAGCGGAGGGCAACTGCGCGTCCGCGAGGGCGGGTGGGGAAGAAGCCCAGCGGCGAACCGCAGCACCGAACGAGCAGTGAACTCCTCAACAGGCCGGTCCAGCCGGGTCAGCGTGCCTCTGAGCGCGACGCCCGAAATCCAATCGAGGGTGGGGCGGTAAAAGGAGCGGCGGCGGGACACCCGCAGAAGCCGGGCAGCCGTTCAACCGCGCAGGTGGCGGCGATTATGTCGCGGGCGCCTATCGCCAGCGCCTCACGCTCGCCTCCGGCCGCTTCGCCGTGATCGATGACGGCATGGGGGTTCCAGCTCGTGCTGTGGACGCCCTCCCTGGAAAAGCAGCTCGGCAAACACGTCTCCGGCGTCGCCCGCGACGATGGCGGCATCGACTGGAGCTTCGGCCGCAAGCGGGGGCTCGGTCGATGATTATTCAGCTTGCCCCATTGACGCGATCGCTCAGACGCATTTATGGTATGATCGTTCAATAATAATGGTACAGCGCAATGGCACGTCCCCGCGAGTTCGATGAAGACCGTGTCCTCGACGCCGTGATGGAGACGTTCTGGCGCAACGGTTATGAGGGAACATCGGCGCAGAATCTTGTCGATGCGACGGGGCTAGGACGCGGCAGCCTTTACGCCGCCTATGCCAGCAAGGACGGACTCTTTGAGCAGGCGCTCCGTCGTTATCAGCGGAACGCACAGGCCCATGTCGATCGTCTTCGCAACACGGCGTCTCCGATCGGCGGCCTGCGCGCCCTGATGACCGACATCATCGAAGCGGATCTGGATCGGTTGGAAAAGCGCGGCTGCCTTGCGACGAACATGGCGATCGAGATGGCTGGTCGTGATCCGCACGCGGCCGATCTCGTTCGGCAGAATTTTGCCATCCTTCTACGCGGTATCGAGGAAACGATCCGGCGTGCGCAAGGTCAGGGACAGATTTCGCCGGACAACGATGCCGCGGCGCTGGCGCTTTTCGTCTTCAACGCGGTGCAGGGGCTGCGTGTGCTGGCCAGAACCACGACGCCCGACGATCGAGACCGTCTCTACGCCATCATCGACCAGACGATCAGGGCATTGAACTGACCCCCCTTTTTTGCCTCGTTCTGGAACGAAAATTACATAATTCTCAAAACAGGAGATCCGCATGACAGACCACAGCACAGCCCGGACCGTCGCCATTCTCGGTACGGGCATCATCGGCGGCGCCGTGGCGCGCAATCTCGCCCGGAAGGGCTTCGCCGTGCGCGCCTGGAACCGCACGCCGGAGAAGGCGCGGGCGCTTGCCGCAGACGGCGTCGCATCATTTGACGATGCCGTCGAGGCGGTCTGCGGCGCGACGGTCATCGTCACCGTGCTGAAGGATGGTCCGGCCGTGAGCGAGGCGATGACCGCGGCACAGGCGGGCCTCGCAACGGCCGCCGTCTGGCTCCAACTCAGCACCGTTGGCGTCGAGGCGAACGAGACGCTCGTCCGGTTCGCCGACGATCACGGTCTCGTCTTTTACGATGCCCCGGTGCTCGGCACGCGCCAGCCTGCCGAGCAGGGGCAGTTGACCATCATCGCCTCCGGCCCGGAAGGCGAACGCGACACCGCCCGAGCCGTCTTCGATGCGATCGCCCAGCGCACCCTCTGGGTGTCCGGGACGCCGGGCGCCAGCAGCCGGCTGAAGCTTGCATTGAACGCCTATGTCTTCGCGCTGACGCACGGCACGGCGGAAACGCTCGCCATCGCCAAGGCGCTCGGCGTCGATCCGGCCCTGGTGGTCGAGGCCATCACGGGCGGCCCGCTCGACAGCGGTTACTTTCGCGCAAAAGGCGCCGCGATGCTGAAGGGGGACTTTGCGACCAGCTTCTCGGTCGAGAATGGCGCGAAGGACACGCGGCTCGTCATTGATGCGCTTGCCGGGACGGGCATGCGGGCCGATCTCGCCGAGGCGGGCCTGTCCCGGTTCGAGCGCGCCATCGCCGAAGCTCATGGCGACAAGGATATCGCCGCGACCTTTCTTGTATGAAGGACGTGCCGATGTCCGCCCACCTATCCGCCGTGGTCGAAGAGCGTGTCGCGCCTGGCCATCTTCCCATCGGTCGCCTGCTTGCCTTCACGGTCGCGGGCTTTCTCGCCATCATGACCGAGACGATGCCTGCCGGTCTGTTACAACAGATCGGCAGCGGCCTCGGTGTGTCTGAGGCGATGGCCGGGCAGACGGTAACGCTCTACGCGCTCGGCTCCGTCGTCGCCGCGATCCCCGTGATTGCCGCGACGCGGAGCTGGAACCGCCGCCCACTGTTCCTGCTCGCCATTGCCGGACTGCTGATTTTCAATAGCGTAACAGCGCTCTCCACCCATTACGGCCTGACGCTGGTCGCACGTTTCGTCGCCGGCATGGCCGCCGGTATCGTTTGGGGGCTCGTCGCGGGCTATGCCCGGCGTCTTGCTCCACCGCATCTTCAGGGGCGGGCGCTGGCGATCGTCGGCGTCGGACAGCCAATCGCGCTTTCGCTCGGCGTCCCGCTGGGCGCCTGGCTCGGCACGCTCGCCGACTGGCGACTGGTGTTCTGGGCGATGTCTGCGGCCGCGCTGATCCTGCTCGCTTGGGTTCGGCTCGGCGTACCCGATTTCCCTGGTCAATCGCAGGACAAGCGGCTGTCGATCTGCCGTGTCTTCGCCCTCCCCGGCATTCGTCCGGTCCTGTTGGTGCTGCTTGCGTGGATTTTCGCGCACAATATCCTCTACACCTATGTCTCGCCTTTCCTTGCTGCGACCGGGGCGACCATGCGCGTCGATGAGGCTTTGCTCGTGTTTGGCATAGCCTCGATTGCCGGGATTTGGGGGACGGGACTATTGGTGGATCGCCATCTGCGCGGCGCCACCCTTCTAAGCCTTGCCGTCTTCGCCATTGCGGCGACGCTGCTCACGTCCGCGCACGGATCGTCCTTCATGATGCTGGCTGGGATCGGACTTTGGGGCGCGACTTTCGGAGGTGCGCCAACCTTGCTTCAGACGGCGCTGGCCGACTGCGCCGACGAACATGCCGATGTTGCACAGTCAATCCTCGTAACCGTTTTCAATCTGGCTGTGGCGGTAGGCGGTCTCGCGGGGGGGCTGGCGGTCGATCATCTTGGCGCTGCCTTCCTCCCGGGGCTCGTGGCGCCGCTCGCGTTGATCGCGCTGGGGACGACGTGGCAGGCACGGACGCACGGCTTCCGGCCCGGTCCAAGGGACGCTGGAATATGACGCCAAAGTCCGACCGCCCCGAAACGAGTCCCTACGCCTCCCGACAAGCGGCGTGAGCTGCGTCAGGGATGGCGAAGAGGATCGACGTCGAGCTTCGCCATCTCTCCTACGTCGTTGCCGCTGCGGAGCTTCCGCAGAGCCGGAATGGCGCTCGATGTTTCCCCGTCCGCAATAAGCCGTCGCATTCGCGATTTGGAGGATCGGATCTTCGAGCACTTCTTTTTGGATTTGGAAACGAAGGCAGAATTCCTCGAACAAACGCTGAAATGGCCATGTTTTGGCTCCGCGGAATTTACATTTTGCGACGTGGAGATCGTCGCCCAATCGCGGATCACGACGGCGAACCTTCTCGCGATCATAAAGGCGCAGCGCGACAGTGACGTCACTCGTCGAGAGCGCGAGTTGCTCGAGCGTCTGAAAGCCAAATACGAGCCGATGCCTCGACCAGATGCGCGACCCGACCAGGCGCCGCCGACAGCGCCCGAGCCGTCGACGGTCCTGCGCCAAGGATCGCGATTTGAATTCTCCGAATGAACGGCAGTCCTCCTCGCGCCGATCGTCGAGGATAGGGGTGCGCCGAGCGGAACAAACACGAAAATCGGGATGAAGAAAAAAGGTGATCTGCCCCATGCGCGCCGTCGCCGCAAGAGTGCGTCGCTCCGCTCCCGCGCGTGCCGCGCGCCCTTGCCCCGCCGTCCGCGATCGGGGCGTTCGATCCTCGTCTTCGAGAAGAAGATCGGCAATTTGTAAAAGCGAAGAGGAGATCATCGCCATGGAACTGCATCATGTCGACCCGCGCAATCTCAAGCCCAATCCCAGCAATCCCCGGCGCGTCGCTCCCAGCGAGCATGCCGATCGGCAGATGATCGCCAATATCAAGGCGACCGGCATCACGCAGCCGCCCGTGGTGCGTCCCGACGGCGACGGTCTCGTCATCGTCGCCGGCCATGGGCGCGTGCGCGCCGCCATCGGAGCCGGCTTGAATGAAATTCTCGTCCTCGTCCGCGGCCCCGACGACGGCGCCGACAATCTCCGCGCGCTCTCCGAGAACGTCGTCCGCGTTCAGATGTCGCCGGTCGACCAATGGCGCACGATCGAAGCGCTCATTTCGGACCATTGGACGGAAGAGGCGATCGGCGGCGCTCTCGCCCTGCCCGTGCGGACGATCAAGAAATTGCGCTTGCTCGCCAATATCCATCCGGACATGCTCGACCAGATCGCCAAGGGCGACATGCCGCAGGAAAGTCATCTGCGCACCATCGCCGCCGCCGGCGCCGACGAGCAGGCTTCCGTCTGGAAGAAGCATAAGCCGAAGAAGGGCCAAGAGACGGTCATTTGGCACGAAGTCGCTCGCGCCCTGACCAAGCGGCGTCTTTACGCCAAGATCGCGAAATTCGGTCCCGACGAAGAGCAGGCCTTCGGCATCGTGTGGGAGGACGATCTGTTCGAGCAGGGCGATCAGGACAACCGCTATACCACGCAGGTCGAGGCGTTCTTCGCCGCGCAGGCCGCATGGGTCGAATCCAATCTCCCGAAAAATGGGGTCGTTTTGCAAATTGACGAATACGGCCAGGGCAAGCTGCCGCCGAAGGCCGAGCGCAATTGGGGGCAGCCGAGAAAGAGCGACACGATCGGCCGCTACGTCGACACCCGCGACGGATCGGTGAAGGAAATCATCTTCCGCATGCCCAAGGCGGAGCCGAAGAAGGGAAAGACTGCAGCCTCCGGCAACGGCGTCGAGACGCTCTCCGAGCCCGCGCGTACTCGTCCTGAGATCACGCAAAAGGGTCTCGCGATCATCGGCGATTTCCGCACCGACGCCCTCGTCCGAGCGCTCGCGGAAAACGAGATCGACGATTTCACGCTTCTCGGTCTGCTCGTCGTCGCCTTCGCCGCCGACAATGTCGATGTGAAAGCCAGCGGCTACTCCTCGCGCCTGCGTCGAGGTCTCGCGCATCGGCTCGCCAATGAGGGACGCATCACCCAGGACGCCGCCCTCGTTCGGAAGGCGGCGCGCGACATGCTGGCACATGTGCTCAACTGCCGCCCCGGCTATCATTCGAGCGGCGTCGTTGCGCGCCTGGTCGGAGACGCGATCGGCGCGGATGCACATCTACCCAATATGGCGACGGACGATTTTCTGTCGTCGCTTTCGAAGGCTGCGCTCGAAAAGGCCGCCGCGCAGCACTCCGTGCTGCCGCGTCCGCGCGCCAAGGAGACGCGGGCCGCTCTCATCGAGCACGTCTCCGGGGGAACCTACATTCTTCCCGCCGCGCGCTTCGCCCTCTCCGAGGAGGAGATCGCGAGCGAGATGACCCGGGCGACCGAAGGCGCCGAGGATGATGACGGAAATGTCGACGGCCCCGATCCCGAGATCGGCGCCTCCGACGAGGATCCCGATCCCGAAGAGGATCACCAAGCGGAGGAATTCGCCTGAGCGCAGCGACGGCGCGGCCGGATTCAAGCCGGCCGCGTCCATGTCGAGGTAGCCGTCGAGGAAGGGAGCTCCGACCATGTACGCCTTTCAATTCCAGGATGGGAGCTGGCGCATCGACTCCTTGACCAACAGCCGATCGCCCCGTCCTCAGCCGAGGACTGAGGGCTACGATCTCTTTGAAACGTCCTACCTCAGCCGCCGCGACGCGGATGCGGCGATCGAGAAAATTCGCGCGCTCGTGTCCGACGACTCTCGACCCAATCATGAGGAACCCCGATGAAATCGAAATTCATCACGGAACACGATCTCGCCACGCTCGCCAATATCTGCCGCGTCGCGGCGGAGCGCTTCAAGGATCATGAAGCCGAATTCCGCAAGCTGGCGGCCGCTCCCCCGACGCCGGAGACGAAATCGCTGCTCCCGACGGGAGACGCGGCATTGCGGCTCGCCGACCAGTTCGCGCTTCAGGCAGGAGAAGCAGCCGCCTTCGCGAGTCTGTTCGACCGCAGCGAACCGTTCACAATTCGGCATTCCCGCGCCGAGGCCGAGGACTAACCGAAATCGAAGGAAGCCCGACGATGGATGCGATACTGCAAATTGCGGCGCGATGGCGCGCTCCACTTCTGAAACGCGTTCCCAAGTCCGAGAGACCGATGAATGCGCAAGATTGCATTCGCGTCTATAACGAGTCGCCGCGTATCGTCGCCGTGCAATTTCGGTTCGGCGACAGTTTCGGACACGCGAGTCTCACCTTCGACGAGACACGAGACCTCGTTCGCATTCTCACGGAGGCGACCGAGATCACGGCGCAAAGCCCCGCGCGTTCATAGCCGTTCGACCTATGGAGAGCCCGAATGCCGACCTACCGCATCCTTCTCGTCGAAGAGCAGGTGGAAAGCGACTGCGCAGAATTCAAAGTCGCCGCTTCCACGGCCCGAGACGGCGCAAAAATCCTCGTCGGCGCCCATGCTCGCGCACGGGAAAAATCGTCCAATTGTGTCTCCCTGCCTGACGGGCAGAGCGCCCGCCTCGAACCCGACAATCTCGTTCGAACGCGCGTCTATTGCGTGTTGCTGGACGACGACGGCAACGAAGTCGAGAAAATCGACCTCAATACGCCAGCCTCTCCTGCTCAATCGCCATCCAAGACGACATCGGAGGAAGATGGCCAATGATGTGGCGTTGTCATCCCACCATCCATAGCCACCACGACAGGATCTTCAGGGCCGCCTGATCGTGCATGAGAGCGACATGGTGGTCAATCCCGTTCTCTCGGCCTGGCCCATTCAGTAGGCCGGTTCCAGGAGACTCGAAGATGGCCAGGACACACGTCGATGTCACCGCCGAAATATTCCGCAGCACCACGAGCATCGCGCATCTGGCGCAATTCGCCTTCGACGGCGAAGACAGCGAAAAGATGACCGTCGAATACGCCATGAGCCTGATCGAAAGAAATTGGTCCTTCGAAATCGATCACGCGAAGACCCAAATCGAATGCGGCGTCGGCGTTCGAGTCGCTTTCAAAGATGGTTCCGTTCTTCGTGTCGGCGCCTGGGCGGACTGACACGGAGGACTTCCGACGGAACGCCTCTAGCTTTGGAGATACGAAATGATTCGACAATATTATGCACAGCGCCGTCAGGGCGGCGACAATCCGAAGGGCGTCGGCGTCATCGCCGTCGGATCCATCTACTATCTGCAGAACGACTCCTATTGGCGCGACCGATTTCGCGGGATGCCTGTGTGCCGCGATCCCTGGATTGTTTTGGCGTTTTTGAATGGCGTCGTCGCCGCCTCCCGCCGCAGCGTCACCACCGGCAAATGGGAAGACGTCTTTGTGAGCGGCCGCTCCGATCTCGCGCTCGTGCGGTCCCTCCGCGATGGGCGCATCCGCAAGATCGCCGTCCGCACCCTGATCCTTCACGACGATCTCGGCATGTGCAAGCAAGCGACGGTCTATCCGACCCTGCCGCGATTGTCACATCGCAATTTGCCGCTTCGACCTATCGCCGCGTAATGGGGATATGCCCGGCGCTGGCGACTAGAATCGGACGCAGAGGGCGCCGGAGTGTGTCGAGAATGCGTCCCCTCGAAGCTCTCTTGATTTGCGAGCCTCAAACGATCCCGAGTTCATTCACCGCGCAGAAGAGTCGAGTGCGGCGCCGTCCGCTCATGTTGCGACAGATTCATGCCTGGGACTTGGGATTCCAAAGCTTCGCTTCGCTCTCTCGCACTTCTGTCGAATAGTCGCGCCAAATCGTCGCTCACGCGAGAAGTAGGATGAATGAATGGCGCGTCGAGCATACGCCCTCGAATTGCGCTCGGGCCGTCCAACAGAAGCACGACAATGCCGGCGACAGCGCCTCCCAGCGCACCCGCTCCGATCGCTATCGAAAGGGCGTCCGCAAGCAATCCGACGAGAGAGCTCGAAACCCCACTTACGTTCAGATGAAGACGTGACGCCGACGATTCCTTATTCATGAAAGGCTCCCGAATTGCAGTGCGGCCGCTCCAAGATCGTCCGCACTGCAACGGTGCGGCCCACATGCGCGAATTGGGAGTCGGCCGTTCGGGAAAATTCACGCTCGATCGATAATACGTCCGCTCGCGGTGAAAAGATTCGCGCGACCGGGAAATGCCTCGCATCTCCCGGCCGCGTACGCGCAATTGTCTATCGGCGAAATGCCGCGCCGCCTTGAAGGCTCACTTGCAAGTGACGAAGAGACCAGAGCGGCCATTCCTCAATACGCAATCGTTCGTACCTTCCGGCAAAACTATTTTTTCCTTTTGTCCGCTTGCATAGCGACACAAAACGCTCACGGGCCGCTTTGCCCTTCGCAAGTTATGCCAGCCTTGTTCTATCAAATTGTCGGGCCATTTGCCGGTCGGCCGATAGGACTCGCTGTCGGGAGGTTGGTACCCCGGAGGATCATACGACCCTTCAATTACCTCGATTCCACTCAAGTTTCCCTTGCAAGGCGCGAACGCGTGAGCGATCCCCGGCGCCATCAGCAACAACGACAAATATGCGGCTATCTTAGTGAGAGACGACATAGAATTGGCTCCCTGATTCGTATGCGTTATGCGTCGTCCAACCGATCGTTCTTACGCTCGCCGGATGATCCACCCACTGATCCATGACTTGAATGCCTTGGTCGTTCTGACCGAGGTAAATCGCCGTGTGGCTTTGGCCCGGCGTGTTCGTGTAGGTTCCGTCTTCACCGAATGTCGCGATTACGGTCCCTTCGGGAATGTCGGTCGCCCCCTGAACACGCTCTCCTGGAACCCAGGTCGACGTGAGGCCGACGTCCGACGTCGCTTGCGCCAGCGCGACGCACTGACCACTTCCGACGCTCTGGCCATTGTATTGGCTGTAGTCGGTCGCGATCGAGCCCGAGCCAATTCCGCCGTCGCCATTATAGCCCTGGCCGCCGCCATTTCCTCCTCCTCCTCCTCCTCCTCCGTTCCCGCCACCTGTATCCGTTCCGCCGGTCGGATAGCTGAAATTCGGCGCTCCCTTCTCGCGATAGGTCGGGATCACCGCCGCGGGCAATCCACGTTCGACGACGGGGGTGGGGTCCGACCGTGCCGGCGCCGTCCCCAAGAGCGGCCATCCAGCGACCGCCGCCAGCGCCGTCACGATCAATCGGCATGAGTCGCCGCGTCGACTGCGCCGACCGCCATTTCCTCCACCTCCGTCGCGCGGAGGGGACACATTCATCTTTCGCAACATGAGACCTCCTTTTGCAGAAGGCTCTCAACATTGCTCCCCTCGGCGCGAATGTGAAATTCCTGTCAACCGCGAATTCGCCGTCACGGATCTTCGTGAGTGTGTCGTCGCCGCGCCTTTGGCAATCACCGACAGCGAGGGCTCCCGGCTGCGGAGACCGGCCGCCGCTCCTTCGGGCGCGCCGCAGCGTAGCCCCTGCGAGATGCGAGGAATTTTGAAAAAGGGAAGAATGAAGAATCGAAATCGAGCGAGAAGCCGAAAGCCCGATTGCACGCCGGCGTTTTACAGCCGTCTTCGAGTCCTTCGGCTCCAGGCGCCGCAGAATTTTCCCCTGTCCGCGCCGCCCCGCCTCGAACGGCGGGGCTCCCCCGCGCGGACATTCCCCGCGGATCAAAATTCAGCGGCTCCAGGAGCTCAGCGCTGAAGCTCGACCTCCGGCCTTCCGGCCGGAGGCTCCGGCTCGTCTTTCCGGCTGTTCGTGAACGCCGTGCAACGGGCTGCGGCCCCGCTCGGAGAAATGAAATGAGAAACATAGCAGAGTTTCAGATCATCGGACGCGTCGGCGTGGTCAAGAAGGTCGGCTCCACCACGCACGTCACCATCGCGTCCAACTACTCCTACAAGGACGAGGGTGGAGAGTGGCGGGACGACGCGCATTGGAACGAGGTCGTTGTTTTCTCGGCCACCACGGCGCGTTACATCGAAAAACATATCGGCAAGGGCGATCTCGTTCACGCACGCGGCCGCGTCCGCCAGAACAGCTATGAGCGTGACGATGGCGAGCGCGTCTTCACCGTCGATCTCATCTGCAATGATTTCTCGCGCCTCGCGCAGGCCGCCGACAATCGTGACGGTGAGCACCGCGACGCCGAGGCGCGGGAGGGCTCCGTCGGACGCCGGCAAAGGACCGGGTCTCCCAGTCCGGATGACGCCATTCCCTACTGATCGAAAGACCGGAGGGGAGGCGCTACGCCTCCCTTCGTCCCTATTTCGGTGCGCGCTCTATGGCGAGCGCTTCAACGATTCGACGACCTCGCCGCGATCTCGTCGACGCACATTGCGAGCGTTTCCGCGTGCAAATCGAACGGCGCCCAGGTCTCGCCGCGCTTCGCCATCTCGATCGCGCGCGACGCGCCCGCCGCGCGCTGACACGCCACATGCGCGTCGACCAGCAATCGCGCGGCGTAGTAGGTCCGCGCCGACGCCCGCTCGTTGAGCGGCGTCAGCCAGTAGCCGCCTTCCGTCTCCGCCTCGACCGCTTGGCGCTGCGCCTTCACCGCCGCCAATGACGCGTCATGCGCCTCGCCGCATAGCGACACCGCGCGTTCGATAAATGGGCGCAGCATCTGGTCGAAATCCGCCTCGTGCTTCGAGCTCGACGAGCGACATCCATTGTGCGCGATGTAATCCGCCATTTCCTG
This sequence comes from Methylosinus sp. RM1, assembly GCF_011378635.1. Classification (NCBI taxonomy): domain Bacteria; kingdom Pseudomonadati; phylum Pseudomonadota; class Alphaproteobacteria; order Hyphomicrobiales; family Methylocystaceae; genus Methylosinus; species Methylosinus sp. RM1. The sequence goes on from NZ_WOVC01000030.1 coordinate 23,322, forward strand.
GTCGGCGCCGTCGCGTAGGCCGTCGATGTCGTCGTTGAATCCGAACGACTCGATCACCCATGAGACTTCTCGCGAATCCGGCGCGATATCGCGCACGAGATCCATCGACGGCTTTGCGCGCCGCTCGATCGGAAAGCGCATGACGTTCGTCATGCCGGGCGTCAATTCGATGCGCATGGCCACTCTCCTGTCGCTGATTGTTTCATCAGATCAGACGCGAGTTCGGAATGCAACGACAACATATTGAAAATAAGAGGAAAAGTCACGCGGCGGCGACTTTTCTCCCCTTCGTCGCCGCGCTCTCTCCCTCTCGCGTCGTGGACGCGCTCGGATCGAAGCGGAAATACCGCCCGCCGATGGCTCCCTCGAACGACGCGCCATCCTGCGAGAGGCGCAGCTCGAATTTCATGATCGTGCCGGGAACCGCCACGACCATCGCTCGCGCGTTCGATTCCACCACCTCGACCTCCAATGGTTCGCGCGGGCGATCGATATCCGTCAATTCAATGCGGGCGTTCATCGACACTTCTCTCCAAATTATTATTATTGCACTGATAAGAGCCTCCGATCGAGGGATGTGTATCCGGCTCGAATGGCGTCAACCGCCCACGGCCGTCATTTCTTCCGGGCTCAATCCGGTCGCGCCGCCGTCGATTTCGACGAGTCGAGTCCCGTCGACCAACACCAGCTTTGACCGCGCCGCGCGCGTCGCCCGCAACATCCATTCCTTCTGCCGCGCGCTCAAGCCTTTGGCGTCATTCACGACCAGCACGTCCGTCGACCCCAGTCGATCCTGCTTTTTCTGCCATCGCCCGAGAAGCCCGTGAACGCCGACGCTCTTGATGCCCGACTTTTTCTCGAACGCCTTCGCCGTCTCATATGTCAAGCCCACTCCGCGAAGCCGAAGGCCCGCGCTCTCCCATTGCGAGATCGCCTCCTTCAGCGTCCGGCTCGTCTCCGCCGCGTCGAGGCCGCCGGAAGCCACAGCAATGGCGCCGCTTTGGCTGGGTGCGCATTGCACTGTCGCGACGAGGCCCCGCGTGCTGAAACTCTCGCCGTCGGCGAGTCGGACCAGCTCGACCGAACATTCCACGCGCGCCCGCGCCGTCTCGAATTGCTCTTTTCCTGCAGTGTTTTTGCTCACGAACGCGATCAATTCGCCGTAGGTGAATGTCGTGCCCGCGCGCGTCAACGCACGCAGCGCCAGCTCGGGTTCCCCCAGCAGTCGCTCGCCGTTGCGCCACGCGATTTCCTGATTTTCCGCGCGTCGCTCGATCTGCTCATCCTCGAAAAAAGGTTCCAACGCGCGCTCGCGAACAGCATCGGCTCCGGCGCGGATCAATTGACCGCAGCCCGCGGCGAGCAGATATTTGTTCGACAGAAGGGTCCAGCGCTCACGCCACTTCGACAAGAGCTTGGCGTCTTTCCAATCCGTCCGCTTCTTTCCGAAGCCCTCCTCGACGATCTCCCGCATCGAGAAGAGCCCCTGCACGTAGGAGCGTTCGACGCCGTCCGCCCCTTCCGCGCGATGAATGTTCAGATCGACGATGATCCCCCTTTCGACGAATTGTTCATTGAAGAATTCACGCGCGAGCGCGATCCTGTCCGCTCTCGACAGATCGGACGGGATCGCGATCTCGACCTCCCGCGCGACCTGAGCGTCGTCGCGCTTTTCCACGGCCTCGACCTCGCTCCACAAGGTCGCGCGATCTGACCACTCGGCCCGGGCGCCAATGGGAAGCAAGATCTCCGAATGCTCGATGTCGCCCAGGGCGGAAAAATCCGCGACTGTCTCTCGCCGAGGATCTCGCAGTCGTGTCCGCGAACAATAGGCCGCCGCGACCACTGCGTTTCGTCCGACGGACCGGCTCACCGTGATGACATTGAGATAGAAGATCGCCATTTCGCAGTCCTCGCCGCGAGTCGCTCCAGCCCGTGCCGGAATTCCGACGCGCGGCCGACAGGCTCCCCGAAATCGGTGCGAATGTTGAAACCAAAAAGCGAAATTCGAATTCGGTCGATCGGCGCGGCCGACCGCCCCGATGCAGCAAGCCGTTCGCTCGCAGCGCGGCCAACAATCGCCGAGCACAAGAAGACGTAATCGTCTGAAGAAGAAAGGAGAAAGCGCGATTGCCACCATCGGGGCGCGGCCGCAAGGGCAAGGCGAGGCGCGCTAAAGCGCGCCCCTTGCCCCCGCGCCCCGACGGCGGCTCAGCGGGAATGTGTTCGAGGAATAGTCCCGAACGAAACAGGAGACGCTTCGATCTTTGACAAGCTCTCTCCGCAACCGCCGGAGCCCATCATGACCGTCAGCTTCTTTCCCTACGTCTTCGACGCCGTTGCCAATCGGTACGTCTTCGCCGGAGCCGAGAGCGAGACTTTCGAACTTTCCAACGCGAACGCTTCCGATCTTCTCTCCATCTTGGGATTCGAAGACCTGTGGTCCGCGCCCCCACAACCCATCGCCGCGTTCCTCGGCCGTCTCACCGCCGCTTTGCGGAATTCTACCGGACGCCCTTCCATCGAAATTCCCGTGACAGTCGACCAGGCGCCCGGCCGACTCACAGTCATCGATTGCGGTCGCGTGGAAGGCTATCTCAATCGACGGCTCCACCAGCTCGCCATTCTCGTCCAGCAAAGCAGGGAAGCCGGAGCCACTCATGTCGGCTGGGGATAGCCCCACGAGTTCCCGGCCTCTACGACGTGAGCTCCCTCACGCCCCGCCCCCTTCTCCCGTCTCCATCTCCATGATAGGATTCACACCATGAGCGCTGCTGCTATTCTCAAACTCCAGGCCTCCGGCTTCTCCGTCGAGCAAGTCTCGGCGCTCGCCGAATTGGTCGACACCCAGGCCGCGACCAAAGCCGATGTCGAGGCCGCCAGCCATAAGCTCGATCAGAAAATCGACGCCGTCGAGCACCGCCTCGAGCTCAAAATCGGCGAATTGAAGTCCGATCTCGAAGCCAAAATCGAGAGTGTCGAGCACCGACTCGATCAGAAGATCGACGGCGCGGAGCACCGCCTCGAACTCAAAATCGAAGGCCTCGATCGAAAAATCACCGAGGTAAACGCCAACACCCTCAAATGGGTCATCAGCGCAATCGGATTTCAGACCCTCGTCTTGGTCGGAACCATCGTCGGAGCCGTGGCCGCCCTCACGAGATTCATTCCAGTCGCTCCGATTATCCACCAATAGGCGAATTCCGATAAATCGGAACCGCGCTCTACTCGCACCGCGCGCGGCGCTCACCGAGCCGTCGCAACCGACGTCTCGGCCGTTCCGGTCACGATCGCTTTCGCGCAAACCGATCCGACGCGCGAACAATCCCTGCATTCCAAAGGCCTGACGACGGCCGTTTCCCCAGCGGGCTCACGCGCGCGGACAGAGGCGGGCGCCTTTCGATCCCGCCGTTGGGGGCCGGGCGCCCCTTCGGAAGCGCTTCGGATTTGCGCTCGCCGCGATCTCGCGGCGACGTGGCCTTCACAATCCCGCCGATGCGATCGGCGAGACGGCTCCACGGCAGGCGGCAGGCATAGCCCTGCATGGCTCGGCGCGAAGGCGAGCGCTGGCCAAGGCTCTCTCGCACGGCGGGCGCGACCTCCTCGCTGTCGATGGCGAGCGCGCTGTCGGGGTCGAAGCCTCGTCGCTGTCTCCGAGAAAGCTGGCTCCCGGCAGTGCGCGCCTCGGTCCGTCCGATGCGCCGATGTGCTGGAGTCGGCGGTCTCGGCGAGCGCCGTGGGCGGTCCGGTTGCAGAGCGCGTCATGGGCCGCGGGCGGTCGTCGGGGGAGATCGAGGCCGAGGCCGCGGCAATCGACGGTTCGTCGCGCGCGTCGGCAGTCGTCGGCGCGCGCTGGTCGATCGTAGGGTCGGCGGGATGCGCCTCGCAGTCGCGGGGCGTTCGGGAGAGCGCGCTCGGTCTCGAAGATCGCGTGATTTCTCTGGCGGTGTTTCGCTCAGCAGGCCAGATGCGTCGGTTTGCCCCCTCGGTTTTATGCGGCTCCCTAAGCCTGGCCGACCGTGCCCGCAACGGCAGACGCCAATTTTTTTCCGCCGCTGCCGGGGCGCTCTTTTTGTGTCCGGCGCAAGCGCCGGCCTCTTTTCTTCGCCCCGGACATCTTTGCATCGCCAGACAAAAAAATTGGCGTCTTGCCGTCCTCCGCTTTGCTACGGCCCTCCGCCGCCGCCCGATGGGCGCCGGCTGCGGGTGCAGGCCCGCTCTCTAGGCCAGGCTTTCAGGGATCGCACCGAGGGGAACAAACCGGCATCGGGCCGGCGAAACCCCCGGCCCAGATAATCAGGATCACGATCATGACCAAGCGTCCCCAAACGTCCGCTGCGAAACGCAATAAGCCCGCTCGCCCCCCGATCTCTCTGGAGAGCGCGCGCCTCCTCTGCCCCGACGACGCGGTCGCGACGAACGTCGCCGCAGCCTTCGCCCTCTCCGTGCCCGACTTCTCCGGCATCCGCGAGGCCCACGACACGCTGCTCCGCAAGACCTGGACCGCCTTCGACGAGGCGCTCAACGAGACCGCCACCAAGATGCACTTTCAGCGCGTCGTCGGTACCTACGTCGCTTCCGCCCAGGGAGCCGGACGCTTCTACTCCGAAAAGCTGTCCGAGGCCCGGTCCCTCACCAGCAAGCTCGCCAACGACGCCCGCGACGAGGATCGCGACGCCCCCGCCGGCTTCGAGTCCAAGGCCCAGCGCGCTCGCCAGTTCGCCGCCGATCTCGCCATGCAGGCTTACGCCCTCCTCGCCGCCGCCGAGGGAGCCGTCGAAGCCTATCTCGCAATCACCGGCGAAGATTGGAAGCCCTACATCGCCCACAGCGAGACCGAAAGCGTCGAGCGTAAGTCCGCCGCCGCCGAATTGGGAGCCTTCGGCTGAGCCAGAGCGGCGGGGATCGAAAGGTCCCCGCCGTCCAATCATCGCCCTGCGCTCCAGGCGTCAGCTGTCCTTCGAACCTCCGGTCCCAAATCCATGGCCGAACTTGTCGATATGCAGCTCTCCGCCTGTCGCCCAATTCTCTCGATCATATTCTTCGAATAGCACAGTCACCCATTCGCGCTTTACGCCCAGCGTCGCCACGGCGGCGTCGGTGATCGCTCGCGCGGCCGCCCGCTTCGTCTCGGCGGGGCGGCCTTTGCCGATCCGAACGGTAATGACAGGCATTGCGCAGTTCCTTTCGTCAGTTAGCCAGTTTGGCGAAGAGGCCAGCGCCGAACCGGATTGTCTCGGCGCGCTTCGCTGGGCCAAATTGCAATCTCTTGAACCTGAATGGATCGAAATGATGTTGTCGCACGTCTTCATCGGCGTCACGGATTTCCCCCGCGCCTTCGCCTTCTATTCTGTCATCATGGACGAACTCGGCTTCCCGCTCAAATTTGCGGAGCCGGAGAAAACCTGGGCCGGCTGGCGACCAGCGAACGCCGCGCGGCCGCTTCTCCTTATCGGACGTCCCTACGAGGGCGAATGCGCCTCGGCAGGAAATGGGCAGATGGTGGCATTGCTCGCTCCGACACGAGCCGCCGTCGACAAATGTTACGGCATCGCGATCGCGAATGGCGCTCACTGCGAAGGCGAGCCTGGGCTGCGACCGCAATACCATCCCGACTACTATGGCGCCTATTTCCGTGATCCCGACGGCAACAAGCTCTGCGTCTGTTGTCATGACCTGGAGTAGGCGAAGTTCGAAACCGTCTCGGGATTGCCGCCGAGTCCAGTGCGCTTCGAGCTCTCCGCCGCCTTCGAACTCCTCATCGTCGGAAAGCTTTTCATCCATGAGAGAGATGGGCGAATTCCGATATATCGGAACCGCGCTCTACTCGCGCCGCCGGCGGCGCTCACCGAGCCGTCGCAAGCGACGTCTCGTCCCTGCGGGTCACGATCGCTTTCGCGCCAGCCGGCCCGCCACGCGAATAATCCTTAGCCTTCCAAGAGCCTGAAGACCTTCTTCCCCAGCGCGCTTCCGCGCGCGGATGCGTTTCCGCGCATGCCTCCGCATGCCCTTCCCGAGCGACGCTGCGCCTCTCTCATAAGGACGAAATCTCTTTCCCAGCCGACGCCGGGACTGCGCCCGGCCTCGGCCGTCTCTCTGGCGCGCCCAGCGTCGCCGTCAAGAACGCTCGCCATGCTCGTCGTCGGCGCTTCGAGGCGCCGCCGCCTGTGCGTGGCTCCGCGCCGCAGAGCGGTCGCGCGAAGGCGCGCGATTCTTTGACTGCTCCGCTTAGGACGCGCGGCATTGGCTCCCATGCCAATGCCAAGGCGCGGCCCTGAAGGGCCGGGCCTCGGCACTGGCAAGGGGCCAGTCCATTGCAAAAGAAGGAAATTCGTCATGGCTAATCGTCCGCAGAAGTCCGCCGCCGTCGCCGCCAAAGCCAACAAGAACGCGCGTCCCGCTCGTCCGCAAATCTCCTTCGAGGCCGCCCGCCTCCTCTGCCCCACCGACGCACAGGCCGTCAGCATCGCCGCCGCCTTCGGCCTCTCCACCCCCGACTACCTCGGCATCCGCGCAACCCACGAAAAGCTCCTTCGTGAAACCGCGCTCGCCTTCGACGACGCCCTCAATGAAAAGGCCGCGCAAATGCACTTCCAGCGCGTCGTCGGAACCTTTGTCGCCTCCGCCCAGGGAGCCGGCCGCTTCTATTCCGACAAGCTGACCGAAGCCCGCGCCCTTACCGCCAAGCTCGCCAACGACATCCGCGACGAGGATCGCGACGCCCCCGCCGGCTTCGAGAGCAAGGCCCAGCGCGCCCGCCAGTTCGCCGCCGATCTCGCTATGCAGTCCTACGCCTTGCTCGCCGCCGCCCACGGCGCCATCGACGCCTACCTCGAAATCACCGGCGAGGATTGGAAGCCCTACGTCGCCCAGAGCGAAGGCGAGACCGTCGAGCGCAAGTCCGCCGCCGCCGAATTGGGAGCCTTCGGCTGAAGCCGCCGCGGGCGGGGAGCGAAAGCGCCCCGCCTCCCTCTCTCGCGATCTCGATGGAGAACGACATGTTCGACTTCAGCAAGCTCCGCCGCCCGAACGCAGCCGAGCAGCGCGAGCAGGAACAGCGACGCCGCGCCGACGCCATCGCCGCCGACCATACCCGCCGCCTCCTGCGTTCCCGCGACGCCCTCCGCGTCACCCTCACCGACCACCCCGACGCCCGCTTCACCATCGCCGGCGACCGCGCCATCCATTTCTATGGAGACCAGCCGAACGGCCGCGAGGCCCGCGCCGTCTGGTACGCCCCCGATCACTTGAGCCGCGACGAATTCGACACGATCGTCGCCGGATACGCGATCGGCGCAACGCTCGACCTGCGCGGATACTGGAAACCGTTCAACGGCAATTCGGGAACGAGTTTCACCTTCGTCGCCCAGTTCGTGAAAGCCGCCGATCACGCCGAACCCGCCGAGCGAAAATCGCCCGACGCCGAAATCGCCGCCTTCGACGCTTGACGCACGACCAGCGGAAACCGCAAGGCTTCCGCATTTCATTGACCTATCCACCCGACCAAGAGAGCGACCCATGCAGCTCACCGCGGAAACCGCAAAAGCCTATGTCGCGCGCCTCATGACGTCATCCGAAAATTGCGTGCGCGTCGAGATCGACGACGACGTCGCCTCGCTCGAAGGAGGAGCCGTCTTGAAAGTGACCGGCCGCGCCTTCTACAGCGACGGGACGTCCTCCGGCTTCGACTGGGACGTCTGGCGCCTCGAGGACGGCGAACTCTATGGCGAATGGTAGCTCGCCGCTCGCCGCGCCACCACGAAAGTCATCGCTATGCCTCTCTCCCGCCGGCCCATCGCCCGCCCGATCAACCAGGCCGCCCGCGCCCTGCGCCGACGCGCCGCCAACGCCGGCGCCGAGACCGCTCTCGACGCCCGCCCTAAAATCGTCGCGCCGAAAAAAGGCAAGGCTTCCTATCGCCGCGCCAGACAGAAGCCCCCCGCCCCCGAATGACCGAACGCTCTCAGCGCTTCGGATTCGCCACTCTGACAGGAGACACGCGAATGAACGCCCTCGATTCCGGCCGAACCTTCCCCGATCGAGACGCCTCTCCCGCGGCCGCCGCACGCGACCAAATCCGAGAAAGCGGTCCCTCGGGGACCGTCCGCCTCGGCAACAAGCGCAAGGGCGCCGCCGCCAAGCCGCGCCCCGGCGAATCCGTCGTCGATATCGACAGATGCAATCCGATCCTCGGCAATCCCTTCATTCTCCAAAATCATCGCGACGATGCCCGCCGCGCCGAAGTCATCGCGCTCTACAAGAAGAAATACGACGCCGACCTCGCGCGCGGCGGTCCGATGGCCGCCGCGACCGAAAAGCTCGCCGAGCGCGTGCGCGCCGGCGAGCGCCTCATCCTCATGTGCTGGTGTCACGGCGCCCCGCTCGACAAGCCGTGCCATGGCGATCTCATCAAGGCGCAAATCGAGAGACGGCTCGCCTTCACATGCGATTGAAAAAAGGAAAGGGACAGACGCGCGTCGCGCATCTGCCCCTCATCCGTGTCAGACCCGCCGGCTCGGTCTCAGCCCGAAAACGGCCACCACGTCAGCCATCGACGCTTCAGCTCGTCCGGCAAATCTCGCCACTCCCGCGGAGCCAGCGTCTCCAGCTTGCACACCCAGTCGCCCGTCGGCTGCCCCTGTATCGCCACCCGCATCGGCGTTTTCGCACAGCGCGCCAGCGATTGCAGAGCCGGCTCGTCCTGCAACACGCGAATCTGATAACCGGACCAGAAGCTCACACTCAGCAGCGCCAGCGCCGCCGCGCTCATCTTCATCGCGAAAATGCGCGTGCGACGACGAGAGATATTGTCCTCCGCCAGCACCAGCCACTGCTTCGACTCGCTCACCAGATTCTTCACCAAGTCCTTGCAGACATTGGTGACGATCGTCTCCTGAACCACTTCCGCCTGCCGGATCGTCAGCGCCGCAAGACGCGTCGCCTCACGCAATCGCTCGATCTCCGCCTCGCCGAGCTCGTGAAGCGCGACAATCTGCTGTTGCTGCGCCTCCATCTTTCCCGACAATGACGCGTCGAACCGCTCGACCAGATCGGCCAGCTTCAAAAGCGCCCACTTGAACGCGCCGACGAAGCCGCCCAATGGACCATTCGGCTCGATCCCCTCCGCCGCCGCCGCCGCTTCCGCCTGCCGCGCCGAATTCCGCACGTCTTCGGCCACGCTCTCGATCGGATTTCCCGTTTCCTTCAGGGTCATGGCAGCCACTCCCGAAACTTGCCGGAGGACAGCTGGGCATCCATCCGATCCAGCCACGTCTTGATCGAAAACCGCTTCAGCGGATCGAGCGGCTTCCCGTCTCGACCCGCCTTGCCCTCCACAGCCTCGTAAAAGCCGAGCCCAGCCTTGCGGACCTCCGCGATGTGAATGATCCGCGGCATCACCACGATTTCCGTGCCCGTCTCCATCAGCTCGAGGATTTCCGGCCGTTCCATTATCGCGTCGAACGCGCCCTCCGGCGTCTTGCCCGCTCGCACGAGGCTCTCGTTGAACACCAGCATCGAGCGTTCCGTCTCGAACACCTTCGACCGATGTATCGTCACGATATGCTCGAAGTCCTCGACCTCCGGCCCCGTCATATAAATAGACAGCGGCGCGACGCCGACCGACGCGCAGAATTCCGAAAGCGACAGCTCCCGGCAGAACTCCGCCAGCGCCTGATCGCCCCCGCCCAAATCGAAAATCAGCGAGCTTCGCTCCTCCACCATCTTGCCGACCAGCTGGCCGATCCAGTCCTTCACATCGGGCGTCTGATCGCTCGGCGGTTGATGCGCCCCGCCCTCCGTGCCAGGCGGATAGAACCCCGCCAAGGTCGCGTTCCGACGATCGCCGTCTCCGACGATGATCTCCCGCCCACCGCGTCGCGTTCGCTGAATCAGATAATCCGCGAACGTGCTCCCGCCCGTTCGCCCTCGTCCATGGCGAACCGCCAACACAAGCTGTCGATCCGCGCCCGGCGAGGTCGTCTCCATATCCAACAGGGTCATAGCAATTCCCTTTCCGCCTATCGCGACGGAGCGGCTGTTCCCGCCCCATCGCTCGAAACGAGCGTCGCGCGACCCTGCGCGTATCTGAAGCTGTCAACCCTCCAAAAATTCCGACATCGGCCTCAACCCCGACAAGCATTGCAGTTTTCGCCTCGCCGCCTTCTTCTTTTCCTCGATCTCCTTTTTCTTATCCGCAGCCGCCGTCGTCGCCACTGCCGTCTGAGCCGCGCCCACGGGCACGAGCGCCCGCCCCGTTGCCTCCACCAACGACGGCCCCGCCGCCGGCTGTCTCGACGGATAGCTGCGCCGCCGCTCCGCCAGCGCGTCCCGCGCCGCCTGCTCGGCCGCTTCGCGTTCTCGTTCGGCCGCCACGTCGCGACACACACGCTGCCAAATTCGCCGCACCAGTCGTCCCGTTGGTCCCTTTCCATTCCGGTTCACGACGCCCGCTTTCGAAATCTTCGCCGCGATCGTGTCCCAGGTCGGACTCAGTCGAATCCGCCAGTTCTCGACGAAATCGAAATTGGCGCGCAGCCAGCGATAAATGTCGCCTTGCCGTCCGAACGGTCGCCCGAGGTCTTCGAGCGCTTCACCCTCGAAGGGTAGATTTCGGTTTTCCTTGCTCATTCGCGTTTTCCTCTCGAACGGTTGCGCTGCGCACGCAAAGCGTGCGAGCCTGCGGGCGCATGCGAATGAGAAACCGAGCCCGCGCGAATTCGAAGACCGATTCGGGCCGGCAGCGGCGGTAGAGTGCGGCTCCCGAGCCCGCTGCTGGCGCGACGCGCCAATGACGAACGTACAACGAACTTCGAGTCACGTCGGCGGCACCTCGCGGGCACATCCGCCCTCGCAAAGCACATCCAAGGCACATAAAAGGCACTGCGAAGACACCACGAGACAGTCCGGGAATGGACCATTGCACCGTTGGTGCCGGACGCCCCTTCGGGGCGCTCAGAGCCGAACCGGCGAACATCACCCGCAAGGCGCGCTGGCGCGCAGAAAAATACGCAAAAGTTGAATTCGAAGGGGCCGCCGGCGCGGAATTCAGAGCGCGCGGCGCGGCGCCGATGAGTTTTTTGAGTGGCCTCTTGCGCGAATTTCCGGCCGCCTCAGCGCTTCATATTCGCACGCACCACCCGCAAGCTGAATCTCGTGGCGCCTGGGCGCAGAGCGGCTGTTCGGAAAACAGCTGTTATTTCAAATGCGGAGTGGAAAATGTCACACGATCAAAACCTCGATGCCGGTGCTCCGGCCGAAAACCTGCCGGTCGAAAGCCTTGTCTCCATCTCGGATGGCGCCGTCCTCGCGGACAGTCGCCAAGTCGCGGATGTGTTCGGCAAACGACACGATAATGTTCTTCGCGACATCGACGGGTTGCTCCAGTCCTCAAAATTGGGGGATGTGCAGAAGCAATGGTTTAGGGAGATATCTCACCCTCACCCGACAGTGCCGGGCCGCGCCATTCGCTCGTTCGCATTGACCCGCGACGGCTTCGCGCTGCTCGCCTTCGGCTTCACGGGAGAGGACGCGTTGGTATGGAAAATTAAGTTCATCGAAGCCTTCAACGTCCTGGAGACCGAGCTCGGCCTCCAGCGCGTCGTCGGCTCCGAGGAGTCTGAGTCCGCGCCGGCGGAATTCCTCGAGCACTGCCGCCGACGCTTCAAGGATATCTTCTCCGGCGACTTCATCAGCCCGGACTATCTGCTCAAAATCCTGTTCGTCGGAAATATCCCCTACACCGGCAACAAGCGTTTCCCGCTGCTCGCGAAAGAATCCTGCGAGGCGCTCGGGATCGGCAATAAGGACGCCGCCCTCCGGCGTCTTCCCGCGCTGGCCAAAGGGTTCGTCACCGTCGATTTCGGCGGTGGGCCGACTGAGCGCGAAGCAATCACGGAGGCGGCTCTCTATGCGCTCGCGTTCGATCGTCGCCAGCTCAACACTGCATGGCCCGCCGGCCCCGGCGGTCTCTTTCCCTACGACATCGCTGCGCATAGCGACGCAGTCGCGCTCTCGTATCAGATCAAGACGCTCGAGAGCTATTTTCGGTCCTTCCGAGAGTCGGTCTCGCCGGGAGCGGGTCTCGACGAAATACCGGCGTTCCATAATTTCGAACGGGTGATCTCGAGCGCCGCCCAAGCCGCGGACCAGCAGCTCACCGTCGGCTTGCCACGCCGAGGACATTGATCTTTCGATAAAAGACACGTCATGGAGCTAGAAGGGCAAGCGGCTCTCCGCAGCTTTAATCTTCTCGGCGTGCGGGTCATCCCGACCGCCGAGGAGGCACCCGTACTCCAAAATCGCTGATGCGCGCTCGACCCTGGCGGCTGCCTCGATCGCTGTTTCGACGCAGCCGTCCGGCCGGCGCGGCTCCCAGTTGTTCGCCGCCCGCAATGCGGGCGAGGAAATGTTGCTTCCCGCTGCCACGGCGAACTGGCCGCGGCGACTCGGCTTCCGTTTGTGCCGAGCGTGGCTTATCTTGCGTTCATGTGCGGACGGTTCACCCAATCCTATACCTGGGCCGAAGTGCATGCTTTTTTGAGCGTGGTCGGGCCGCCGCGGAACCTGCGACCGCGTTACAATATCGCGCCCACTACAACGATCGACGTCATACGTTCCGGCGAGGTAGGCCGAGAAATTCTCCCGATGCGTTGGGGGCTCGTCCCGTCGTGGTGGAAGAAGCCGCTGAAAGAGCTGCCATCGACGTTCAACGCCCGCGCCGAGAGCGTCGCTGAAAAGCCGATGTTCCGTTCCGCCTTCAAGTCGCGGCGGTGCATCGTTCCGGCGTCCGGATTTTACGAGTTTATGTAGACACTCTGATGTGATTGCAGAGGTCGATTGGTCATGCCCCCAGGAGAGGTGTAGAACGGCGCTCGGGCGTGCGGAGCGGAGGCCGTAGGCCGAAGCGCAGCGCGTCCGAGCGCCGCTGGGCGGTCATCGGCGGTTCTCCGGTAGCATCGGTTTGCGATTCGAAACGCAACCGAGGAAACACCGATGACCGACGATATGATGAACCTTCGCGTGCTGCTGGAGAAGTCCCCGGACGCCGATTTCCTGCGCGAGATGATCGGCTTCGCCGCCGAGCGGCTGATGGAGCTCGAAGTCGGCGCGTTGACCGGCGCCGCCCATGGCGAGCGCTCGGCGGACCGCCGCGTCCAGCGCAACGGCTATCGCGACCGCGATTGGGAGACGCGGGCCGGGACCGTCGAGCTGCGCATCCCCAAGCTTCGAAAAGGCTCCTACTTCCCCTGCTTTCTCGAGCCACGCCGCATGGCGGAAAAGGCGCTCGCCGCCGTCATTCAGGAGGCCTATGTGCACGGTGTCTCGACCCGCGCCGTCGACGATCTCGTCAAGGCCATGGGCGGCTCTGGCGTCTCGAAGAGCCAGGTCAGCCGGCTCTGCCAGGAGATCGACGAGAAGGTCGACGCCTTCCTCGAGCGGCCGCTCGAGGGCGATTGGCCCTATCTTTGGATCGACGCCACCTATGTGAAGGCGCGCCAGAACGGCCGCATCGTCTCGGTGGCGACGATCGTCGCCGTCGGCGTCAACGCCGATGGAAGGCGTGAAGTCCTCGGAATGGATACGGGCCCATCGGAGGCCGAGACCTTCTGGACCGAGTTCCTGCGCGGCCTGCGCCGGCGGGGACTGCGCGGCGTCAAGCTCGTCGTCTCCGACGCGCATGAAGGGCTGAAGGCCGCCATCGCCAAAGTGATGAACGCCTCCTGGCAGCGCTGCCGCGTGCACTTCATGCGCAATGCGCTCGCGCATGCGGGCAAGAGCGGAAGGCGCGTCGTCTCGGCGCTGATCGCCACCGCCTTCGCGCAGGAAGACGAAGGCGCCGCCAAGACGCAATGGCGCAAGGTCGCCGATCAGCTCCGGCCGACGCTCCCCAAGCTCGCCGCCTTCATGGACGACGCCGAATGCGACGTGCTCGCCTATGCGAGCTTCCCGAAGGATCACTGGCCGAAAATCCAGTCCACCAACGGCATCGAGCGCCTCAACGGCGAGATCAAGCGCCGAACCGAAGTCGTCGGCATCTTCCCCGATGAAAAGGCGATCAAACGCCTCGTCGGCGCGATCCTGCTGGAGCAGAATGACGAGTGGGCAGTGCAGCGTGGCCGCTACATGACACTGGAAACCATCGCCGATTTGGAGAGGATCGGCGCGGCGGGAGAATGGCCCGGGCGGGCAAGGCAGATCCGAGCCGAGCTATTCAACGTCCGCGGGGTGGCGTTTCATCTTGGCCTGACGACGGCGCCGCCTGCGCAGCGCGTCAGGGTTTCCGCGGGTCCGATCTACACTGCTCCGCCAGCGATGGCCACGTTGATCACAAGATATCGCCAGACCCGTGTCGCGCTGGGGATCATGCCGTCAACGGCGGCCCACAACGATGTCGTGCTGCGGCGGTTCGCTGCATGGGCGGCCTCTCGGCATGGGCTCCAGAGTTTTGCGGACGTCACGCGCGATCAGGTTCTGGAGTATTTGGCCGATCTGCGAGGAAAGTTCGAGAGTCAGATTTCCGAGTTCTCGGCGCTCAACGTCTTCTTTCGCCTAGTGACGGGCTGGGGATGGGAAGGAGCGCCGTCGAGGCCTCTGCTGGCCGACCTGGATTTGCCGAAGCGACCGACACGCCTGCCGCGGTACATCCCAGCCGATCAGCTCGAAAGGCTGCTGAGCGCGATCCGCAAATTGGAATGCCCGCTGCAACGCGCCGCGTTGCTCACCGCCCGCTGGAGTGGCGCGAGGCGAAGCGAGATCCGATGGCTAGAGATCGACTGCGTCGACAGTTTCACTGATGGCACGCCTCGGCTTCGTATTCCCGCCGGCAAGACCCGAACCGAGCGGATGGTGCCGCTCCATCCTGAGGCGGCGGAAGCTCTTCGGGTTCTAATGCCGATGGCGCAAGGACACCGGGGCTTCCGGGACCCGCACGGTCGTGTCGCGAAGCGGCTGTTCGTGAAGGCCGGGCGCCTATGCAGCAACTCCTTTCTCTTCGACGAGCCGCTAGCCCGGATCACGACGGAGCTCGGGATGTACGACGCGGGTGATGGAATGGCAGTCACTGCGCACCGTTTTCGGCACACCGTCGGGACGGAACTCGCCGAGGGTGGTGCGCGTCTCCACACGATCATGAAGATGCTCGGGCATACGAGCACGGGGATGACGCTCGTGTATGCGCACATCTCGGACCAGGCGCTGAAGGCGGATTACAGCAAGGTTCTCGGACCAGGCGCTGTGGTCGCTGGCGGCTTGGCCGACGCGTTGAGGCGTGGAGACATGACGCCCGCCTCTATCGACTGGATGAAGAAGAATTTCTTTCGAACTGAGCTCGAACTCGGTCACTGTCTCCGCCTGCCGGAGGAGGGACCCTGCGAGTGTGACCTCTACCTGAATTGCGCAAAGTTCGTGACGACCCCTGAGTACGCGCCCCGCCTTCGAGAGCGAAGGAAACGAGAGCTTGAACTGATCGAGCGCGCGCGAGCGGAGGGGTGGTCACGAGAAGTCGAGCGTCACGACTGCACGCTGAGGCGGATCGACCAATTGCTAGCCGAACTGGGAGAGCCGGTGGCCGACGTGGGGGCACTAATATGAATCGAGTCCGGCAGCCGAATTACGAGCGGGACGTCAGCAGTACTGGTCACCGGCTTCATCAACCGCGCAGGAACGCGTTTCGCTCGTCGGTCTTCCGCGTGTTAGGGGACTGTCCTGAGATCCGCTTCGTGGCTGGAAACCAATTCGCGCGAACGACTCGAAGCACTGGTTTGTAAAGCCGAGCTTTAAAGAGATGCTCGGCGTCACGGCTCATCGAATCCAAGCGCCCAGCCTGCGCCGATATACCAGTAGCGTTCCGGAGCGAGGATAGGTTTACGCCATTTTAGGGAACGAACAAAACTTGCGGTCCGCTTTTTCAGAGTTGCAGCGAGGCGTTCATTGTCTTTCGCTGTAACCAAATCTCCTTCTGCCTGAACGATAGCGACAGGGCCAATCGATTTTGCGGCAAATCGTTCGCCCGCCCTCGTTACCAAAAAAGCAGGACCTTTGCCTATCACGCCGCCTTTCTTGCCACTTAGTTCGATCAAGGAAGCGGAGGCGGTCAACGGAAACATCAGACGTCCATCATCCGCCAGATACTCGATCCAAGCGTCCGATGGCCGGTTTACGCCGAAGTTGACGTAAATGACATCTGCTTGTTGCTGCGGCCACTTAGAACCATCGTCGTGAACAACGGAGACGTTCGAATAGGCTGCCAAAGCAGTACGTGCATGCCCCGCAAGCTCGGCGTCGAATTCCACTGCTGTCACCTGCCCCGTTGGGCCAACGAGATGAGCTAAGATCGCTGTGTAGTATCCGGTGCCGGCTCCTATATGTGCGACACGCTCGCCCGGCCGAACGCCGACGGCATTGAGCAGCGCGGCGTGAAGAGCCGGGCATCCATTGTTGACGCGCCGGTGTCCTTGGAGGCTGACCAATACGTCTTGATAGAGAAGAGCAGGGTCGTCCGTCGTTACACCCCGGTGATTGAAATAGACGGGAAGCAGCTCCCAAGGCGGCGCTACAAGGAAAGTCTCCCTGGGGATAGCCGCGAACGCGGCCTCCAAGGCTTTGTTCTCCGAGATTCCGGCACGGGCTAAAAGCTGACGCGCGTAAACACGCCGTAGAGCCACCAAATCGATTTGCGCTTCCGCCAATTCTTGAAGCAATGCCGCTACCTCCTCACTTTCGAAAAGTGGACTGTACCATCTCGTCATGGCGATTTCAGCCTAGAAATTTGAGTGGGTCGATCGTGAACGTTGTGGCCTCACGGCCCCGTCGGTGCGCTCGAAGGCGGCCGGTGAGCTACCGGCCGTCCGTTCGGATTAGGCTTGCCAGTCCACATAACGGAGTGGACCGGGAAAGCCGGCGCGAAAGTCCCGCATTATTTCTCTTCGCCGGCCGGGGAGCCACTGGCCTTCGCAGGGCTGTGGGAGAGCTGGCGTGACCCTGAAACGACGGAGGCGCTCCTCTCGGCGACGATCGTCGTCGGCGCCGCCAATGAATGGATGTCGCAATTTCACGATCGAATGCCGGTCATGCTGGCGCCGTCGGATTTCGATGCATGGCTGACTGGCGCGGAGCCGGGCACCCTTTTGCGGCCGCCCCCGACCGACGCTCTGCGCGAATGGGTGGTCTCGAACCAAGTCAATCGCTCGGGCGCCGGCGACGACGACGCCAGCCTGACGGCTCCAATAGCGGACGAAATCGACGCCTGACCCCTGAAGGGCTCCGGTAAATTATCGCGAGTAGCCGATGCCGATCGGCGCGATCGGCCTTTGAACGTCGAAAGTAGGACCCGAAAAAGCTGCAGAGCTTCATCGCGCGGTTCTCGGCGATGTACGACTACAACAACGCTTCGACCTCCGACTCGACGATTTCGGTCCTGTTCGGCAGCTTGTGAGTCGCGGCGACCGCGCTCATCGAGATACGTGATGCCGGCGCCGCCGGTGATAAGCGTGGCGCCGGCTTCCGCTCAGGCCCCAGCTCGATGAGATAGCCGGTCCGGCCGTCACGCCGGTGATCGCTCCGGCGACGAGCCCGATCGGTCCCGCGACGACCGCGCCCGCGATCCCGCCGAGCGCTCCGTCCAGCACGCGCTCTTGCGCCCAGGCGCTTTGCGATCCGATCGAGAGGAAGGCGGCGACGAAGAGATATTTGCGCATGAGTCCCCGCAAGACATAGCCGACACGGAAGGATTCGAGCCAAGGTGAGTCGGTCCGCTCGTTGCGAGGTAGAGGCCGATGTGGGCTAATGCGTGACCTCGGCAGGGCCTCCGGGCGCTTGGCCGACCTCACGAGGGGGCCGGAGCGAAGGCCATGGCGAGCGCCGCCGATTCCGCAGCCTGAACCAGCAGCGCGAAACCGATTGCCAGCGCCGTTTCTAGAACTTGAACGCCCTTACTCGTGAGACGTCTTTCCCGAGCGCGCTTTTGTCTGCTGATCGGCATCATGCCCTGCGTCGCCCGTTGATTGTTTGTCTGAAACCGAAACGACCCTCGTCCCGTGGCGCAGCATGATGCGAGCGCCGGGCCGCGTCATAATCGCCGCCGTATAGGCGGCTGTGGCGACGTGCAGATTGAGCGCCGCAGCCACGACCTCGCCGGCGCCCGTGTCGGCCGGCTCGATTGCCGTCACGACAAAAGGAAGCGTCTTCGCCTCCGTGCGATCGAGCCAATCTGCATAGCCCTCGAGCGCCATGCCGACGAAGAGCGAGGTTGTCGGGCTCAGGCGGATGCCGCTGGCCCGCTTCGCGATTTGATCCGCCAACCATCTGGCGTAGCCGCTGGTGTTCTCCGGGATGCGCCGCTCGCTCATGCGAACATAAAGAGAACATGCGGCAAGTCGAGTCAAGCCCGGAAGGCGGTCGACTCTGCGGCTCGCGCTCTGATCGCTAATCGGCGTCTCGGCCGAATGTGAAACTCCGGCGCATTCTCGCCCTAGACCCCGCTCGCGAGCAGGCGGCTCCTCGCTGGGATCGCCAACGATAAACCGCAGTGACCAAATACCAAGCTCGGGCGGCGCTGGTCTGCCCCGTACCTGCGGGTTAGACATTCTCCAGCCGCACTGCGATTCGGTTTGCCCTGCGGGCGACGCGGTGTGTTTTTGAGGGAACGGCGGAAAGCCGGATGGGATTTTGGACGCAGCTGTTTCCAGGAGCACGGTGACGCGCGACGACCTCGCGCACGCCATTTACGCCCGCATCCCCGGCCTCTCCCGAGCGGACGCAAAAGCCCTGCTCGATTGCGCGTTCGAGGAGATGCTATCCGCCCTGACCAGCGGAGAAGACGTAAGGCTCCGCGGCTTCGGCACTTTTCGTATCCGCTCCAAGAACGCTCGCCCGGGCCGCAATCCGAAAACCGGAGCTGCGGCTCTCATCTCGTCGCGTCGGGTCGTCGTGTTCAAAGCGGCGTCACATCTCAAATCTGCAGTGGCGGCGTCGGGAGCATCCCCGGTCGCCGGCGACTCTCCGTAGAGCTGTCGCCGGCGCAGCGTGGTGTGAGCGCTCATGACCGCTGATGTCGCGAACCGCGCGCCGCCAGCGCCCGACGCCAGCTCGAATCTTTCGGCGCCGATCGTTTCCATTCGCGCAGACTCCGACGACCCTTCGTTTCATAGCGGAGGCGCAATCATGTCCAAGGAATTGAAAGAAGGGCTCGCTCGCGTCGAGCAGGAAGCCCACCAGATCGTCGAAGCGGTCGGCCTTCAGAACGAGCAGATCCGCATCACCATCGCCCGCCTCGACGAGATCATCGTCCTGCTCACGCCCAAGGACGACGCCGGCAAGCCGACGCTGAGCGATTTGCTCGCCCATTTGATCGCGCAGAACCGCGAGCAGCTCATCCTCTCGCGGAAGACCTTCGAGCTCCTCGTCGACATGCAGCAGAGCCTCCCGGACAAGATGGTCGAGGCGCTGGAAAAGCGCTTCTCTTCCCTCGCGAAGGCCTGATCGATGATCACGTTCCGCAAGTTCGCCGCAGCGTCCGACGGCAAGCTCGTCCGCATGTATTTCACGGAAGCGAGGCTCGGGCCGCAGCCCGAGCAGGCGACCGAGGCCCTCGGCCAGCAGCAGCTGGAGCCGGGCTCGCGCCTCACCAGCTACTACACCGGCCGCGACGCCGGACCGGCGTGGCGATCGGACATGCCGCTCTCTGTCGCCCGCGCGCTGGGCATCAATTCTCATCACGCGCCCAAGGACGAGGAGCTCGACCGGCTGTTCGAGGGCAAGCGCGCCGACACGGGAGAGGACTGGTCGAAGCACAAACGAGAAATCAGCGGCTACGACTTCACCTTCTCGCCCCACAAATCCGTGACGCTCGCGGCGGAA
>NZ_WOVC01000031.1:0-42924 GCF_011378635.1 Methylosinus sp. RM1
GCAGATCGGCGGCCTCTCCGCCGCCTATCTCGACGCCATCGACGCGGGAGACTTCTCCACCTCGCAGATCGCAGCCTTCGGCGCGACCACGGTCGGCGATCTCTCCACCACCCAGATCGCCAATCTCACCTCGGCGCAGATCGGCGCCCTCTCGGCCACCGGCTTCGGCGCGCTCGCCTCGACCGACGTCCAGTCCTGGAACACGACCCAGCTCGCCGGCCTCACCGCCACTCAGCTCGGCCGCCTGACCACGACCGCCCTCGGCAATCTCTCCACCACCCAGGTCGCCGACCTGACCTCGACCCAGGTCCGCGGCCTCACCGCAACGCAATTGGATAATCTCTCGGCGAGCTATCTCGACGCCATCGACGCCGGCGATTTCTCCACCTCGCAGATCGCAGGCCTCGACGCGACGGCGGTCGGCAATCTCACCTCGACCCAGATCGGGGCGCTGACCGCGGCGCAGATCGGCGCGGTGTCGGCGAGCGCGATCAATTCGCTGACCACCACCGAGATCGACGCTCTGAGCAGCGCTCAGGCCGCCGGCCTCACCAGGACGCAGCTCGCCGCGCTCAGCACGACGAATTTCACCGCTCTGAGCGCGACGACCGGCATTCCGTCGCTGACGACGTCGGCCATCGCCGGCCTGACGACGACGGATATCTCCGCTCTCACCACGACCCAGGGCAACGCCTTCACGACAACCCAGATTCACGCAATGTCCGTGGCTCAAGCTATCGCGCTCGTGTCTCTCGTCGGCTGACGGCGGGAGGCGCGAGACGCGGTGACCTTCGTCACGCGTCCGCAACGGCGTTTCGGGCGAAATCGCTCGGGCGCCGCCCTCTCGAATGGACGTCGACATGCCTGCCCAGCCGAACGAATCGGAGTCCGCCCTCGCACTGTTCAAAAATGCGGTCGAAAAATCCCTCTCGCGCAAACTGAGCATCGCCGATCTGTTCACCGCCGCCGCGCAGCTCAAAGCGGCGGGGCTCGATCGGCGGGCGGTCGAGCTCTACAAGCATTGGATCGCCTTCAACGTCGACGATCCCGTCATCTATGCGGCCTATTTCAACTATGCGACCGCGCTGGCCGACGCGGGCGACCGCTCCGGCGCGATCAATGCGCTGCGTGAAGCGATTCGCATCCAGCCGGATTTCCAGCCGCCCTATATCAATCTTGGCCGGCTGCTCGAAGATTCGGGCCAGGTGGGCGCGGCGGTCGCGCAATGGATGGCGCTGGTCGAGCGCGCCGCGGCCGTCAATGGCGAGTCGGTCGCGCATAAGCTGAGCGCGCTGCAGCAGACGGCGCGCGTGCTCGAGAGCCTCAATAAGGACGAGGCCGCGGAAGATGCGCTGCGGCAGATTCTCGAGATCGATCCCGAGCGGGAGGAAGTGGTCCAGCATTGGATCGCGCTGCGCCAGCGCCAGTGCAAATGGCCGGTCGTGCAGCCCTCCGAGCGCGTGACCCGCGCAGATCTCGCCAATGGCATATCGTCGCTGTCCCTCGCCAATCATTGCGACGATCCGATGTTCCAGCTCGCCAAGGCGCATCATTACGAGAAGCGCGCCATCGGCCGGCCGAAGCGCCGGCTGCTCCCGGCCGAGAAAAGACGCGGCAAGGACCGGCTGCGCATCGGCTATGTCTCATCCGATCTGCGCGAGCACGCCGTCGGCTTCGCGATGACGGATGTGCTCGAATCCCATGATCGCGCGCATTTCGAGATCTACGCTTATTATTGCGGCATTGCGCGCAATGATCCGACGCGCGAGCGCATCGTCGCCGCCGTCGATCGCTGGACCGACATCAATGGAATGGACGACGAAACCGCCGCGGCGAAGATCGCCGAGGACGAGATCGATATTCTCGTCGATCTCAACGGCTACACCAAGGATGCGCGCACCAAGGTGTTCTCGTTGCGCCCGGCGCCGATCATCGTCAACTGGTTCGGCTTCCCCGGCACGATGGGCAGTCCCTATCATCACTACATCATCGCCGATCCGGTGATCATCCCGGACGAATCGGAAATCTATTATTCCGAGAAGGTGGTGCGGCTGCCCTGCTATCAGCCCAATGACCGCAAGCGCGTCGTCGCGCCGAACCGGCCGACGCGCGCCGAGGCGGGATTGCCGGAGAACGCCTTCGTCTATTGCTCGCTCAATGGAATGCAGAAACTCACCGCGCTCACCTTCGATCGCTGGGCGCGCATATTGACGGCGGTTCCGGGTAGCGTGCTGTGGCTGCTCACCGGCGCGGAGCAGACCAACGCGCGCGTGCGCGAGGAGGCGAAAGCGCGCGGCGTCGCGCCGGAGCGGGTCATTTTCGCCGAAAAAATGGCCAATCCGCACCATTTGGCGCGCTATCCGCTCGCCGATCTCTTCCTCGACAATTTCCCCTATGGCGCCCATACGACGGCGGCGGATGCGTTGTGGATGGGCGTGCCGATCGTCACCTTCGCCGGCCGCAGCTTCGCCTCGCGCGTCTGCGCCAGCCTGGTGCGCGCGGCGGGCGTCGGCGAGCTCGCCTGCGTCTCGGCGGAGGATTATGTCGCGCTCGCCATCGAGCTCGGCAAGGACGGGCGCAAGCTCGCCGGGGTCCGCGATCGTCTGGCAAAGGTCCGCGAAACGTCGCTGCTGTTCGACACGCCGCGCCTCGTCGGCGAGCTGGAGACTCTCTATCGCGATATGTGGAGCGATTACGAGCGCGGCGAGCTGCCGCGTCCGGATCTGCGCAATCTCGATATTTATCACGAGATCGGGCTCGATCTCGACCTCGAGAAAATAGAGCTGCTCGGCGACGCCGATTATGCGGCGCTCTATGAGCGCAAGCTCGCGGATTGGGACGCCGCCTATCCGATCGCGCCCGATGCGCGCATGTGGCGGCCGCGCTGAACGCGCGGCCATGCCCATGTCGCTCGGTCATAAGTCATTCGGCGAGCATTCGCTTCAAGAGCTCGATGACCTCGGACAGGCTCTTGTCCTTGGAGGCGAGATCCTCGACCTTGCGCACCGCGTGCAGCACGGTCGTATGATCGCGCCCGCCGAAGCGCCGGCCGATCTCGGGCAGCGAGCGCAGCGTCAGCACCTTGGACAGATACATGGCGATCTGCCGCGGACGCACGACATTGGCGGTGCGGCGCGAGGAGAGAATATCGGCGCGCGAGATATTGTAGTGGCTGGCGACGAGCTTTTGAATGTCGTCGATCTTGACGCGCTTGGGCTCGGCGCTGCGCACGAGATCGCGAATGGCGTTCTCCGCCGTCTCGACGCAGAGCGGCGCGCCGTTCAGTGTCGAATGGGCGAGCAGGCGATTGACCGCGCCTTCGAGATCGCGACCATTGGTGACGATCGTCTTGGCGATATAGGTGACGACCGCCGGCGGCACATGGAAGCTCGGCTGCGCCTCCTGCGCGGCGGCGATGCGCGCCTCCAATATCTTCATGCGCAATTCTTCGTCGAGCGGGCCGATGTCGACGCAAAGGCCGCCCTTGAAGCGCGACAGCACGCGCTCGTCGAGAGTCTCGAGATCGGAGGGCGGACGATCAGCGGCGACGACGACCTGCTTGCCGGCGTCGATGAGCGAGTTCAGCGTGTGGCAGAACTCCTGCTGAATCGATTTGCCTTGCAGGAATTGCACATCGTCGATGATCAGCACGTCGATGTTGCGCAGCTTCTCCTTGAAGGCGATCGACGAATGCTGCGTCAGCGCGGAGACGAAGCCGCTCATGAACTTCTCGGCGGTGAGATAGAGCACGCGGCGCTTATTGTCATTGGCCGAGCGCGCCACCGCCTGCAGCAGATGCGTCTTGCCGAGTCCGACGGCGGCGTGAGTGTAGAGCGGGTTGAACAGCGGATGCTCGCCGGGACGGGCGTCGGCGACGCGACAGGCGGCGGCGTAAGCGAGCTGGTTCGAAGGGCCGACCAGAAAGGTCGAGAACGACAGACGGCGATCGAGCGGGGAGCCGCCGAAGGACTCGCCGTCGGCGCGCGCGACGGCGCGCATCGGCGCTTTGGCGGCCTGAGGCTCGAGGCGTTCGACAATGGCCGCAGCCGGCGCCGGCGGCGTCTTCTCGACGGCTGCGCCGGAGGCCGTTTCCGCATCACGCGGGCGAGCGCGGCGCGTCGGCGAGCGCACGTCGATGACCACATGGTCGAGCGACGAAAACTCCGCGCACAGCCGCGTGCGGATGCGATCCGCATAATGAGACTGAATCCAGCTCTTCAAGAATTTCGTCGGCACGGTCAGCAGCGCGGCGCCGTCCTTCAAGCTTTCGAGCTCCAGCCGCGCAAACCACGAATTATAGACCGCCTCGCCGAGCTCGGCGCGCAACCGCCCGCGCACGCGCTCCCATTTTTGCCGGTTCTCGGTCGATAGCTCGCTGGAATTCGACTGGTCATCATTATTATCGGACATGGCTTTCTTTCGCGCAGAAGACGAGTCGAGGCGCGCCGCCTCGACAGCGTCGTCAGAGTGAAACGGATAGAGCGGTCGGTATTGATCGATATGCGCGATCGACGCTTAGGGGACGCTTACAGCCTGATCGGAGGACCCGCGGAACATTCACCGAGGTCGAGTGGATTGCATCCATCCTTTCGACCGCGGCCTCGCGCATCATGCCGCTGCGCCGAGTCGTCGCTCGTTCTCGTGTCGGCTCGCCGCCCAAAAGCCATCACATCACCCCTACATCCGCGATGAGCGAATGCTCGTCGCGGTCCTGATAATCGGATCTGAAGATACGCGGACAGAAACGCACCCAGCGGGAATTTGAGCCGATGCATTCGTAGCGTGGTCGACGCATTCCCCGAGTGCGTCGGGCAGTCTATCGCAGAGAAGGTGTCACCTGTGGGCCTACATGCGTTCACTCACCCATCCAAGCGACGCCGGACCTCAGCGCCACGTCACGTTCGGAACCTACACGCCCGCTTTTGCGCGCGCAACGATGGTCGAGCCGCAGAATGCGCGGATCGACGCCGCATCGCAGCCGCAGTCTCGCGTTTCGCCTGGATAAAGGCATGATTCGCCGCTCAGAAAAATTAATGGCCCGGCGATGCGCGAAAGAGCGTTCTGCGCATGAGCGCGGCGCGCGCCGCGGCAAAGAGACCGTGTCAAGCCCGGGGAGCGCTGACGGCGCAACGAGCCTTTAACGCAATTAACTGTTTTTAAACAAAATACGCTGCGCACAAGAAAAGCGTGTGAAAAAAAATCTCACACTACGCAGACTAGCGGAATCGGTTTCTCCGATCGTCGAACAATTACGCAGAACGCAAAAAAGCCCGGCGGAGCCGGGCTTTCGAAACGTGCTGTCTGGTTAAGAAAAGATCAGGCCGAAAGCGCTTTCACGCGCGCCGTCAGGCGGGACACTTTCCGCGATGCGGTATTCTTGTGAATGACGCCATGCTGCGCGGCGCGCATCACGACCGGCGCGACGCTCTTGAGCACGGCGGCCGCCGTCGCGGCGTCGCCGCTCGCGATCGCCTCCTCGACCTTGCGCACCTGCGTGCGCAGCTGGCTACGACGCGCGCGGTTGACGGCCGTGCGCCGGGCGATCTTGCGGACGGCCTTCTTGGCCGAGCTTGTGTTGGCCATCTGTGTTCCTTCGACGGTCGAGGCGAAGGGCGGGGTCGCCGCCCAAAAAAGCAAAGCGGCCGCGAAATCGCGGCCAGTTCGCGCGCCTTATACGCGGGCCGGCCGCGCTTCGTCAATGGCCGGCCGGAACGAGCGTTCAGCGATGCTCGAATTTGGGCGAGCGCTTCTCGATGAAGGCCGTCATGCCCTCTTTCTGATCATGGGTCGCGAACAGGGAATAGAACATTCTCCGCTCGAAACGCACGCCCTCCGACAAGGGCGTCTCATAGGCGCGCTCGACCGCCTCCTTGGCCATCAGCACCGCCGGCAGCGACAGAGCGGCGATCGTCTGCGCGCTCTTCAGCGCCTCTTCCAGAAGCTTGTCCGCAGGCGCGATTCGGGCGACGAGGCCGCAGCGTTCGGCCTCCTCCGCGCCCATCAGCCGGCCGGTGAGAACGAGCTCCATCGCCTTGGATTTGCCGATGGAGCGCACCAGCCGCTGGGTGCCGCCGGAGCCGGGAATGACGCCGAGCTTGATCTCGGGCTGGCCGAATTTCGCCGTATCGGCGGCCAGGATGAAGTCGCACATCATGGCGAGCTCGCAGCCGCCGCCGAGCGCATAGCCGGCGACGGCGGCGATGACGGGCTTGCGGGCGCGCGCCACGCCGTCCCAGCGCGCCAGAAAATCGTCGAGATAGGCTTCAGCGACAGTCTTGTCGCGCAGCTCCTTTATGTCGGCGCCGGCGGCGAAGGCCTCGGCCGAGCCGGTCAGCACGACGCAGCCGATCTCGGCGTCCGCCTCGAAATGCGTCAGAGCGTCGGCGATCTCGCCGATCAGCTTCGCATTCAGCGCGTTGAGCGCGCGCGGCCGGTTCAGCCGCAGCAGAGCGACGCGTCCATGGCGCTCGATCTCGATCGTCTCGTAATCCAAGGCCGGCCTCCTGTCTGTCTCGAACGCAGCGCGGTCCCTACTATGCGCTCGTCAAATTTCGAAGTCGCCTTCATTCGCCTCGATTTCGCCGAGACCCGCGGCGACCGCCTGCCCGTGCAGCTCGTCCAGCGTGATCGTGTCCAGCTTGGCCAGCGCCTGCCGTTCCGCCTCCGCGAAGACGGGATCGACCGCGAGCGTCAGCAGACGCGGCTCCTCCCCGTCCAGCGCGCCCTCCTCCGCGCGCAGAGCCACGCGCACGATCTCGCCGACATAGAGGCGGCGGCGCTCGCGCGCGAGCTCATAGCCGCCGGCCGGGCCGCGTACGCTCTTCAGAATGCCGGCGCGCACCATGGCTTGCAACATGCTCTCGAGATGGCGCGGCGGCAGATCGTGACGCGCCGCCAGCGCCCGCGACGACACCGGCCGCGACCGCGAATGCAGAGCAATGTCGAGCGCCGCCAGCACGGCGAGACGCGCGGGACGCGGCAGCAGGCTCATTCGGCCCCACCCCCGACCGCGTCCGTTCCGGTCGAGCCGAAGCCGGCCTCCCCGCGCGCGGTCTCCGCCAGCGCCTCGGCGCTCTCGACCAGCTCGACGCGCTCATAGCGCGCGACCACGAGCTGAGCGATGCGCATTCCGCGCGAAATCTCGAACGGATGCGCGCCGAAATTCACCAGCAGAACCTTCACCTCGCCGCGATAATCGCAATCGACGGTGCCGGGCGCATTGAGCACGCCGACGCCGAACTCCAGCGCCAGGCCGGAGCGCGGCCGCACTTGCGCCTCGAAACCGGGCGGCAGAGCGATGGTGAGGCCCGTCGGCACCAGATCGCGCGCGCCCGGCTCGAGCACGAGCTTGCCGCCCGGCGCGAGCGCGGCGCAGAGATCGAGTCCGGCCGCGCCTTCGCTGGCGTGAGCCGGGAGGGGAAGGCCCTCACCATGCGGAAGGCGGCGGACGACGATCTTGGTCACGGTGTTCATGGCGTTCCCCCGGCCGCGAGGCTTTCGCAAATATACGCGACGAGCCGCGCCGCGACCTCGTCCTTGCCGAGCCGCGGCCAAGATTGCACGCCCGTGCGCGTGACAAGATGAACCTCATTGCTGTCCGCGCCGAAAACCCCGGCGCCGACGTCATTGGCGACGATGAGATCGCAACCTTTGCGCGCTAGCTTTTCTTGCGCATGGGCGAGCACGTCGCGCGTCTCCGCCGCAAAGCCGACGACCAGCGCCGGCCGCCCCGCGCCCCTTTGCGCGACGCGCGCGAGAATGTCAGGATTCTCGCGCAGCGCGAGCGTCGGCGGCGCGCCCGAGGCGCTTTTCTTGATTTTGTCGGCGGAGGGTTCGACGCGCCAATCGGCGACCGCGGCGGCGCCGATGAAAATATCGGCCGGCAACGCCGCCTCCACCGCCGCGAGCATTTGCTGCGCCGTCTCGACATGGCGCGTGGCGACGCCCTGCGGATCGGCGATCTCGACCGGGCCGCTCACCAGAGTGACGCGCGCGCCGGCGCGCGCCGCCGCCGCCGCGATGGCGTGGCCCTGCTTGCCGGAGGAGCGGTTGGAGAAAAAACGCGCCGGATCGATCGGCTCGCGCGTCGGCCCGGAGGTGACGAGCACATGACGTCCGGCGAGTGGCCCCGGCGCAGCGCCGGGAAGCGGCAAGCGCGTGTCCACCCGCAGCGCCGCCTCTATCGCGGCGACAATGGCGAGCGGCTCCGCCATGCGGCCGGGGCCATATTCGCCGCAGGCCATCTCGCCCTCGTCGGGACCGACGAACAGCGCGCCGTCGCCGCGCAAGATCGCGACATTGCGCTGCGTCGCCGGATGCAGCCACATGCGCAGATTCATCGCCGGCGCGACCAGCGTCCGCTTATCCGTGGCGAGCAGGAGCGTCGTCGCCAGATCATCGGCGAGCCCCTGCGCCATGCGCGCCAGAAGATGCGCCGTCGCCGGCGCGACGACGACGAGATCGACCTCGCGCGAGAGCCTTATATGGCCCATCTCCTGTTCGTCGGTGAGCGAGAAGAGGTCCTCATAGACGCGCTCGCCGGTGAGGCTGGCGAAGGAGAGCGGCGTGACGAAGCGCGCCGCCGCCGCGGTGAGGACCGCGCGCACCGCGGCGCCGCGCTCGCGCAGTCGGCGCACCAGATCGAGCGCCTTATAGGCGGCGACGCCGCCGCCGACGACGAGCAGAATGCGCTTGCCCGAAAGGCTCTGTGGATCGGAAAAGACCACGCGACGGCTCCGCTGGCGATGGAAGGGCGGCAGAATACTCTTTTTCGCGCCGGCCCGGAAAGGGCGCGGGCCATCGAAGCCGTATCCGGTCGCGACGCCTTGGTCTATATTCGCGAGCGCCCGCGCGAGGGAAGGGATGTCGGACTATTTGGACAAGGTGAATCGCATTTTGATCTCGGCCGATCTCCTCGGCGAGGTCGTCGACATGCTGCGCGCGCCGCCGGCGGAGGAGGGCTCGGCCTCGGGCTCGCGCTCCGCCCGCCTGTTCGAGCTGCTCGAACGCCGCGGCCTGTCCGACACGGCCGATATCGTCGCCGTCGCCATAGATTTGCGCGTCACCGCTCTGCTGCGGCTGCAGAGCCTCGGCGCGCTCCGCGGCTGGACCAGCCCCGGCGACCTCGGCGTCGATCTCGCCCACCCCGATCTGCTGCGGGCCGCCGCCGCCGAGCCGCTGATCGAGACGGCCGACGGCGAGGCGGGGTTCGACGCGGCGAGCTTTCGCCTGCGGCTGCTCGCCGGGGCGGCGGTCTCTGGACGGGCGTGAGCGTTCGCGTTTCCCGCTCATCGCCCATGCCGGACGCGCAGAGCGAGGCGCTTCTTCTCCCCGCGAAGACGAAAAGCGATGAAAGCGTCGTCGCCGCCGATGGAAAGATTTTCTCTGACGTCTTCCATCGCATGACCTTCGGGCGCAGCGGCTCAGCCGAAGATTGATGAGCCATGCTCATAACCCCATGCCGATTTTTGTCATAACCAACAGAAAACAAAGCCGTTACCTTGTGCGCGTTCGGTTCGGTCCGGCCGACGCCCTCGGGGCCGACGCCTCACATTGAAGAAGCGCCTATGCGAATGAAGCTTTTTCTCGGACGGCCTCGATTGGCCGTGACAATTCTCGGCGCGACGGCTCTCGCGCTCTACGCATTCGGTCTCGGCGGCGCGAGACCCACACAGACGACAGAAGCGCCCAAGCCGCGCGTGACGGCGTCCAAGCCGACCGTCAAGACGATCGTCGAATGGGACCGATACACCGGGAGATTCAGCGCAGTGGAGAGCGTGCAGCTGCGCGCGCGCGTGAGCGGCTATCTGACCGATATTCATTTCACCGACGGCCAGCTAGTGAAAGAAGGAGACCTGCTGTTCACGATCGATCGCCGTCCCTTCGAATTGGCCGTGTCCGCCGCGGAGGCGGAACGCAGAGTCGCGGAATCGGCGGTCGCGCTCGCGCGTCAGGAGCTCTCGCGCGCGCAATCCTTGCGAAAAATCGGGGTCGCCGAAGAAGTCTACGAGCAGCGGCTGGCCGCTCTTCGACAGGCCGAGGCGCGTCTCGCTGCTGCAGGAGCCGCTCTGGATCGCGCCAAGCTCGATCTCGAATTCACCAATGTCCGGGCGCCCGTCGCCGGTCGCATCGACGCTCATGCCGTCAGTGTCGGAAACCTCGTCAATGGCGGCGATTCGAATGCGACGCTTCTCACCGATATCGTCTCTCTCGATCCGATCCGCATCACATTCGACGTCGATCAGGAGGCCTATCTGCGATACATGCATGGAGGATCGGACGGCGGACGGCCGAGCCTGCGCGACGCTCGAAATTCGGTGCGCATCGCGCTGTCGGGAGATGCGGACTTCACCCGTTCGGGAGAGCTGGATTTCGTCTCCAACCAGATCGATCGCGACAGCGCCACGATCCGGCTGCGCGCCATCGTCGATAATAAGGATCTCTCTCTCGTTCCGGGCCTTTTCGCCAGAATCGAGATCGCAGGAACCGGCGCGCATCGCGCGGTGATGATCCCGGACGAGGCGATCTCCGTCGATCAAGCGTCGCATGTCGTATTCGTCGTGGACCGCGGAAATGCGGAGCGGAGGACGGTCACGCTCGGACCGATCGTCGATGGTCTGCGCGTCGTGCGAAGCGGAGTCGGCCCAGACGATCTCGTCGTGACCTCGGGCTCGCAGAACATACGGGCGGGGCAAGCCGTCGCAATTCTCGAAGCAGCGCCATCGGCCGTCTCGAAACGAGCCGACGCAGGCGGGAGGACTCTCTCACAATGAATCTCGGGCGCTTTTTCATCGATCGTCCCGTCTTCGCGATCGCCTTGTCGATCGCTCTGCTGATCATCGGCGGCGTTTCGGCGAGCCGATTGCCGATCTCGCAATATCCTGAGGTGATTCCGCCGACCGTGACGGTGACGGCGCAATATCCGGGCGCCAGCGCGCAAACCATCGCCGAGACCGTCGCGACGCCGATCGAGCAAGAGGTGAATGGCGTCGACGACATGATCTACATGCAGTCGCAATCGACCAGGGACGGTCGATTCAGCCTCACCGTCACCTTTCGAACCGGCGCGAATCTCGACAAAGCGCAGGTGCTGGTTCAAAATCGCGTCGCGCTCGCCGAGCCGCGCTTGCCGGACGTCGTGCGCCGGATCGGCGTGAGCGTGAACAAGAATGCGCCCGACTTCCTGCTCGTCGTGCAGATGATCTCGCCGGATCGCAGCCGCGACGCCCTCTATCTGTCGAATTATGCGGCGCAGCAGGTCGTCCCCGTGCTTCGCCGGCTTCCGGGCGTCGGCAGCGCCGAAATCCTCGCCGAGCGCGAATATGCGATGCGCATCTGGCTCGACCCCGACAAAATCGCCGAGCTCGGACTGTCGGTCGGCGATGTCGTCGAAGCGTTGCGGTCTCAGAACGCCCAGGTGGCGAGCGGCGCTCTGGCGCAGCCCCCCATTCCGGGCGACCGGGCCTTTCAGCCTTCGATCTCCGTGCAGGGACGCTTCAAGGAGCCGACGGCCTTCGAGCAGATGATCGTCAAGCGCGGCGTCGACGGGCGCATCGTGCGCGTGAAGGACATAGGGCGAGCCGAGCTCGGCGCCCGCGAATATGGAACCAACGCCTATATCAACGACACGGCGGCGACGGCGATGCTCGTCTACCAGCGGCCGGGAACCAATGCGCTCGAAGCCTCGCAGGATGTGCAGAGCACGATGCGGCGGCTCGGCGCCACGATGCCGTCCGGCGTCGATTATATGATGACCTATAATCCGACCGAATTCTTCGTCCGAACGTCGATCGAAGCGCTCCAGCATACGATCTTCGAGGCCATCGTCCTCGTCGTCCTCGTCGTGCTGCTGTTCCTTCAGAGCGCCCGCTCCACGATCATTCCGCTGCTGGCGATACCGGTGTCGCTGATCGGAACTTTCGCGGTCATGGCGGCCCTCGGCTACACGATAAACACATTGACGCTGTTCGCGCTCGTGCTCGCCGTCGGCATAGTGGTCGACGACGCCATCGTCGTCGTCGAAAATGTCGAGCGCTATCTGCGCGAAGGGCTTTCGGCGAGAGAAGCGGCGCGCAAGACGATGGACGAGGTCGGCGGCGCGCTGATCTCGATCGCGCTCGTGCTCGTCTCGGTCTTCGTTCCGACCATGTTCCTCGACGGAATAACCGGGCAGTTCTTTCGCCAATTCGCTGTCGTCATCGCCGTCGCGACCGTCATTTCGGCCTTCAACTCCCTCACGCTCAGCCCTGCGCTCTCCGGTCTTTTCCTCCGGCGTCACGACGCCGTCCATCGGCCGGAAACGCTTCTCGCGAGAGTGACGACGCCGATCGTCGACGGATTCAATCGCTTCTTCGACGCGCTCTCCGAAAGCTATTCGGCGATCATTCGGCGCGTCGTCGAACGCATGACGATGATGCTGATTCTCTATGGCGCTCTGGTCGCGGCGGCGGTCTTCATATTTTCGATCGTCCCCCGCGGCTTCGTGCCCGTCGCCGACCAGGGCTATCTGATCGCCATAGCCGAGCTTCCCGCCGGCTCCTCCCTGCAGCGCACCGATGCGATCGTGCGCGAGATGGGCGCGCGCGCGCGCGGCATTCCGGGAGTCGGATGGGCGCATATGTTCCCCGGCCGTTCCGTCGCGACGGGAACCCAGAGCTCGAGCGCCGGCGTCGTGTTCGTTCAGCTCGAGGCGTTCGACAAGCGCTATGACGGATCGAAATCCGCGGCGGCCGTCAGGGCGGAGCTCGAGAAGCGTTACGCCGACATCACCGGAGCGCAAATCACGATCATCTCGCCTGCGACGATCCGAGGCATCGGATCGTCGGGCGGCTTTTCGCTGCGCGTTCAAGACATGGACAGCCGCGGCTCGGCGCGTCTCGCCGCCGTCACGCTCGATCTGGTGGCGGCGCTCAAAGCCGATGCACGCATTCAATTCGCTTTTTCGCCGTTCAGAGCGTCGGCGCCGGAGTTCTATCTCGATATCGACAGGACCAAGGCGGAGATGCTCGGCGTCCCGACCTCGCGCGTCCACGACACTCTGGAAGCCTATCTCGGCAGCGCCTATATCAATGACTTCAATTTGTCCGGGCGCACCTATCAAGTGATCGCCCAGGCGGAAGGCGCGAGCCGGCTAGACCCGGAGCAGATCGGGTCGTTGAAAGTGAGAAGCGACGCCGGCGCGATGGTCCCGCTGGGCTCGATCGCGAGCTTTCGCGCCAGAAGCGTTCCCGATCGCGTTCCGCGCTACAATCTCTATCCGACCGCCGAAGTGATCGGAGCGGCGCTGCCGACGATAAGCTCGGGAAGCGCCTTGTCGATCGTCGAAGACATCGCGGAGCGAACGCTGCCGAGCGGCTACACGATCGCCTGGACGGAGCTGTCCTATCAGGAGCGACTGGCCGCCGGCGGCGGCGGCCTCTTCGTCCTCAGCGTCATATTCGTCTTCCTCGTGCTCGCCGCTCAATATGAGAGCTGGCTCCTGCCGCTTTCTGTTATTCTGATCGTGCCTATGTGCCTGCTGTCCGCGATCATCGGCGTGATGTCGATGGGGCAGGACAATAATGTCTTCACGCAAGTGGGATTGATCGTGCTCGTCGGTCTCGCCGCCAAGAACGCCATTCTCATCGTGGAGTTCGCGCGGGACCTCGAGGCGCAAGGCCTATCGTCGACCGAGGCGGTGGTTCGCGCCTGCCGCCTGCGGCTGCGACCGATATTGATGACGTCTCTCGCCTTCATCCTCGGCGTCGCGCCGCTCATGATGGCCAAGGGCGCCGGCGCAGAATTGCGCCACGCGATCGGAACCGCCGTCTTTTTCGGGATGTTGGGCGTGACGCTCTTCGGCCTGCTGTTCACTCCGGTGTTCTATGTCGCGATCCGCGCGGCGGCGCGCCGACTCTCGCGGCCGCGCTCGTCTAGCGAAGCAACGACCGTCGCGTGAAGAAGACGGCGCTCTGGCGGCGCCGTCCTCGCCCGGCGACAGATCGCCGGGCGAAACAGCTCGACTGATGGACGACCTCATTGCAATCGCGCAACGCCTCGAAGCGCGCCGAGACCTTCGCTCCGCCGATATTGC
Source organism: Methylosinus sp. RM1 (assembly GCF_011378635.1). NCBI lineage: Bacteria > Pseudomonadati > Pseudomonadota > Alphaproteobacteria > Hyphomicrobiales > Methylocystaceae > Methylosinus > Methylosinus sp. RM1. Next base: position 14,072 of record NZ_WOVC01000031.1, read on the forward strand.
AACAGTTCCAACGACCGCGCGATTCTATTGACTTGAAACGCCGGCTCCATGAGCTTGGCGAACGGAACGGGTGATCGCTCTGCGATCTCGCGAAAGCTCCAGAAGCGCGCGCTTGCGAGGCAAACATGATTTGGGCGGAATTTCTCGGCGTCGCGGCCCTGCTCATCGGCTGCGCCGCGCCTCTGCGCGCGCAGGCGAGCTGCTTCGACGATCTCACGGCGCGGCAGGTCTGTCTGGACCGTCCGGCCGAACGCGTCGTCACCATTCCAATGCCTTCCGCCTCCACATTCATCGCCGTGGACGGCGCGGCGCAGCGGCTCGTCGGAATGCATCCCGCCTCGAAGCGCGCGATCGACGAAGGGCTGCTCGGACGCATATTCCCGCAGGCGCGCGCGATCGACGCATCGATCGCGGGAGCGGGTTCCGACGGATTCATGCCCAATGTCGAGACGCTCGCTCGGCTCGACCCGGACATCGTGGTGCAATGGGGCGATCGCGGCGACGACATCGTCGGTCCCTTGCGCAACGCCGGCCTCACGGCGGCGCTGCTGCGCTATGGGACAGAGCCGTTCGCGCGCGGCAATCTCACGCTGATGGGCGACATCGCCGGCAAGCCGGAGCGCGCGAAGGCGCTCATCGCCTGGCGAGACGCGACGATCGCCGATATAGAGAAGGCGGCGCGCGACATCCGCGACGGAAGACGCCTGAAGGTCGTCTTTCTGCAGCGCGCCGCGAGCGGTCTCGCGGCCGCCGGCGCGAACAGCTACAACGACTTCTGCATCCGCCTGGTCGGCGGCGTGAACGCCGCGGCCGAGCTCGTGGGCGCGGGCGCGGTCAATGCGGAGCAGATCGCGCAATGGGATCCGGATGTGATCCTGCTCAATAGCTTCGAGGAGCAGCTCGCGCCCGCGCGCATCTATGACGACGCGATCTTGTCGGCGACGCGCGCCGCGCGCGAGCGGCGCGTCTACAAAATGCCGATCGGCGGCTATCGCTGGGATCCGCCGAGCCAGGAGAGCCCGCTGACCTGGATGTGGCTCGCGGATATCCTTTATCCAGGGGCGTTCCACTTTGATTTGCGCGCCGAGATCGCGCGCGCCTATCGCCTGCTCTACGGATTCTCGCCGTCCGACTCGGACATGGACGAGATATTGCGCATTCGCACGAATGGCGACGCGCGCCATTACGAGCGCTTCGCCACGAGCGCGACGCGATGAGCCTCGCGACCACGACCGACGAGACGCCACAGAGACGCGCGATTCCGCGCTGGGCCGGCGCGCTCGCCATCCTCACGCTGCTTCTCGCGGCTGCGCTGACCGCGCTCTGCGTCGGACGCTTCCAGATCGCGCCGCAGAAGGCCATCGCCATATTGCTGTCTCGCGTCGCGCCCCTATCCGCGGATTGGAGCGTGATGGACGAGCGCATCATTCTTCTCGTGCGCGCGCCGCGCGTGCTGCTCGCCGCGCTCTGCGGAGCGGGGCTCGCGGCCGGCGGCGCCGCGCTTCAGGGCGTATTCCGCAATCCGCTCGTCGCGCCGCAAATTCTCGGCGTTTCGCCGGGCGCGGCCTTCGGCGGCGCGCTCGCCATCTCGCTCGGCCTCGACGGATTCGCGCTCATCGGCGCGGCGTTCGGCTTCGGCGCCTTCGCGCTATTGCTGGTCGGATGCCTCGCGCGCGTCGACGGACGCAGCGACACTGTGATGCTGGTGCTGACCGGCGTCGTCATCGGCGCCCTATTCGCCGCATTGGTCTCTCTGCTGCAATTCGTCGCCGACCCCAACAGCTCGCTGCCGGCGATCATTTTCTGGCTGATGGGCAGCTTCTCGGCCGCGACCTGGGCGCGCGTCGGCGTCGCAGCGCCCGGCGTGCTCATCGGCATGGCGGCGCTGTGGCTGCTGCGCTTTCGCATCGATGTTCTCTCGCTCGGCGAGGAGGAGGCGCGCGCGCTCGGCCTGCCGGTCGAGCGTGACCGCTGGCTCGTCTTCGCCGCGGTCGCGCTGATCGAGGGCGCCGCCGTCGCCGTCGCCGGCGTGGTCGGTTGGGTCGGACTCGTCGTGCCGCACGCCGCGCGTCTGCTGGTCGGCGCGGATCAGCGCGCCCTGCTGCCGGTTTCGGCCGCGCTCGGCGCCGCCTATCTGCTCCTCGTCGATAGTCTGGCGCGCAGCGTCACCGCCGCGGAAATTCCGCTCGGCGTCATCACCGCGCTGATGGGCGCCCCAGCCTTCGCCGCCCTGCTCCGCCAGACGCGCCACAAGGAGCTCGGCGCATGATCGGCCTCGACAAGGCCGGCGTGCGGCGGGGCCCCCGCTGGATATTCAGCGACGTCTCCTTCCGGCTCGAGACGGGCCGCATTCTCGCCGTGCTCGGCCCGAACGGACGCGGCAAGACCACGCTCATCAAGGCGCTCGCAGGCCTCGTTCCGCTTTCTGCGGGACGCCGCATCGCGCCGCCCGTCATCGGCTATGTGTCGCAGTCGATCGGCGCCGACATTCCCTATCGCGCGCTCGATGTCGTGGTGATGGGCCGAGCGCTCGGCCTCGGCCTGTTCGGCGCGCCTGGAGCCACCGATTATCGCGCCGCACACGCGGCGTTGGAGCTCGTCGGCGCCCGCGATTTCGCCGAACGGCCATTCGATCGTCTCTCCGGCGGCGAGCGGCAAATCGTGCTGCTCGCCCGCGCGCTCGCCACCGGCTCGCCCGCACTCGTCCTCGACGAGCCCGCCTCGGCGCTCGATCTCGCCAATCAGGATCGCCTGCTCCGTGTGCTGAAAGACGTGAAGCGCCAGGGACGCCACGCCATATTGTTCTCGACGCATCTGCCGCAACATGCGCTGAGCGTGTCCGACGAGGCGCTGCTCATGCTGAGCGCGTCGGAACATGCGATCGGGCCGACGACGACGGCGCTGAACGAAGGCGATCTGACTCGACTCTATGGCCTGGCGGTGCGGCGCGTCACGCTCGACCTCGACGGGAGCGCGCCCATCGACACCGTCGTGCCGCTCTTCGCTGGAGCCGCGCCATGACCAACGCCGGAGGCGAAATTCTGCTCGTGCTGAGCGGCGACGGGCCGGCGCCCAAATCTTTCGACGCGCCGCTCGCTTCGGGCGCGCTCGCCTGCGTGCGGCAGACGGAGCTCGCCGACGCCCGCCTATCGGCGGCGCGCGGCGTCGTCACGACGATGCATCTCGACCAGATCGAGTTCGCGCGCCGCGCCGAGGCGCTCGAGACTTTCTTCGATCGGGGCGGACGAATGGCCTTCATGGGCCATCTCGCGCGGCCCTTCCTGCCGGAGCTCTCGCCTTTCGTTCCGCTCGGCGCCGGGCGCCGCGACGATTTCGCACTGGTCGCGCTCGGCGATCATTTCGTCTTCGACGGCCTCGACCGCGCGCGGTTGGAGACGCGGCGCGGCGTCGCCGGCTTCTACGGCCGCGGACACGCGCCGATCCCGCCCGGCGGCCGCGCGCTCACCGGGGTCGGCCCGCAGGCGGCGCCGATCGATTGGATCTGGGAGCGGCCCGCAGGCGGCGCGATTCTGATGCACGCGGGCAATGATCTCTGGGCCGTCTGCGACGAGCCGAGCGTCAATGCCGCGCTGGCCGAGCGCATCGTCGCCTGGTGCGCGGGAGCGACGGCATGAATCGCATTCTCGCCATTCATCCAGGCGCGGCCTATCACTGCGAAACTCTGGAGGCGCCGCGCTATGCGCATCTCTTCGACGCGCTCGCCCGGCCGGAGGAACTCGGCGTCGTCGATCTGACGCGCTTCGACATCGTTCTCGCGCCATGCCGAACGCCCGCGAGCCGGCTCGCGCCGCATCGCGCGCGTCTCGACGCCTATCTGGACGCCGGCGGCGCGATCGTGGCTATGGGCGAGACCGATCAGCATTTGTGGCTGCCATCGATCCGCTTCACCAGCGTTCCGACCAATTATTGGTGGTGGCTCGAGCCCGGCGCGAGCCTCGGCCTGTCGATCGCCGATCCTGCCCATCCGCTGTTCGCGCGCATCGGCGCGAGCGATATCGCCTGGCATTTGCACGGCGTCTTCGCGCCGCCAGAAGGCGCGCGCTCGCTCATCGACGACGCCGAAGGACGCTCTGTTCTCTACGTCGATGCGGCGACGACGAAGGGGCGCATTCTGGCGACGAGCCTCGATCCTTTCTATCACCACGGATCGCATTTCATGCCGGCGGCGACACGCTTTCTCGATGGCTTCCTGCCCTGGCTGAAAGAGGAGTTCTGAACCGATGACCGATGATACGCTGACGGTGCTCGATCACGGCGAACCGATCGCGATCTCCTTTGCGGATATTCTCAAATATCATGGGCGCAGCTTCATCGGCGGCGCGGCGCATGGCTTCAAGGCGATGCAGCGCGCCTTTCCGCTGCTCTGCGCCGACGGTCGGCCGGAGCGCTACGAGCTGACGATCGCCACCGCCTTTCCGGGTCCTGGCGGCCGCGACGCGATCGAGATGACGACCCGCGCCTTCACCGGCGGACGCTACACGGTGGATATCGACCTCGGCGACCCGGACGTCATCGAGAGTCCGCGCGGCCGCTACTTCTTCCGCTTCTCTTATCGCGATGCGAGCGTCGACGTGACATTGCGCGAGGGCGTGGTGCGCACGGAATTCATCGAGCTCTCCCGCCGCGGCGCCGCGACGCCGCAGGAAAGAGAGCGGCTCGAATGGCTGAAGCAAGACATGGCCGAACGCCTGATGAACCTGCCTCCGGAAGAGGCCTATGACGCGGCGGCGCGCGCAATTTTGTGATCGACTCGGGACAAAGCGAGGTCAAAAAAGAAGGCGGGCCCGACGACCCGCCTTCTTTCGTTCGGTCGGTCTCTTTTTAGAATTCATGCGTGAGCTTGATCACGAAATTGCGTCCGGGCTCGAGCAGAGGATTCGTGACGCTGCGGCCATAGGAGACATTGGCGAAAGTCGCAGCGTCCACATAAGCCGTGTCGAATACGTTCTCGAGGCCGATGCTGAGCCTCGTGTCGCCGAGCCGCGGCGAGACCAGCACGCCGAGATCGACGCTCGAATAAAGATTCAGCGTCACATAGCCCGACGTCCTATATTCCTGCGTCGTGTCGATGCGCGTCTTGGCGGCGGCGGCGTTGAGGACCGCCTGCAGCGAATAGCCGGCTCCGGGCGGCGCGATCTGAGCGCCGAAGCGCGCGCGGAACGGCGCGATATAAGGCAGGGGCCGCCCGGTCGTCGTATTCGTGCCTTCGAGCACGGTGAAATTACCGAAGAAGCCGAGCTCCGGTGTCGCTTGCCAGCGTCCTTCGAGCTCCACGCCGTCGATCTCGGCGCGGCCGACATTCTGGCTCTGCGTGTAGGTGGACGCGCCCATATATGTCACCGACTGCGTTTGCAGGAGGTTTTGATAGACGCTGTGGAATCCCGTGATGCTCGCCGTCGCCTCCGCGACATGGAGCCGAAGACCGCCTTCATAGGTCACGCCGGTCTCCGGCTGCAGATTGGGATTGGGCAATGAGGTGGCCGTCGAATTGAACAGCTCGGAGTTGGTGGGGTGGCGGAAGGCCGTGGAGACATTGCCGACGACGTCGAGAGCGGGCGTGACGCGCAGCACGGCGCCGATGCTGCCCGTCGGCGCCAGCCGATCGGTGTCGCTATTGGCGATATAGGCGGGCAGCAGCGCGGAGGAGGCCAGCGGCGACAGACGCGTGCGCGTGTTGAAGTAATCGAGCCGCCCCCCAGCGGAAATGGTGATCGCTTCGATGGGCGTCCATTCGTGCAGCATGAAAATGCCGCCATTCGTCTGGAACGACTCCGGCACGGATTGCGTGAGCGGCGAATATTTCAGCGCCGTCACCACGCCGTTGGACAGCGTCGCGGTGACAGAAGTTCCGAGACTGCCGGGACGCCGCTCGTAGAAGGCGTCGCCGCCGAATTTCGAGACCACCGAGCCCAGGCGGTCGATCGACCAGGGCGCGACGGCGAGCACGCGTCCGCCGAAAACGATCGGCCCGATCACATGGCTGTCCGAAAATACCGTCTGCCGCGCGCTGGTCGTGTTGATCGTCGCGAGATGCGTGTCGAAATAGTTCACATAGGCGGACGCTTCGACATGGGAAATGAGGCCGCCGGCGAAATCGCCGGAATAAGAGAGACGGCCCATCAGCAGCTCATTGGGGCTCTGCCGCACATTGAGGAACGGATATCCCGGCGCGCCGCCGACGCCGCCGGCGCGCCCGTCGGTCTCGACATAGCCGCGGAAGCTCGCCTCGAAATGCTGATCCGCAGTCGGCGAATAGCCGAGCGTGAAATTGCCGCCGATGCTCCGATAATCGCCATTGCGCGCTTCCCCCATCGGCGTCTGGTAAGAGAGCCCATTGCGCCCCGCCAATCCGCCCCGCACGGAGAATCCGTCGCCGGCGCCCTCGACCCATCCATAGCTATTGAGCGAGGTCGCCGCGCTTCCATAGCCGAAGGAGGCGCCGCCGCGTCGGAATTGGAACGGCCCTTCGACATTGCTCGACGTCCGTCTGGTGACGACATTCACGAGGCCGGTGAGCGCGTCGCTGCCATAGAGCACGGAAGCCGGCCCGCGGATCACCTCGACCTGCTCTATCTCCTCCGGCGCGAAATAATTCAGCTGCAGCGTGTTGCGTCCATGCAGGCGATCGCCGTCGACATAGAGCGGAGAGCGCATGGTGTTGGAGCTGAACCCGCGCAGATAGATTTGTCCGCCGATTCCGCCGGCGCGGGCGATGGCGACGCCCGGCGCCTGCGCGAGTATCTCCATCAGACCCGTCGGGTTGGTGAGCTCGATCTGCTGCCGATCGACGACGGAGATCGTCTGCGTGATCTGCTTCAGGCTCTGCGCCTCTGCAGGCGCCGGCCCCATAGGACCGACGATCGCCTTTCGCGATTTTCCACCGCCGTCTCTCGCCGGCTGCGCCGAAATATCGATCACAGGCAAAGCCTCCTGCGCCATAGCCGAGGCGGAGGCGAGCGACAGCAGAGCCGCCGTCACGGCTGTCGAGGACACTCGAATAGAGCGCGACATGAGATCTCCTTGCTCAACTGAATCTGATAGCGACGATTACGTGCCGCAGAGGAGTCGAACAAGTTCAGTGGCGTGTAATCATTCCAGCAAAGGCCCATATCTCCCGTCGATTGGAAATGTTCGCACATATTTGCGCTTCAGGCGTGTAATCCGAGCGCGCCGCGCGCGACTTCGAGACTCTATGCCGTCAATGCGGCGCCGCCGTCGACGACAATATCCTGCATGACGATGTGGCTCGCGAGATCCGACGCCAGAAAGGCGATGACATTGGCGATCTCCTGCGGCGTCGCGATCTTGCCGAGCGGAACGCCGAGCTTGAAAGTCTCGGGATTGCCGGCGATGACGCGCTGCTCGGCGTCCGGCGTGCGCCACATTGAGCGCTGCATGGGCGTGTCGGTCGAACCGGGAGAGACGAGATTGCATCGCACCCCATAGGGCGCCAGCTCCAGCGCGACGCAATGCGTCAGGCTGGCGAGCGCAGCCTTGGAGGCGCAATAGGCCGCCATCGACAGACGTGGAACATGCGCCGCATTGGAGCCGACTATAACCACCGCGCCGGAGCGCTGGCGCTTGAATTGCGCGATCGTGTGGCGGAGCAGATGAAAGGCGCCAGACACATTGACGTCGAAAGAGGCGCGCCAATCCTCGAGGCTCACCTCCTCCGTCGCGCCGAGCCGCAATATCCCCGCCGCGTTGACGAGCACATCCAGCCGCCCGCATTCGTCCAGCAGTTGCGCGCAGACGCGCTCCGCCTGCGCGTGATCGGCGATATCGACGACCAGCGTGCGAAAAGGATAGCGCGCTTCGGCGAATGCTCTGTCCAGCCCGACGACATTCGCGCCGAGCGCGACGAATGTCGTCGCAGCGCAAAAACCGATCCCCTGCCCCGCGCCCGTGACCCAGACGCGCTTGCCCGTGAAATCCATCTGCAGACCCAGCGCCGAATTCATCTCGCGCCTCCTTTCCCGACGATGATCGTCACGCCGCAGAGAGCTTGCGTTCGATCAGCGCCCACCAGCCTTCGAGCGTCGGATTGTCGGCGAGGTCGACGAAGCCGACATCGACGCCGAGCTTGCGCCATTCCGTCACCAGCGTCATGACGCGTACCGAATCGAGACCGTAATTGATTAGATTTTCATTGGGATCGAAAATCTCCCCATCGAGGGAAATGAGCGTTCGCACGCGCGCCTCCACCGCTGCGCGCGTCAGGGGCGGCGCGGGCGCGCGGATCAACGCATCCGTTCCGACGACGCCGCCGCAGCGGCCGGCGACATATCGCAAGGTCATGTCGTGGTCCTCCGGCGAAAAATCGGCGATGGCGTCGCCGACGACGAAGGTCTCGAAATCGCGCATGAAGGCGTCGAGCGCTGTCGCGAGGCATCCGATATGCCCATAGACGCCGCAAATCACCAGCTGATCGCGGCCCCAGTCCTTCATCATCTGCTCGAGCGGCGAACGCTGGAAGGCGCTGTAGCGCCATTTCACGAGCACCGTATCGTCGCTGTCAGGCGCCAGCGCCGCGGCTACGTCCTTCAGCTGCGGATGCGCGTTCAGGCCCGGCCCCCACATATCGTTCAGCAGGCCGCGATCCTTCGGGCTCTGGTCGATCGGCTGGGCCGTGTAGACGACCGGAACGCCGCGCGATTTGCAGAAGGCGCGCAGCGCCGCGATATTGGCGACGAGCTGCGCGACGAGCGGGCTCTCGTCGCCGAAGAAATGCAGGAAATAATCCTGCATGTCGTGAATGAGCAGCACGGCGCGCTCGGGCGCGAAGATCCAGCCGACCTTGTTCTTCGGGAAGTCCTCGGGCCGCGGCAGGGGATAGGTCGGAAGCCGGGGAATGGCCATTGTCGTTTCCTCTTCGAGTGTCAATGCGCCGGTCTGCTCGCGACGAGATCGCGCAGCGCGCGCTTGTCGATCTTGCCGGCGGCGGTGACCGGCAGCCGCTCGAGAAATTCGAATCGATCCGGCAGCTTGAATTCCGCGACGCCGAGCGCGCGCAAATGCTTGCGCAATGCGAGCGGCCGCACGTCGCCGCGCGCCACGACGCAGGCGCAGCTCTTCTCGCCCATCAGCGCGTCGGGCGTCGCGACCAGCGCGGCGTCGGCGATTTGGGCGTGGGTCAGCAGCAGATTCTCGAGCTCCTCGGCCGCGAATTTCTCGCCGCCGCGGTTGATCTGATCCTTCTTGCGCCCGACGACTTGAATATGTCCCGTTTCCGTCATGCGCACGAGATCGCCGGAGCGATAGAAGCCCTCGGCGTCGAAGGCGCGGGCGTTCTCCTCGGCGGCGCGATGATAGCCGCGGAATGTGTAAGGCCCGCGCGTCAGCAATTCGCCGATCTCGCCGGCGCCGACCGGCGCGCCCTGCGCATCGACGATCTTCACCTCATCGCCCTCGCACATGGGCCGACCCTGCGTCGTGAAGATCGTCTCCTCGTCATCGTCGAGGCGCGTATAGTTCACCAGCCCTTCGGCCATGCCGAACACTTGCTGCAGCCGGCAGCCGAGCGTCGCGGGAATGCGCCGCGCGACCGTTTCGGCGAGCCGCGCGCCGCCGACCTGCAGCAGGCGCAGGCTCGAAAGCGGCGCCTCATCGGCCGCGGCCTCCAGCCAGAGCATGGCGATCGGCGGCGCGACGGCGGCGATGTCGACGCCATGGCGGCGGATGAGATCGAAGCAGACGGACGGGCTCGGATCCGGCGCCAGCACGACCGTTCCGCCCATGTGAAACACGCCGAGCGCGCCCGGCGAGCTGAGCGGAAAATTATGCGGCGCCGGCAGCGCGCAGAGATAGCGGCTCCTCTCGGTCAGCCCGCAAATCTCCGCGCTGCGGCGCAGGCTGTAATAATAATCGTCATGCGTGCGCGGAATGAGCTTCGGCGCTCCCGTGCTGCCGCCCGACAATTGCAGAAAGGCGACCTCTCCCGGCGCGGAGCCGCGCAGCTCTCGCGCCGAGACGTCGTAGCGACGCACAGCGAACGGCGCGAGGCTTTCCGCATAAGACGTCTCGCCGAGAATCTGCACGACGCGCAGCGCCGGAATGGCGATCTGCAAGGCTTCGACATAAGCGCCATTGGCGAACAGCGGATGTCGCGCGCAAGCGATGAGCAGGGCGGGCCGTATCTGCTCGGCATAGGCCGAGAGCTCGAGGCGATTGTGGCTGAACAGCGCATTGACGGGCGCGACGCCGATTTTCAGCAGAGCGAAGAACACCGCGTAGAATTCCGCGACATTGGGGAGCTGCACGAGCGCCGTGTCGCCGGCGCGCAGGCCCTGGCGCGCAAAGCCTATGGCGAGGCTCGTCGACCAGGCGTCGAGCTCGGCGTAGCTGAAGCGACGCTCGCCGCAGATGATCGCCGTGGCGTCGGGCGCGATCTCCAGCCGCTTCGTGAGGAGAGCGGTCAGAGGCTCGCCGCGCCAATAGCCCTTCTCGCGATAGCGGCGCGCGAAATCTTCGGGCCAGGGAGTGAAATCGACGCTCATTGCGCGATCTCCCGCTCGACGCCGAAAGCGCGCAGCATGGTAGCGAGCTTGGCTTCGGTTTCCGCCCATTCGGCGCGCGGGTCGGAGGCCTCGACGATCCCCGCTCCGGCGAACAGGCGCACGACCATCTCGTTCACCGTGCCGCAACGAATGGCGATCGCCCATTCGCCGTCGCCGCTCTCATCGCACCAGCCGACGATTCCGGCGAAGAATCCGCGATCGAAAGGCTCGAGCCGCTCGATCAACATGCGCGCTTGCGCGGTCGGCGACCCGCATATGGCCGGCGTCGGATGCAGCAGGCTCGCGAGCTGCAGAACGGAGAGACGCCCGTCGGCGAGCTCGCCGGAGATAGCGGTGGAAAGATGCCACATGGTCGGCGTGCTCATCAGCGCCGGCTCGTCCGGAATGCGCAGCTCGGCGCAGAGCGGCTCGAGCAGACGGCGGATTTCGTCGATCACCAGCCTATGCTCGAAATTGTCCTTGCTCGATTGCAGGAGACAACGCCCGACGCGCGCATCCTCTTCCGGCTCTGCGACGCGCTTCGCCGAGCCCGCCAGCGGATTGGAGCGGATGGAGCCGCCGATCTTGCGGATCAGCAGTTCGGGGCTCGCGCCGAGCAGAACGCCGCCGTCGGGCAGAGGCGCGTGGAAATGATAGCCGGCGGGATTCTGGCGCCGCAGAATTTCGAGAATCGCGACGGCGTCGACGCGCTCGGCGAATTCGATCTCGAGAATGCGCGACAGCACCGCCTTGCGCGCATGGCCGTCACGAAAATTGGCGACGGCCTGGGCGACGGCCTCCTCGAAGCCGCTCTGTCCCGGCACGCTGCGATACCAGAGCGCGGGAACGCTGGCCTTCGCCGCTGGCGCGCTCGTCGCCATGCGCGGCGCGCTGATGCGATGCGTCTTCGGCGCGAAGAGGAAGGAGGGCTGACGCGAGTCGAAAGGGATCGCGCCGACGACGATCGGATGATCCTGTCCCGCGCGACGCGCTCTCGCCAGCGCCGCGTCGACCGCCGCCTGCAGAACGCTGTCTACGCCCCCGCCGCCGACGGCGGGCGTGCGTATTCGCTCGAAAACGCCATAGGCCTCTATGGCGAAATGGGGCGAGCTGAACAGAAACGACGGCTTTTCGGCCTGCGCCGAAATCTCTCTGGAAGGCCTTTCTGCGACAATCGCGTCCATCGGAACGCTCTCCTTTGTGGACGAATGAGATCGGTCGAGCGGGACGCGCGCTCCCAGCCGCGGCGGCAGGCGCCGTCGCGTCAGCGAAGAAGGCGGTTCCTCGTTTGGTTCTGAGCGTCGCGCCTCAGCCGGAGGGCGCGAGGCTCTGCTTTTCCTTTTCGATCGCCGCGCCCTCGGCGGCAGGTTCGGCCAGCGATCGGCGCAGCGCGCCGAAGGCCGCCGCCATCGGCAAGAAGGAGAGAAGAGCGGCGAGGCCGAAGACGCCCACCGCCGGCGCGGGTGGAAGTATCCCCCCGAGCAGGCCGAGCAGGAGCGCGCCGAGCGCGTCGCCAACGATGAATTGCGCGGTCCAGAGTCCGTTGACGCGCCCGCGCAGCCGGTCCGGCGTGTTCTTCTGCACCAGAGTGAATTGCAGCAGCGAGACGATGGAGCCGAGATAGCCGTAGACGACGAGGACGAGCAGCGCCGGAACCAGTCCGCCGACTGCGCCGAGCGCGGCCAACGCCGCGAATGCGGCCGCGGCGCAGGCGAGCAGAGCGAGGCCCGGACGCGCGAGGCGCGCGACGAAGCCGCTCGTCGTCGCGCCGAGAGTGGCGCCGAGCGGAACGGCGGAATACATGAGCCCCGCATCGGCCGGGCCGTCCCCATAGGCGCTCGCGAGCGCCGGAAACAGCACGCGCACGCCGTCGGCGAGGCTCGCCAGCGTCCCCACCGCGACCACGGCGCCGACGATGCGATTTTCGAAGAGATAGCGCACGCCCGAAAGAAGCGCGCGCGCCGGCGTCTCGGGGTTCCCGCCCTTGGGCGGCAGCGGCGGCAGGCGCATCAGCGGCGCCAGAGTCGCCAGCACGCCGGCCGCGGCGCAGGCGTAGGTCCAGCCGACGCCCGCCGACATGATGAGCAGCCCGCCGAGCGCCGGCGAGGCGACGCCGCCGAGCCGCATGGCGATCATGTTGAGCGCGCCGGCGGCGGCGAGATTTTCGCGCCCGACGATGGCCGGCGTCGCGGCGAGCAGCGCCGTCACGCCCAATGCGCTGAAGAAGCCGTCCCAGGCCGCGAGCGCATAGACGACGGCGAGCGAGGGCGAGGCCGCAAGCCCGTTGAGGGCGAGCGCGACAAAGCCGAGGCCGCAGGTTCCGCGCGCGAAGAGGATGAGCTTGCGGCGGTCGTGGCGATCCGCCAGCACCCCGCCGGCGAGGAGGCCGACGAAAGCCGCGACGCCGCCGAAAGCGACGACGAATCCGGCGGCGGCGGGTGAGCCGGTCAACTGCAGCGCCTGCACGGGAACCGCGACGGTGAGCAGGCCGAGCGCGAACAGCGACAGCGTCCGCGCCACGAACACGACGCGGAAATCGCGATTGTCCCGCAACAGGCTGAAATCGGTCAAAATGCGAGGTTGGGTCATGTTAGTCCGATCGCTGGAGAATCTGCAGAAGAAGCGTGCGAGAGAGCTCATTTGGGACCTCCCTTCGCGTCGATCGCGACGAGAATTTCGTTCAGCGCAGGGCCGAGCTCCCGCAGCATGCGCGGCGAAATGATTTCCGTGTGCGGACAATCGAAGGCGACGAAATTCAGCGCGCCGACATAGGGCCGCCAGGTCTCCTCGACGTCCATGCCCTCCGGCAAAGTGCGCAGCGCGACGAAGAGCGTCGCCTCGCCCTCGTAGCGAGGAGTCCTCGCGGAGGCGAGCAGCCGGACCGAGTCCTCGTAATTGGCCATGATATGGCCGAACATCTCGGCCTTCTCACGCGCGAGCGTCGAATCGAGCGCTTCTTGCGAGGCGTCCATGAACAGCGCCTTCTCGCGCTCGATCTCCTCTTCGCCTGCCGCGTCGAGCGGCTTGCTCCAATCCTGGATTTCCGAAGGATAGGTGTCGAGCAGGCCGAGAAAGGCGATCTCCTCCCCTTCGGCCGAAAGACGCGCCGCAATGGCCTGCGCCACGACGCCGCCGAGCGAATAGCCGAGCAGCCGATAGGGACCATGCGGCTGAATCTCGCGCAGCGTCGCGAGATGCCGGTCGCAGACCTCCTCCATATTGCGGCAGGAGGCGATCGGCCCCGAAGGCCGCGGCGATTGCAGCGCGATCACCGGCCAATCGCTGCGCAGATAGCGCGTCAGCACGCCGAATTGCCAGGAGAAGCCCGAGGCCGGATGGATGCAGACGAGCGGCGGCCCCTCGCCCGCGCGCAGCCGCAGCGTCTCGGCGAAGCCGGCGCGGCGATCCTCCTCGCGCCGCTCCGCGAATAATTCGCGCGCGAGGCTCTCGACGCTCGGCGCGGCCATCAGCTGGCCGACCGAGACGGAGACCTTCATCTCACGCTGAATATCCGCGGCGAGGCGCATCGCCAGCAGCGAATGGCCGCCAAGCGCGAAGAAATCATCGTCCGCGTCGAGCTGGTCGACGCCGAGCGCGCGAGCGAAGAGCTCGGCGAGCGCCATCTCGACGCCGGGCGTCGGCTTGCGGCCGTCGCGGCGCGGCGCAGCCTCCGGCTCCGGTAGCGCCTTGCGATCGAGCTTGCCGCTGGCGGAGAGCGGAAATTCCGGCACGCGCAAAATAGCGCTCGGCGTCATATGCGGCGGAAGCCTCTGCGCCACAGCGCGGCGCAGCGCCTCGACGTCGATCTCGGCGCCCGCGACCACATAGCCGACGAGCCGCCGCTCATCGGCGCCGGCGAGCCCACCCGCCGCGGAGGCTCGCGCGACGACCGCCGCCTGTTCCACGCCGGGCTGCTCGGCGAGGACGCTCTCGATCTCGCCGAGCTCTATGCGCTGGCCGCGAATCTTGATCTGATCGTCGCTGCGCCCGAGATAGTCGAGCGCGCCGTCCGGCCGCCGGCGGACGATATCCCCGGTGCGATACATTCGCTCGCCCACGGCCTGCGGATCGGCGACGAAGCGGCTCGCCGTCAGCGACGGCCGCCGCAGATAGCCCTCGGCGAGCTGGACGCCCGTCAGATAGAGATCGCCGGCGACGCCGATCGGCGTCTCCCGCAGCCAGGCGTCGAGCACGCGCACGCCCGTGTTCCAAACGGGCCTGCCGATCGGAACGCCCCTCGTCTCGAGGCCCGCGAGGCCCGCGAGGGCCGCGCCGAAGGCCGGCTGATAGGTCACATCCACGGCGGCCTCGGTCGGCCCATAGAGATTGTGCAGCGGCGCGCCGAACAGCGCCTCGAAATCCTCAGCCAGCTCCCGCGACAGCGCCTCGCCGCTGCAGAAGACGCGGCGCAGACTCTCGGCCTCGGCGGCGCGCGCGGCGTCGGTCGCCGACACGAAGGCCGCCAGCATGGAGGGAACGAAATGCAGCGTGGTGACGCGATGCGCGCGGATGAGCCGCAGAATCTCCGCCGGATCGCGATGCGCCTCCGGCGGCGCCATGACCAGAGCGGCGCCGGCCATCAGCGGCCAGAAGAATTCCCAGACGGAGACGTCGAAGCTCGACGGCGTCTTCTGCAACACGACATCATCGGCGCCGAGGCCATATTCGTGCTGCATCCACAGCAGCCGGTTGACGATGGCGCGATGCGAGACGACGACGCCCTTCGGCCGGCCTGTCGAACCAGAGGTGTAGATCACATAGGCCGGATCATCGGGCGTGACGGGAGAGACGAAATCCGCCTCCTCCGCTTCGTCGATCTGCGGCAAGCGGTCGAAGGCGAGCAGCGGCGCCAGCCCCTCGAACCGGCTTGCCGACGCCTCGTCCGTGACGATGAGGCGCGGCGCTCCGTCCTCGACCATGAAGTGGAGACGCTCGTCGGGATAGCTCGTATCGAGCGGCAAATAGGCGGCGCCGGCCTGCTGCGCCGCCATCAGCGCGATGGCGAGCCGCGCCGAGCGCGGCAATGCCACCGCGACGAGATCGCCGCGCCCGACCCCGGCCTCGGCGAGCGCGCGCGCCAATCGCGCGCCCCGCCGACGGAGCTGCGCATAGCTCAGCTCACTATCAGCGTCGATCAGCGCGGGCGCCTCGGGCGTGCGCCGCGCCTGCTCTTCGAGCAAGCCGCAGAGCGTCGCCGCCAGCGTCTCGACGCGCGTGTCATTGACGGCCGCGATCGTCTCCCGCTCGTCCGGCGTCAGCAGATCGAGCGAAGCGAGAGGCGTTTCCGGCGCGTCGACGAGCTGCTCGAGCAGTCGGACGATGCGGCGGCCGAGACGCTCCGGCTCGACGACGCCCTCGCGATATTCGAGCCGCAGCTCCAATTCACGACCGGGCAGCGCCATCAGCGTCAGCGGATAATGCGAATAGCTGCGATTGCGCGCGCCGACGAGGCGCAGGCCAGCGAAATCCTGCGCATAGAGACCCGCGTCCTCGGGATAATTCTCGACGACGAGCAGCGTGTCGAACAGCGTCGAGGCGCCGGCGAGGCGCTGGATCTCGCCGAGGCCGAGCCCGTCATGCTCCATGAGGGCGATCTGCCGGCTCTGAAGCTCTGCGAGCTGCGCAGCGAGCGGCAGATCGGGCCGCAGGCGCACACGCACGGGCAGCGTGTTGGTGAAGAGCCCGACATGCGCGTCGAGCCCGGCCTCCGCCTCCGAGCGGCCGGAAACCGGCGCGCCGAAAACGACGTCGCTGCGCCCCGTCATCGCGCCGAGAAAGGCCGCGAATACGCCCTGCAGCAGAGTGGCGAGAGTCGATCCGCGCCGGCGTCCGAACGCCTCCAGCTCCTTCGCCAGACCGGGCCGCAGAACGAGCGGCAATTCGCGCGTCTCGCCGAATGCGGCGGCGGGATCGAACAGCAAGGTCGGCGCGGCGCCGGCGAGCGCCTCCCGCCATGCGGCGCGGGCAGGCTCGGGGTCGCGCGCGGCGAGGCGGCGGACGACGCTCGGATAATCGGGAATGATCGGCGCGAGCGTGGCGCCGGCGTAGGCGGCGAGAAGATCGCTCAGCATCACGCCGGAGGACCAGCCGTCGCCGATGAGATGATGGCAGACGAGGAGAAGCACGTGGCGCTCTTCCGCCAGCCGAACCAGCACGGCGCGCGCCAGCATGCGGCGGCCGCCGCTCTCGGCGAGGAGGTCGCGGGCGAGCTCCTCGCGCTCGATTTTCTCGAGCGCGGCGGCCTGCTCCCGCGGACCAGGCTCCGCCAGCCGGCGCTCACTCCAGGGCCAGCGGCGCAGCGCCCCCTGCGGTCCCTCGACGAGCGGCAGCATCTGGAACGCTCTGCCCTGCTCGACGTCGAAAATCGCCGCGAGCTGCGGATGGCGGCGCAACAGCGCCTCGAGCGCGTCGCGCAGCCGACCGACATCGAGCGGCCCGTCGAGAGTGAAGCGCGAGACGGCGTTGTAGCGGCTCGCGCTCTCCCCGAGCCCGGCGTGGAACAGCAGCCCCTCTTGCAGCGGCAGCGCCGGCAGAACAGCCGCTAGCGCCCCATGGCGCGCCCGCAGCGCCTCGACCGTCGCAGCATCGACGCCGTCGTCGAGAAGAGTCCTCGCGTCCTGGTCGGCGCGGCGCAGCGCGGCCGCCATTGCGGCGATGTTGCGCCGCTCGAAGACGTCGCGCGGCCGCAGCCTATATCCGCGCTTGCGCAGCGCAGCGCAGAGGCCGATGGCGGAAATGCTATCGCCGCCGAGAAAGAAGAAATCATCCTGCGCTCCGACCGTCTCGAGGCGAAGGACCTCGACGAATATTTCCGCGAGCAGCGTCTCCAGTCCGGGCGCCGGCGGGCGGGCCGTCGGCGCGTCCACGGACGGATCGGGCAGCGCCTTGCGATCCAGCTTGCCGCTCGCGCCGAGCGGGAAGGCCTCGAGCACGACAATGACGACCGGCGTCATATAGGCCGGCAGGCGACGCGCCAGAGCGGCGCGCAGCGCCTCTGGATCGAGCGCGCCCTCCGGCGTATCCGGCGTCACATAGGCGACGATCTGGCGCGCGTCGCCCTCCCCGGCCGCGGAGCCGAAGAGACGCGCGACTGCCGCCGCCCCGCCGACGCCGGGCTGCTCGAGGAGCGCGCTCTCGATCTCGCCCAATTCGATACGCTGGCCGCGGATTTTGAGCTGATCATCATTGCGGCCGAGAAAATCGAGAACGCCGTTCGGCAGCCAACGAGCGATGTCGCCGGTGCGATACATTCGTTCGCCGTCGCCGTCGGGATCGGCGACGAAGCGGCTCGCCGTGAGCGACGGCCGCCGCCAATAATATTGGGCGAGCTGCGCGCCGGTCAGATAGAGATCGCCGGCGACGCCGATCGGGACCGGACGCAGCCGCGCGTCCAGCACGCGCAAGCCGCAATTCCAGAGCGGGCGTCCGACCGGCACGCCGACGCCTTCCGCCGACGCCAGCGCCGCGCCGAAGGCCGGCTGATAAGTGACCTCCACCGTCGCCTCGGTCGGGCCGTAGACATTGTGCAGCGGGGCATGGAACATCCGCTCGAAAGCTTCGGCGAGCTCGCGCGACAGCGGCTCGCCGATGCAGAAGACGCGCCGCAGCGCGGTCTTTTCCGGCTCGGCGCCCGGCGTCGCGCGCGTGGCCGACACAAAGGCAGAGAGCAGCGAGGGTACGAAATTCAGCGTGGTGACGCCATGCTCACGAATGACGCGCAGCAATTCCGCCGGATCACGATCCACTTCCGGCGGCGCCATCACGAGGCGCGCGCCCGCCGTCAGCGGCCAGAAGAATTCGCCGACCGACACGTCGAAGCTGCACGGCGTCTTCTGCAGCACGACATCGTCGCTGGTGAGGCGATATTCGTGCTGCAGCCAGAGCAGGAGATTGACCACCGCCCCATGCTGCACGACGACGCCCTTCGGCCGTCCCGTCGAGCCCGACGTATAGATGACATAGGCCGCATCCTCCGGCGACGGCGAGACGACGCGCGCGGGCTGCGGATCCGCTTCCACGCCCGCGAGCGCGTCGAAGATCAGCACGGGGGCCATGGACTCGAAGCGCTCGCGCAGCGCGCTGTTGGTGACGATGAGCCGCGGCTCTGCGTCCTCGACCATGAACGCCAAGCGCTCGTCGGGATAGCTGGCGTCGAGCGGCAGATAGGCGGCGCCCGCTTCGAGCGCCGCCATCAGCGCCAGGCTCAGATGGACGGAACGCGGAAGCGCCACTGCGACGCGATCGCCGCGGATCACGCCGGCGGCGGCGAGGTCCCGCGCCAGCCGCGCGACTTCACGGCGCATGTCGCGATAGGACAGCGTGTGTCCGCCATCGATCAGGGCGGGCGCTTTCGGCGTGCGTTCGGCTTGCGCGTTCAAGAGGTCGCACAGCGAGACCCGCGGAATGGCGCGCCGCGTGTCATTGGCCGCCGCGATCAGCGCCGCTTCGCTCTTCGTCATGAGGGCGATCTCGCCGATCGGCGCGTCGGGGCTCTCGGCGAGCCGACGCGCGAAGCGCGCTAGCCGCTCCGCGTGCAGCTCCAGCTCTTGCTCCTTGTAGCGCTCGCCATTGGCGACGAGATCGACGATCAGCTCGCGCTCGGCGAGATAGAGGTCGAACTCGATATCCTCGACGGGACCCGACGCGAGCTGATGCGTGATCCCTTCGACCCCCGCGAAATCGAGTCGGTAGTCGAACATTTTGAAATTCAAAAGCGGTCCATAGAGCGGACGTCCCGAGCCGAGGAAGCCGAGATCGCGCCGCAGCTGCTCGGCCTCGTATCGCTGACGGCGACGCACCACATCCAATTCGCGCCCGAGCGCGGCGGCGACTTCGAGAAAGGACATATTCGCATCGATCGCGATCTGCAGCGGCAGCACATTCACCACCGGCCCCACCGCATGCAACGCCACTGAGCCCATGCGGCGCATGAAATGCGCGCCGACCGCGAGGCGCGCCGCGCCCGTCATGCAGCGCAGATAGACGACGACCGCCGCCATCGCCATCACGCCGACGGAGACGCGCCCGGCTTTCGCCTGCTCGGACAGCAGCGTCGTCGTATGCGCATCCAGCACGATCCGCTCGCGCCGCGGGAGCACGAATTTTCCCTCCGCCGGAGCCCGCCGCGTCGACAGGCGCAGAGGAGGCGGCAGGTCGCGCGCGTGCTCCGCCCAAAATCGCCGATCGGCGGATTGCGCAGGCGAGCCGTCATAGGCCGCATATTCCTTCACCACCTCGGCGAAGGAGACGAAAGGCGATGGAGACGGCCCGAGCCCACGGCGCAGCGCGGAGTAGATTTCGCTGACGCGTCGCGCGATCGCCGTGAACCCGAAGCCGTCGACCGAGAGATGATGATAGCGTTGAAACCAGAACCAGCGCTCGGCGTCGCCGAGGCGAAACAGAATATGGCGGTAGAGCCGCGCGCCCTCCGCAATCGACGAGGGCGCCTCGAGATCGGCGCGCATCGTTCGCAGCGCGGCGCCGACGGGGTCGTTCTCGCCACGAAGATCGACGAGTTCCGGCTCCGGCAGATCGACCGCCTGCACGTCGCCCGGCACGATCTGCGCGGGGCCCTCCTCGGTCTCCACGAAGCGCGCATGGACGAGATCGGCCTCCGCGAGGCCGAGACGAACCGCGGCGCTGAAGCAGGCGACATCCAGCCTGCCGTTCAGCTCGACATATTGCGCGACGACATAGGCGTTGGATCCGGCGGAGAGCTGATCCGCCATCCATATGCCGGGCTGCGCCGCGACGAGCGGAAGCCTCTGCGCAGCCGTGCGCGGCCGCTCTGGAGCGATATCTATGAGCACGATTTCTCGTCCTTTGAAAAAATCGAATGGTCACACAACAGAAAATGTCGTGCGAAAAGCCGCTACGCCCCGGCCTCCGCGTGCGGGCGCATATCGATCCAATGGTCATCGACATATTGCGTGCATTGCTGGCGCGTCCCCGGACCGAAGACTCGGCGCCATCCTTTCGGATCGGCGGAAAAGTCGGGCCACAGGCTGTATTGCGCGCGGGAGTTGACGAGAACGACGAAGCTCAGCCGCTCATCATCGAAGGGATTGATTTGCGCGTCATCCATGGACGTCTCCATCTCCTGCGCCGATCGCCGCGGCGTGTTCATTCGAAGAAAGTGGAATTCGAAGGCCTCGGCTCCCCTCTCGCGGTCTACGCGCCGACCAGACGCTGTCGGCCGGTCCGAGTTCCGCGCGGCGCGCGGTGGCGCGCCCCAGAGCCGCAAAGCAGAGCGCGGCGCCGAAAGCGACGACGTCGACGCCCGCGCTCTCGGGATCTACGGCCGCCCAGGGCCCGAGGCCGGGCGCCGCCGATGCGGCCACGCTGGTGACGGGAAGCGCGAGAGCGCCGAGCGCCGCGGCATAGGCCAACTCTGCTCCGGCGCGCGCCGCGCCGCGCAGAAGCGCGAAGGCGAGAGCGCCGAAGAAGACCGCGTGATAAATTCCGCGTCGCCATGCGTCGACATCCTCGACATGGCCGTAGAGCCATTTGGTGGAGACGATGGCGACGGAGAGAGCGCAGACGCATCCGAGGCATACGCCGATCGACGCCGCCGCCATGAGGCGCGAGGCCGTCGTCTGGACGACCTGCTCCCCATGGCGGCGCGCGGTCCGCCGACGCGATTCGATCCACAAGAGATTGCCCGAATAGAACAGGAAAGCGCCGGCGAGGCCGAGAAAGAAATAGGCCCAGCGCACGGGCTCGCCGCCATAGCTGCCGAAATGCAGCGCGAAGAAAGGCGACACGGCGGCCGTCCAGCCGCTCTGCTTCTCGGGAAGATAATCGACATTGACGATTTCCGCGGTCGCGCCGCGCAGGACGGCGAAGCCGCCGCCGCGCGAGAGAAAGCGCGGGTCCTCTCCGATGACGCGCACCAGCGCGCCGCGTGCGCCGGCGTCGCGATAGTGCAGGCTGGCGGGCGAAAAATTCGGCGATGCCGAAGCGACGGCCGCAACCAATTCCGCGACCTTCTTCATCGGCGCCTTCTGCTCGTCGCGCTTCACTCCGGCGAAGGGGCCGGTCGAGCGCATGATGGTCGGCAGCCTGCCGTCGTAGACGGCATGATCCAACGCGTCGTAGATCGGCTCGTGCAGGCCGAACACGACGGCGGTCAGCGCAATGACGAGATGGAAGGGGAAGCTCGCGACGCCGACGAGATTATGCGCGTCCAGCCACATTCGCTTCAGATTCGCGGTGAGACGCAACGCCAGAAAATCCTTGGTCAGCGCAGGCAGAACCAGAATGAGGCCTGAGATGAGCGCAACGGCGTAGACGGCGCTCACGACGCCCATCACCGTCGTTCCCGTCTCGAGATCGAGGGGAAGGCCGGCGGTGCGATGGATCGCATCCACAAAGGCGCCGAGGCCCGAGACATTGGCGCGCTCGATGCGCGCCTCGCCATCGGCCCCGAGCGTCGCCGACCAGACGACATCGTCGCCGCGGCTCTTGCGCCAGCTCAGACGAGCCGGCTCGTTCGTCGTCGCGAGCCGGAGCGTGAAATCCTTGGCCGCCTCGGGCCGCGCCGCCAATGTCTTCTCGATGAGGCGATCGGCGGCCTCGATCGAAATCGATCCGCCAGCAGGCGGCGACGCCCAATGAGCGAGCGGCTCCGCGAAGATGGTGAGCGCGCCCGCGTAGAAGCAGATGAAGAGCAACATGCCGGTCACGATGCCGGTCCATGTGTGAACGCTCTTGTAGAGCCGCAAAATCTCGCCGCGCATTGCTCGTCCTCAGTGCAGAAGCCGTCGACAGAGATAGAGCCCGCCGAAGGCGAGAAGATTGGCGCCGCCGAGCCACAAAACAGCGGCGCGTCCGCTGCGAAAGAAGAAGACGAGGCTCGCGACGCCGAGCCAGACCGGCGCGACGAGCCACATGACGAATTGATATTTGTTGCGCGCCTCGAGGCCGCCCGGCCCCGCGACGGCGAAGAGGCCGGCGAGAGCGACCGCCAATGTGAAGCCGAGGACCGAGCCGGCGACGCTCTTGCTCAGCCAATCGCGGCGAAACTCGGCCATGCTTATCTCCTCCCTTTCAGCGCGGCGAGGCTCGGCAATGCGATCAGCAGCGGCATCGACGCCGCGAGCGTCGCGAAGAAGGCGGTCGAGGACTCGAGACGAATCCGCCAGACCATCCAAGCGGCGAAGAAAAAGGCCGCGGCAAAGAAGCCTGCCTTCCGCCGCCGAACGCGCAAAAGCGATTGTCGCGGCGAGGCGAGATAGAGACAGGCCGAGCCGGCGAGGATGAGCGCGAGAGCCGTTGAATGGATGGATGCCGCCGACATTTCGCTCTCCTCAAAAGTCGACGGTCGCGGATAGGAGAACCGTTCGCGGCGAGCTCAAAGTGACGATGCCGTCCGCAAAATAGGATCCCGCCCAATAATTGTGATCGAGCAGATTATTCGCATTGGCGCGGAAGGTGACTTTTTTGTCGAGCAGCTGTGTCGAATAGCGCAGGCCCGCGTCGAGACGCGCCCATTCGGGAATTTTCTGCGTGTTGGCGGAGTTGACGAATTGCGCGCTCGTGTAGACGACGCGCCCTTCGAGCGTCAGACCCGGAACGAAAGGCGTATCCCATTCGCCGCCGAGATTGACCTGCCATTTCGGCGTGCCATAGGCGGTCTTGCCGTCGAGCTGGCCATTCGCCGTCTTGGTGAGCACGCCGATCGTATAGGAGGCGCCGCCGAGAATGCGCACGCCTTCGACGATCTCGCCGAACACGTTCCACTCTATGCCTTGGTTTCTCTGGCGTCCATCGGAATTGTAGACATTGCCGCTCTTGATGAGGCTCGGCTTCTCGATCTCATAGAAGCTCAGCGTATTGGCGATCGTCCCAGCGTCCCATTTGACGCCCGTCTCGATCTGCCGCGATTTGTAGGGCGGAAACACCTGATTATAGTTCGCCGCCGCCGTGTCGGTGACGCGGTCGCCCTGGGTCAGGCCCTCGATGTAATTGGCGTAGAGCGACATGGGTATCGGCAGAGGCTTGATGATGAGGCCGAAAGCGGGAGTCACCGCGCTGTCGTCGTAATAATTCGTCTCGGCGCCGGTCGTCGTATTATAGCTCTTCGTCTGAACACGCTGCGCGCGCAGGCCGAGAATGAGCTGCGCGCGATCGTCGAAGGCCGAGAGCGTATCGGCGAGGGCGATGCTCGACAGCGTCGTATCTGTCGACTTCGGCGCTTCTCCCGGATCGCGCGCCATGAGCGGCGTGACGGGAAAATAAATGCTCGACACAAAGGCCGAGCTGCGCTGAAAGGTCGAGCCGGTCTTCGATTCGAGATTGGCCGCGCTCAAAGACAATCGGTGGCCGATGTCGAAAGTTCTGAAATCGGCGCGCAGTCCGCCTTGAAACGAAATCGTGTCGGTATAGCCGCGCAGATTGATGGCGGTTCCGCTGTAGCGGCCGAGGACATTGACATTGGTCGCGACGGTCGAATTCGTCAGCCCGTTGAAGCGTGCGTCGATCGCGCCGGCGCTCGCGAACAGGGTGACATTGTCGGCGAGATCATATTCCACGCGCCCCATGGCGCCGGAATTGTTCATTCGGCCAGAGAGTCCGCGGAAGATATTATTGCTGGAATCCGGCGCGGCGGCGACGCCGGTTCCGGTGAAGCTCGCCATTATCGGCACGCCGCCGCGCGCGATCTCCTGGTTGAAATAGGCGTCGAGCGCGATGCGCAGCTTCTCGCCGCGATAGTCGAGCGCCAGCGCCTCTAGCCCACGTTCGCGCGATTGATAATCGAGCGTCGTGTCGCCGCCGCGATAGGCGCCGTTGAAGCGAATGCCGAAAGCGTTGTCCTGGCCGAAACGCCTGCCGACATCGATATGCGTTCCGAATTGCGAATTCGACGTATAATCGGCGGTGACGCTCGTCACGGGCGTGTCGCCGGCCTGCTTGGTGACGAGATTGATCGATCCGCCGACGGCTCCATAAGGAGCCATGCCGCTCAACAGCGCAGCCGGTCCCTTCAACACTTCGACGCGCTCCAGAAACTCCGTCGGCACGCGTCCGTCCGGCGCGACGCCATAGAGTCCGTTGAGCGCCGTCTCGCTGACCAGAACGGAAAAGCCGCGAATGCGGAAATTCTCGCGGACCTGCCCGGAAGACACAGTGAAGCGCACTGAAGGATCATTCTCGAGCACATCGGAGAGCGTGCGCGCCTGCTGATTCTCGATGAGCTTCGACGTGTAGCTCGTCACATTGAAGGGCGTGTCGAGAAAATCGCGATTGCCGAGCATGCCGAGACGCGCGCCGCGCGCCGCCTGGCCGCCGGCGTATTCCTTCGGCAGATTGCCGAGTTCGGCTCGCGCGGGCGCTGCAAAAAGCGCGGGCGCGGTCGATGGCGCCGCAGCGGCGGCAGGGGAAGGCGCATGTCTCTGCGCAGCCGACGCCGCGGCGCGTGTTCGAGGCCGCGCAACGCGCGCCGCAGCTGCGTTCTGCCGAACGATCGGCCGCGGCTTCTCTTTGGGCGCGTCGACAGCCACGGCCGGCAAGGAAGTCACGCCGGGCTCCGCCTGCGCGGCCGCGTCGGCGCTGAAGAGCAAAAGCGCCGCAGCGCTCAGCAATCGACCCGCATCGATACGGCCTTCCGATCGTGTTTCTACTGTAGAACGTCTTGGCGTCGTGGAGCGGGATGGGCTGCGCTTTTGCATGTTTTCCTTCATTCTACACATATAACTACTTTTATTATCGTATAAACTGCACCACACGAGGTCAATTGCAGCAGCGCCTATGTTGAAATGTTTTCAAATAGCATTTTTTGTAATTTCAGCAATGACTTACATCGGTCTTTCCGGGAATTGTGGAATTGTTTTACTTTCAAACAAGGACAGCGCTCTCGAGGCAATGACGGAAAGCAGCTCGAAGCCGCGTCTTTTGCGAGAGCCGCGTGCGGAAGCGGCGGCGCACGGGATGCGGCGCGGGCTTTTCTGGCGTGATCGGGCAGCCGGACATCGCATCATGCCAAAGCCACGCCCGTGTTCGAGGCTCCGGCCTTGGAAGGAAACGAAAGGGCCGAGGTGGCGGTGATCGGCGCCGGTATTACCGGCCCCAGACCTTTTCGCTGGCCCGAGAGACAAATCTGCCTCTCCCACGCGCGAGCGGCGCGACTTCGATCGAGACAAATGTCCTTTATGCCGTCGCCGCGAAAAAGAGCGCCCTTGAAAGAATCGCCATAGTCGGCCAAGTCGGCCGACGCCGCCGAGCCGCCGTGAAAAATCGGCGGAAGCGGCTGGCCCCGAGAATATTGCGATATGTCAATTAGTTTCGACATTTCGAACTTTTTATGTCTGCCGACGCCGATCCGCGTCGACATTCCGGCCGCCGAAAAATTGCATTTGGCCTTCGGGTTGAGGGGCGCTCGATCGTCTATTGAATGAGGACTTCGCGCTCGGCCTCGACGAAGC
Organism: Methylosinus sp. RM1; assembly: GCF_011378635.1. Classification (NCBI taxonomy): domain Bacteria; kingdom Pseudomonadati; phylum Pseudomonadota; class Alphaproteobacteria; order Hyphomicrobiales; family Methylocystaceae; genus Methylosinus; species Methylosinus sp. RM1. The sequence goes on from NZ_WOVC01000031.1 coordinate 40,011, forward strand.
GAACAGGCCGAGACGATCGCCCTCGATGCACTTTTTCGGAAGGGACGAAATCATGGATATCGATGTCGTCAAAGACTATTACGGCAAGACCTTGCGCAGCTCCGATGATCTGAAGACCATGGCCTGCTGCACGCCCGGCGACATGCCCGCGCGCGTCAAGGCGCTCCTCGCCAATATCCACGACGAGGTCCTCACCAAATATTACGGCTGCGGACTCGTCGTTCCGGATCTGCTCGAAGGCCGACGCGTTCTCGACCTCGGCTGCGGCGCCGGCCGTGACGTCTATGCGCTTTCGCAGCTCGTCGGCCCCAATGGGGAAGTCGTCGGCGTCGATATGACGCCGGAGCAATTGGAGACGGCGCGCGCGCATGTCGACTGGCATATGGACAAATTCGGCTATGATCGCCCGAACGTCAGCTTTCTCGACGGCCTCATCGAGAAGCTCGACGCGCTCGGCCTCGAGCCGGAGAGCTTCGACGTCATCGTCTCCAATTGCGTCATCAATCTGTCGATCGACAAGCCGGCGGTGCTGAAGGGCGTGTTCGATCTATTGAAGAGCGGCGGAGAATTCTATTTCGCCGATGTCTATGCCGACAGGCGCTTGGACGAGGCCGCCCGCATGGATCCCGTCGTCTATGGCGAATGCCTCGGAGGAGCGCTCTACTGGGGCGATTTCCTCGAGCTCGCGAAGGCCGCCGGATTCGGCGACCCTCGCCTCGTCACGAGCCGTCCGCTCGAGATCACCGATCCCGATGTCGAGGAGAAAATCGGCGCGGCGCGCTTCTACTCCGCCACCTATCGCCTATTCAAAATCGACGATCTCGAACCGGCCTGCGAGGATTATGGGCAGATCGTCGTCTACATGGGCGGGGCCGCGGACGCGCCGCACAGCTTCACGCTCGACAGCCACCACGTCATCGAGAAGGGACGCGCATTCCCGGTCTGCGGGAACACATGGCGAATGTTGAAAGAGAGCCGGCTCGCCCCTCATTTCAAGTTCCTCGGCGATTTCTCCACGCATTTCGGCGTCTTTCCGGGCTGCGGAACGAATTTTCCGTTCGCGAGCGATCGAGACGGGGCGACGACGGAATGTTGCTGAAGCCGAAGGCCGCAACAGCATCACGGCGAACGGCAGGTCGACGCGTGGCGCCAGTGTGAGAAACAACGGGGCGCAGCGATCGGAATCAGGCGAAAGCGCGGGCGCAGGTCGGTTCGGCGCGGATTGAGCCGGGACGATCTCGCCCCGGCTCACCAATCGAGAGGGACGAAGTCATGGATATCGACGCCGTCAAAACCTACTACGGCAAGACCTTGCGTGGTTCCGGCGATCTCAAGACCACGGTCTGCGCGGCGAATGATATGCCCGCGCGCATCAAGGCGCTGCTCGCGAACATCCACGAGGAGGTCCTGGCCAAATATTACGGCTGCGGACTGGTCGTTCCCGAATTGCTGGAAGGCCGACGCGTTCTCGATCTCGGCTGCGGCTCGGGTCGCGACGTTTATGCGCTGTCGCAGCTCGTCGGCCCCGTCGGCGAGGTCGTCGGCGTCGACATGACGCCCGAGCAGCTGCAAACGGCGCGCACGCATATCGACTGGCATATGGACAGGTTCGGCTATGATCGGCCCAATGTCGGCTTCCTCGAAGGATTCATCGAAAAGCTGGACTCGCTCGGCCTCGAGCCGCAGAGCTTCGACGTCATCGTCTCCAATTGCGTCGTCAACCTATCGGTGGACAAGCCGGCGGTGTTGAAAGGGGTGTTCGACCTGTTGAAGCCCGGCGGCGAATTTTATTTCGCGGACATGTATGCCGACAGGCGCATGAGCGAGGCCCTCCGCAAAGATCCGGTCGTCTATGGGGAAGGCCTCGGAGGCGCGCTCTATTGGAGCGACTTTCTCACGCTGGCGAAGGCCGCCGGCTTCGGCGATCCCCGCCTCGTCACGAGCCGTCCGCTCGAGATCACCGATCCCGAGGTGGAGAAGAAAATCGGCGCGGCGCGCTTCTATTCCGCGACCTATCGGCTGTTCAAGATCGAAGGTCTCGAACCCACCTGCGAGGACTATGGTCAGAGGATCGTCTATAAGGGCGGCGAGGCGGACGGCCTACGCAGCTTTACGCTCGATAGCCGCCATCTCCTCGAGCAGGGTCGAGCATACCCCGTCTGCGGCAATACATGGCGCATCTTGAAGCAGAGCCGGCTCGCTGCCTGTTTCGATTTTCTCGGAGACTTCGCGACTCATTTCGGCTCCTTCCAGGGCTGCGGAACCAATATTCCCGTCGCGGACGTCGGCGAGCAAAACGTCTCGTGACACCTGCGCCGCACCGAACTGATACGAAGATATTCGCAAAGCGCTCGCGCCCGAGAAGGCCGAGGCAGCGACCATGATCGTCGGTCAACGACCAGCAAAGGCTGCCACGGCCCACCGGAGGAGGGATCGCGATATCCAACCTATCGTTTTCTCGCCTCGGGACGGCCGGCGCGCTCCATATCGAGGAGCGCTCGCTTTCGGTCGACGCCCCATCGATAACCGCCGAGGCCGCCGTCCCCACGAAGCACACGGTGGCACGGCGCCAGCACCGCCAGGCGATTCGCTGCACATGCCGACGCCGCGGCGCGATGCGCTTTCGGCTTGCCTATTCCTGCCGCGACATCGGCGTAGCTGACGACATTCCCTTCACCGCGAACATAGCTCGAAGAATGAGGATCGCCGCTCCGCTTCCTGCCGCCAAATCCGTCCGGCCGCCTAAACGAGACGACGACCGCGATTTGACCACAAGTTCCGGAGTACGCATTCCGGTCGGGCGCCTAGCATTACAGTTGCGTATTTTAACGGTTTCTGACTCACTGAGCCACCATGATTCGGTTCGGGGGTCATGGGATGGCGGGAGCTTCGATCGAGACGACGCTGGAGTTGT
>NZ_WOVC01000032.1:0-41297 GCF_011378635.1 Methylosinus sp. RM1
GTACACCGCCTGCCGGCGGCGCGCCGCCCGACGGCCGAGCCGGCCCCGGCCGAGCCCGCAGAGCCGCTCGAAAACGAGCTCCCCAGCGCCTCCGCCGGCTGACGGCGCGCGCATGTCGGCGGGCTCGGTTTTGGCGGCTCACGACCTTGGAGCTGCGGCGCTTGCTTTTGGAGGAGCGCGTCCCAGATGCTGCGGAGTGAGAACGGCGCTTCGGGCGCCGGCGCAGCGGAGTCGATCGACGCTTTGGCCATGACGAGCGACATGCGGGACATCGCCCTCGTCACAGGCGCGAGCGGTTTCATCGGAGGGGCGGTCGCCGCCCTGCTGCACGAAGAGGGGTTTCGCGTGCGCGCCTTCGTGCGGCCGACGAGCCCGCGCGCCAATCTCCGCCCCCAATACGAAGTTTTCGAAGGCGACGTGACCGATCGCGATAGTCTGCGCGCTGCGCTTCGCGGCGTTCGCTATCTCTTCCATGTCGCCGCCGACTACCGGCTGTGGGCGCCCGATCCGACTATCGTCATGCGCACCAATCTCGAGGGCACGCGCATCGTCATGGAGGAGGCGCTGCGCGCCGGCGTCGAGCGCATCGTCCATACGAGTAGCGTCGCGACGCTCGCGCCCGACGCTTCCGGCCTCTGCGACGAGACGCGGCGGCTCGCGGTCTGCGATCGGCTCGGCGCCTATAAGCGCAGCAAGCTCCTGTCCGAACGTCTGGTCGAGGAAATGGTCGAGCGCGACGCTCTGCCGGCCGTCATCGTCAATCCCTCCGCGCCGCTCGGGCCCGGCGACGTGCGCCCCACGCCGACCGGACGCATCGTGCTCGAGGCGATGCGCGGCAATATGCCGGCCTATGTCGACACCGGCCTCGCCGTCGTTCATGTCGCCGATGTCGCCGCCGGCCATCTCGCCGCGCTGCGCCTGGGGCGCATCGGCGAACGCTACATCCTCGGCGGCGAGAATGTCGAGCTCTCCGAGCTGCTCGCGGAGGTCGCGAAATTCAGCGGCGGCCGCCCGCCGCTGATGCGGCTGCCGCGCTGGCCGCTGCTGCCGGTCGCCCACGCCAATGAGGCGCTGGCGCGCCTCACCGGCCGCGAGCCTTTCCTCAATGTCGAGAGCCTGCGCCTCTCGGCGGTGACGATGTTCTTCGACGATTCCAAGGCGCGGCGCGAGCTCGGCTATCGTTCCCGACCCTACCGCCATGCGCTCGCCGATGCGGTCGAATGGTTCGGCGCGCGCGACCGCGCCAAGCGCGGGCCGCCGCAGGCCGCGCGCCGGGCCCCCGGCGACGCGCTCGGCGAATAGGCGCCTGCGCCCTTGCGCGCAGCCCCGCGACGGGGCAATTCTTCGCCCCGTGTCACTTTTCATCACGAGCGTCGGATGATCATCGATCGGCGACCGTCCGCGCGCGGAGCGGCGCGGCGCTTCTTGTCTTTCTCGCGCCTCGCCTTGTCGGCGGCGGCGCTTTTTCTTCCTGCGCCGGCGTTTCCGCAGGCCTCTCCCGGCTTCAATCTCTGCGTGCCGCCGGGATCGCCGCCCTGCGTCTTCATGCCTGGCCGGCCCGCCGACGCCTGTGGGCGCGAGGTGGAGGCCTATATCGCCTCTGTGTTCCATTATCGCGAATGTCTCACCAAGGAGAGTGAGCGCGTGATCCGCGAGTCGAACGATGTGATCGACCATTGGCGATGCCGCGAGCGGGGCGAGCGATGCCGCAAATGACGCGGCCTGTCGTCTATGACGTCACGCGCCTCGTGACGCGCGCGCTCAATCCGACGCCCAATGGCATCGATCGGGTCGATTTTATTCTGGCGCGGCATTTTCTCTCGGGCGCAGGCGGCGTCGCGCTCGCCGCCGCGGCGCTCGGGCCGCGCCTCGCCGCCGCCGAGGCCGGGCTGCGCTCGCTCACCGACATAGAGACCTATTGGAACGAGTTCATCGATTTCGGCGAGGACAAAATATACGAGCGCCTCGTCGCCGCGCTCGGCGCGGCGCCCGCGGGACGGACGGCGCCGCGGATCGCGAGACGCGATTGGGGCGTCGTTCCCGAGAATTGGCGCGCCATGCGCCGCTGGGCCCTGCGCCTCGGACGGCCGCCCTCGGAGGCGCCGCCGGGCGCCGTCTTTTTCAACGCGAGCCAGTTCCCCGTGCATAAGGAGTGGCATTTGCGCTGGCTGGAGTCGCGGCCGGACGTGAGGCCCGTCTTCTTCGTCGCCGATCTGCTGCCGCTGGACGCGCCCGAATTCTTCCGCCCGGCCGAGCGCGACAAGCATCGCCTCGTCATGGGCAATATCGTGCGGCGGGCGGCGGGGGTCGTCGTCGCCTCCGCCTCCGTCGCGCGTCGGGTCAGGGAATATGCGGAAGAGCAGGGCAGGAGGGATCTCTCCGTCTGCGTCGCCGGCCTTCCGGTCGCTCCCGCCTTCGAGCGAAAGGCGCTCGCCGATCCGCGGCTCGCCGATACGCCTTATTTCGTCCTCTGCAGCACGATCGAGCCGCGCAAGAACCATATGATGCTGCTCAATGTCTGGCGCGAGCTCGTCGAGCGCGAGGGCGCGCGCGCGCCCAAGCTGGTCCTCGTCGGCAAGCGCGGCTGGCACAATCAGAACGTGCTCGCGATGCTGGAGCGCTGTGCGGCGTTGCGCCCCCATGTGGTGGAAGCCTCGGGCCTGTCGACGCCGGCCATGCGGCGGCTGCTCGCCGGCGCCCGCGCCGCGCTCGCGCCCTCCTTCGCGGAAGGGTTCGGCCTTCCCATCGCCGAGGCCGCGACCAGCGGCGCGCCGATCATCGCCTCCGACTTAGAGACATTTCGCGAGATCGCCGCCAATTCGCTCGATTATGTCGATCCGCTCGACGGTCCCGGCTGGCGCGACGCCATCCTCGCCTATTGCGACGCCGATTCGCCGCGCCGCATCGCGGCCTTGCGTCGGCTCGAGGGTTTCCCGCGCCGCGACGCGGCCTCCTTTTTCAGAATCATCGACGAATTCCTCGGCGCTTTGTGAAGGCGGCTCCCTGCGTGGCGACGCGCCTTGCCGGGGCGGCGGCGGTTTCCTATTAAGGTCGGAGCAAGGCCGGCCAGCGAAAGAGAGGCGCAGATGACGGAGCCGTCGAACCCGCCGAAATGGAAGAGGGTCGTCGTCAAGCTCTCGGGCGAGGCGCTGATGGGCGACGCGCCGCATGGTCTTCATGCGCCGACATTGGAGCGCATCGCCGCCGATCTCGCCTCCGCCGCCGAATTCGGCGCGCAAATCGCCGTCGTCGTCGGCGGCGGCAATTTCTTTCGCGGCATTCAAGGCGCCGACAAAGGCATAGAGCGGGCGCGCGCCGATTCGATCGGAATGCTGGCGACGGTGATGAACGGGCTCGCGCTCGAGCAGGCGATCGAGGCGCAGGGGCGCCAGGCGCGAGCGCTCTCGGCCGTGCCCATGCCCTCGCTGTGCGAATCCTATTCGCGGCGAGCGGCGCTGCACCATCTCGCCAAAGGCCGCATCGTCATCGCCGCCGGCGGCACCGGCCTGCCTTTTTTCACCACCGACACGCCCGCCGTGGTGCGCGCCGCCGAGCTCTCGGCCGACGCCGTGCTGAAGGCGACTCAGGTCGATGGCGTCTATACCGCCGACCCCAAGCGCGATCCTTCCGCCCGGCGCTATGAGCGGCTCACCCATGACGAGGCCATCGCCAAGAGCCTCGCCGTGATGGATACGGCCGCCTTCGCTCTTGCTCGCGAGAACAAGATTCCCATAATCGTCTTCTCCATCGCGGAAGAGGGGGCGATCCGCGCCGTGCTGGAAGGACGAGGGCGGGCCACTCACGTCGTTCCCTGACGGGACGACCCCCTCGGATGCGGCCGGCGATTTCCGCCTCGGCGGATTCTGTTCTAAGAGAATGCTCCGACCTCGGAGCCGGCGCGGGCCCGCTCGTTCGAACCGACAGACTTCACGAATAGGCAAAGTTTCCTATGGCTCAGACTTTCGATCTGCCCGAACTGAAACGCCGTATGCAGGGCGCGCTGGCGACCCTCAAGCACGAGCTCGGCGGGCTTCGCACCGGACGCGCCTCGGCGAGCCTCTTGGAGCCGATCCATGTCGAGGCGTATGGCCAGGCGACGCCGCTCAACCAAGTGGCGACGATCAGCGTGCCGGAGTCGCGCATGTTGGCCGTGCAAGTGTGGGACAAGGCGCTCGTCGGCGCGGTCGACAAGGCGATACGCGATTCCAATCTCGGCCTTTCGCCGACGGTGGAGGGGCAGGTGCTGCGCATTCGCACGCCCGAGCTCAACGAGCAGCGCCGCAAGGAGCTGGTCAAGGTCGCGCATAAATATGCCGAGGACGCGCGCGTTTCCGTGCGTCATGTGCGGCGCGACGGCATCGACATATTGAAAAAGCTGCTGAAGGATCACGCCCTGCCCGAGGACGACTCCAAGCGTCACGAGGCCGAGGTGCAGAAGGCGACCGACGAATCGGTGCGCGAGATCGATGCGATGCTCGCGCAAAAAGAAAAAGAGATCATGCAGGTTTGATTTGTCTTTTCATTGTCGCGACGAGCCGTTTTTGCGGCTCGAGCTTTGAGGGTGGCGCAGAAGAAATGGGAGACGGTGGCATATTGGAGTTGGGGGCGCCGGTTCTGGCGCCGAGAGCGGCGCCGCGTCATGTCGCCTTGATCATGGACGGCAATGGCCGCTGGGCGGCGGCGCGCGGCCTGCCGCGATTCGAGGGCCATCGGCGCGGAGTCGACGCTCTGCGCAAGACGGTGCGGGCCGCGATCGAATTCGGGGTCGATTATCTGACCGTCTATTCCTTTTCTGTGGAGAACTGGTCGCGGCCGCCCGAGGAGGTGCAGAGCCTGCTCGCGCTGCTGCATCGCTTCATCCGCAATGACCTCGCCGAGCTGCAGGCCAACAACGTCCGCGTGCGGGTCATCGGCTCGCGTGAGGATCTCGCCGCCGAAATCGCCGGTCTTCTGCTAGAGGCCGAGCAGTCGACCGCCGCCAACACCGGCCTCACTCTGGTCGTCGCCTTCAATTACGGCGCGCGGCAGGAGATAGCGGCCGCGGCGCGCGCGCTCGCCGAGGAGGCCGTCGCCGGCCGCCTGCGCCCGCAGGACATAGACGCCGAGGCCATCGCCCGGCGCCTCGATACGGCCGACATGCCCGATCCCGACCTCATCATCCGCACCAGCGGCGAGCAGCGCCTGTCCAATTTCATGCTGTGGCAGGCCGCCTATGCGGAATTGCTGTTCGTGCCGGTCCATTGGCCGGACTTCAGCCGAGCCGATTTCGAGGCGGCGATCGACGAATATGCGCAGCGCGATCGACGCTTCGGCGGATTGGCGACCGCCGATCGCAGAGCGAAGACCGCTTCATGAGAGAGCCGTCGAGGTCGCCCCGCGCCGGAGCCGGCGACAGGGGCGCGCGTTTCGCCGATCTCGGGCCGCGCATCGGCTCGGCGGCGGCGCTCATCGCGACCGCGCTGGTCGCGCTCTATGTCGGCGGCGACGCCTTCGCATTATTCTGGCTGCTCGCCGGCTTCGCCGTCTCCTGGGAATGGCAGAGCATCGTCGGCGGCGAAATGGCGCTCGCGCGATTTGCTCTCGGCGGCGCTTCGCTCGCGGCTGCGACGGCTTTCGCCGCCCATGGCGGCGGTCCGGCGGCTTTGGCCTCTCTCGCGGCCTTCTCGGCCATTCTCGCGATTCTGGCGGGGCCGGGACGCCGTCTCTGGGCCCCGGCCGGCCTGCTCTACGCCGGCTCGCTGATCGTCTCCACCAATGTGCTGCGCCATTCGCCCGACTATGGCGCGATCTCCATCGCCTGGCTGTTCGCCGTCGTTTGGGGAACCGATGTGATGGCCTATTTCGGCGGAAGGCTGATCGGCGGCGCCAAGCTGTGGCCGCGCGTCTCGCCCGGCAAGACCTGGTCGGGAACATTGGTCGGCGTTGCCAGCGGAGCGCTTCTCGGCCTTTGCGTCGTCTATCTCAGCCGCTGGAGCGCGGCGGCGACCTTGCCGCTGTTTTTCGTCGGCCTCGTCGCGGCGGCGCTGGCGCAGGCCGGCGATCTCTTCGAATCCTGGATCAAGCGCCGTTTCGGCGTCAAGGATTCGAGCCGGCTCATCCCCGGTCACGGCGGCGTGATGGATCGCGTCGACGGCTTCATCTTCGCCAGCGCCTTCGCGGCCATGCTCGGCGGATTGCGCGGCCAGGAGTCCCTGGCCGCCGGAATTTTCATCTGGTAGGCGACTATGACGACTGGGGCGGGATCGGAACAATTCACTCGGCCGCGCGGCCGCGCGCCCAAGCGCATCGTGCTGCTCGGCGCGACCGGTTCGATCGGGCGCTCGACGGTCGATCTGCTCATGCGCGATCCGGAGAGTTATTCCGTCGTGGCGATCGCCGGCGGGCGCGACCATGCCGCTCTGGCGCGGACGGCGCTGGCGGTGAAGGCCGAATTCGTCGCCATCCGCGACGAGGACGGCTATGCGGCGCTGAAGGAGGCGCTGTCCGGGACCAATATCCAGGTCGCGGCCGGGCGCGAGGCCGTGATCGAGGCGGCGACGCGCGAGGCCGATCTCGTTGTCTCGGCCATTGTCGGCGCCGCCGGCGTCGAGCCGACCCACGCCGCTCTCTCGCTCGGACGCGCGGTCGCCCTCGCCAATAAGGAATGCCTCGTCTGCGCCGGCGCGCCCTTCATGCGCATGGCGCATGACAAAAACGCGCGCCTGCTGCCGATCGACAGCGAGCATAACGCCATTTTCCAGGCGCTCGGCGGCGAGGATGTCTCGCGAATCGAGAAAATGACCATCACCGCCTCGGGCGGTCCGTTCCGCAGCTGGAGCAAGGAGGCGATCGCCGCCGCCACTGTGGAGCAGGCGCTCAACCATCCCAATTGGGCGATGGGGCCGAAGAACACGATCGATTCGGCCACTTTGATGAACAAAGGCCTCGAGCTCATCGAGGCGCATCATATTTTCGGCGTGCCGGCGGAAAAGCTCGACGTGATCGTGCATCCCCAATCCATCGTGCATGGCCTCGTGAGTTTCGCCGACGGCTCGGTGACGGCCGGGCTCGCCCGGCCGGACATGCGCGTGCCGATCGCCCATTGCCTCGCCTATCCCGAGCGAATCGAGACGCCGGCGCCGCGGCTCGATCTCGTCGCCCTCGGCGCGCTGACTTTCGAAAAGCCCGACCTCGAGCGTTTTCCGGCGCTCGGCCTGGCGCTCGATGCGATGCGGGCGGGTGGCGGCCTCCCCACAGTGCTCAATGCGGCCAATGAGATAGCGGTGGAGGCCTTCCTTTCCGGCCGCATCGGCTTTTCCGGAATCGCCGCTCATGTCGCCGATGCGCTGGAGGCCGCGCTCCAGGACGGCACGGCGCGTGAGCCGGCGACTGTTGAGGACGCCCTCGCCATTGACCATATTGTGAGAGAAAGATCGCGCGGCGCCTTGGCGGTGAACCAGGCTTCGGGCATGTTAACGCTTCAGTAACCAAGAGGGCGCCGCCAGAAAGGCGGACTCTCGGGTCGTAGCGTTCGCCGGGAGTATCGCTTTGCTGGACTTGCTCATGACGATCCTCATCTATGTCGTCCCCTTCGTCTTCGTGCTGACGATGGTGGTCTTCTTCCACGAGCTCGGCCATTTCCTCGTCGGCCGCTGGTGCGGGGTCAAGATCGATGCTTTCTCGATCGGCTTCGGGCCGGAGCTCTGGGCCTTTCATGACCGTTACGGCACGCGCTGGCGAGTGGCGGCGATCCCGCTCGGCGGCTATGTGAAATTCCACGGCGACGCCAATGGCGCCAGCGTGCCCGATCCCGAGCGCATCGAAGCCATGCCGGAGGAGGAGCGCAAGGTCACTTTCTTCGGCCAAACGGTGTGGAAGCGCGCAGCGATCGTGGTGGCGGGGCCGCTCGCCAATTTCGTGCTGGCGATCGTCATTTTCACCGTTCTCTACGCTTCTCTCGGCCGCAATGTGCTGCTGCCCAAAGTGGCCGCCGTGCAGGCCGGCGGCGCGGCCGAGCAGGCCGGCTTTCAGAAGGGCGATCTGGTCCTCACCATAGACGGCGAGCCGATCGACAGCTTCGGCAAGATGCAGGAGATCGTCTCCTCCGCCACCGGCAAGCCGCTGAGCATCGTCGTTCGCCGCGCCGAGCAGAATGTGACGCTGCAGGCGACCCCGCAATTGCGCGAGATCGAGACCGCGCTCGGCAAGACCAAGATCGGCATGATCGGCCTGCAGGCCAGCAATGATCCGGCCGATCAGCGCGAGGAGCGCTACGGCCTCGGCCAATCCTTCGTTCTCGCCGTCACAGAGACCTGGACGATCATCGAGCGGACCGGCTCCTATCTCGGCGGCCTCGTCGTCGGCCGCGAGGCGACCGACCAATTGTCCGGCCCTATCGGCATCGCGCAGGTCTCGGGCCAAATGGCCAAGGCGATCGACAAAGTGGGCGTCGGCCCGCTCTTCAATCTCATCGCTATTCTGTCGATCTCGATCGGCCTGCTCAATCTCGCGCCGGTGCCGCTGCTCGACGGCGGACATCTCTTGTTCTACGCGATCGAGGCAGTGCGCGGCCGCGCGCTGGCGGAACGTACGCAAGAATACGCGTTCCGAGTCGGGCTCGCCATGGTGTGCACGCTGATGGTGTTCTCCACCTATAACGACATCGCCAGGTTGCTGCGTCGCGTCACCGGAGCGGGAATCGATTGAGCGTTTCCACGTCTCGTTTGTTTCTGCCCACGGAAATTGCGGGCGAATTCGACGATACGAGCGGTTATGACCGCTTTTCGCCATCATTCTGGGGAGGATCGTCACCCGGGGACTCGCGGTCTGCGCCGCGGGTTCCTCACGTTAACGCGACGCTGACTATAAATCGTGGCTTCGCGGCAACGGGTCGGGCAAAACGGGGAAACTCGCGGCGTTCGGCATTTGCAGTAAACGGTAAACCTTGTAGAAGGTGAACATCGGATCGGACGGCGTGCGGTGGCGTGCGTGCGTCGTCCCAGTTCGTGAGCCGCGCCGCTTCGGCGGGCGACGGTGCGACGAGGACTTAGGATTGACAATGCGGTCCATCGAGGCTTTTCGGAATCGTTCCTATCTCTTGGCGGCCGTGGTGTCGGCGGTCCTCGGTTTCTCTCTTCCCTCTCTCGCGCAGGATATCGTCGTCGTCGGCAACGCCCGCGGCGATTCCGACGTGATCCGCTCCTATTTCTCCGGCACGAGTCCGGAGGAGATCGAAAAGGGGCTGGAGGCGCTGCGCAACAGCGGGCGCTTCTCCAATGTGAGCGCCACCCATGAGAAGGGACGCGTGGTCATCCACGTCGCGGAGACCAATCTCATCAATCGCGTCGTCTTCGAAGGCAACAGCAAGGTCAAGACGGAGACGCTGACCTCGGAAGTGCGCACGCGCGCGCATGGCTCCTTCAATCAGACGGTCGTGCAGCAGGACATCGCCCGCCTGCTCGAAATCTATAAGCGCTCCGGCCGCGCCGGCGCCAAGATCACCTATCGCACGGTGCAACTGCCCAATGGGCGCATCGATGTCGTCTTCACCGTGGAGGAGGGCGACAAGACCGGCGTCAAGGAGATCAAATTCGTCGGCAACACGGTCTTCTCGACCGGCCGTCTCGTCGATCTGATGGAAACGACGGAGATGAACTTCCTGTCGTTCATCAAGACGAGCGACGTCTATGATCCCGACCGCATCGCCTCCGATCTCGAATTGGTGCGGCGCTTCTATCTGAAGAACGGCTACGCCGACTTCCATGTCGTCAGCTCCGACGCCGTGTTCGATCCGGCCCAGGGCGGCTATGTCATCACGGTCGTGGTGGAGGAGGGGCCGCAATATCGCGTCTCCAATGTCGATGTCGAATCGCATCTGCCCGATATCGATCCGGCCTCTCTGCAACCCTATCTGCGTCTTTCGCCCGGCGACGTCTATAATGGCGACGCTGTGGAGAAGACGGTCGAATCGCTGACCCGCGAGATCGCCAAGAAGGGCTACGCCTTCTCGCAGGCGCGCCCGCGCGGCGAGCGCAATCCCGCCGCTCAGACGGTGGCGATCCGCTTCGTGGTCGACGAGGGTCCGCGCGTCTATATCGAGCGCATCAATATTCGCGGCAACACGCGCACGCGCGATTACGTCATTCGTCGCGAGTTCGAGATCGGCGAGGGCGACGCCTATAATCGCGTGCTGATCGATCGCGCCGAACGCCGCCTCAACGGCCTCGGCTTCTTCAAGAAGGTCCGCGTCACCAACGAGCCGGGCTCGGCGGCCGATCGCGTCGTCGTCAATGTGGACGTCGAGGATCAGGCGACCGGCAATTTCGGCGTGTCGGGCGGCTATTCGACGACGGAAGGCTTCATCGGCGAAGTCTCCGTGTCGGAGAGCAACTTCCTCGGCCGCGGCCAGGCGACGCGCCTCTCGGTGCAGGCCGGCCAGCGCGCCCGCGGCATATCTTTCAGCTTCACCGAGCCCTACTTCCTCGATCAGCGCTTCTCGGCGGGCTTCGATCTCTTCGCGAAGAAGTCGGACGCTTATAACTACTCCTACTATTCGACCACCTCGATCGGCGGCACGCTGCGCTTCGGCATTCCGATCACCGAGGAGATCAGCCTCGCGCCGCGCTACTCGCTCTACACCACGACGATCTCCATCCCCAACGACAGCAACCGGCCCTACAACGACTGTCAGTCGCCGCTGCCGGGATATACGCCGGGATATGGTTATATCTACGCGCCGACGCAGGCCGATCTCAACGTCCTCTACAATTGCCAATCCAATGGCGAGGCCTCGCTGGCCATCAAGGAATCGGTGGGAACGCGTCTGACCTCGCTCGTCGGCTACACGCTGTCCTATAATTCGCTGGATAACTTCCGTAATCCGAAGAACGGCATCCATGCGCAGGCGTCGCAGGACATCGCCGGCCTCGGTGGGGACAGCCGCTATGTGCGCACGACCGGCGACCTGCGTTATTTCCACGAGATTCCCTTCGTGGACGATGTGGTCGGCATCGCCCGCGTGCAGGGCGGCAATATGTTCGCGCTCGGCGACTATAAGATGCGGGTGATGGACAATTTCAATCTCGGCCCGACTCTGGTGCGCGGCTTCGCGCCGGGCGGCCTCGGCCCGCGCGATATTTCCAACTGGACCAGCTCGCGCGGCAACTCGCTCGGCGGCAGCAATTATATCGGCGGCTCGCTCGAAGTGCAGTTCCCGATCTGGGGCCTGCCGAAGGACATCGGCCTGCGCGGCGCGCTGTTCGCCGACGCCGGCACGCTGTGGGGATACAAAGGCCAGACCAACTTCAGCGATTCATTGTATGGCGTCGCCAACCTGCCCTGCGTCTATCCCTATACGGCTCCTACCTATGGCCAGGGCACTTGCATCGTCGTCTCGGGCGACAAGGCGCAGATCCGCTCCTCGGTCGGCGCCTCGGCGCTGTGGCAATCGCCGCTCGGGCCGATCCGCTTCGACTATGCGGTGGTGTTGTCCAAGGCCTATGGCGACGTGACGCAGCGCTTCCGCTTCTCCGGCGGCACCAATTTCTAAAGGCGTCGCGCTGGCGCGCCTTCGACACAGCGACTAGAATTTGCGATCCCCGAGCGGCGAGGCCGCTCGGGGATCGTTTTCTTGAGAGAGCGCCGAACCGCCTCCGGGCCGGCCGACGTTCTCTTCGGTTTTCGTCCCGGCTGCGAGCCGGGCGCGACGGGGAGGAGCGCGGCATGGGCGCCGCTGGGTTTTTCCGCCTCGACCGGCCGCTGACGCCGGCCGAGGTCGCCGAGATCGCCGGCGCTCGCATCGACGAGAGCCGAGCCGGCGCGGCCGAGATCATCATCGGCGTCGCGCCGCTCGATCTGGCGCGGCCGGGCGAACTGGCCTTCTACGACCGCAGACGCTATGCGGCGGCGCTGCGTCTGTGCCGAGCGACGGCCTGCCTGCTGCGCGCGCGCGATCTCGACTCGCTGCCGAGCGGGGTCATCCCGCTGGTGACGACGGAGCCGCACAAGGCCATGGCGAGAGTCATGGCGCGGCTCTTTCCCGATTCGCTGCGGCCGCAGTCGCTGTTCTCGGCGAGCGGCGTCTCGCCCGGCGCGATCGTCCACCCGACAGCGCGGCTGGAGCCGGGCGTCTCGGTCGATCCCGGCGCCGTCATCGGTCCCCGCGCGGAGATCGGCGCCGGCAGTGTGATCGGCCCGCAAGCGGTGATCGGCCCGGATGTCCGCATCGGGCGCGACTGCTCGATCGGCGCCAATGTCAGCGTCGTCTGCGCGCTCATCGGCGATCGCGTCATTCTTCATCCCGGCGCGCGTCTCGGCCAGGACGGCTTCGGTTTCGCGCTTTCGCCGCGCGGCCATGTGAAGGCGCCGCAGATCGGCCGCGTCATCGTTCAGGACGATGTCGAGATCGGCGCCAATACGACCATCGACCGCGGCGCGACGCGCGACACGATCATCGGGGAGGGGACCAAGATCGACAATCTGGTCCAGATCGGCCACAACGTCGTCATCGGGCGCCGCTGCGTCATCGTCGCGCAATCCGGCCTCGCCGGCTCCTGCGAGCTGGGCGATTTCGTCGTCCTCGGCGGCCAATCGGCGATCGGCGGCCATATCGCCATCGGCGAGGGCGCGCAGATCGCCGCCAAATCCGGCGTGACCCGCGACGTGCCGGCCGGCGCGCGCTGGAGCGGCGCGCCGGCGCGTCCCGTGCGTCGCCATTTGCGGGGCGAGCTGCTGCTCGACCGCCTGGCGCGTCGCGAGACGAAATGAAACCGGCGCAGGACGTCGGAAGGGAATGAGACGGGCCGGACGAAGAGACGACCGGACGCCGCAGCGGAGGAAAAAATGAACGAAGAAACGACGGCCGAGGCGCCGGAATCCCTGGGCATCCATCAGATTTTGGAGCTGCTGCCGCATCGTTACCCGCTTCTCCTCATCGACCGTGTCGTCGATATTCGCGGCGACGAGAGCGGCGTCGGAATCAAGAACGTCACCTTCAACGAGCCGCAGTTTCAGGGCCATTTCCCGGAGAATCCCGTGTTTCCCGGGGTGCTGCTGGTGGAGGCCATGGCGCAGACGGCGGGCGTCATCGCCGCGCGGATGCAACCCAAGGGTTCGCAGCGCAAGGTCTTCTTCACCACCATCGACAAGGCGAAATTCCGCCGCCCGGTTATTCCCGGCGACCGCGTCGAATTCCATGTCGCCAAAAAGGCCCGCAAGCGCGACATTTATTGGTACGCCTGCCGGGCGCTGGTCGATGGCGCGCTGGTCTGCGAGGCCGAGCTGAGCGTGATGATCGGCGCCTGAGCGCTGGGGCGGGTCCATGACCTCGAGCGCGCGCATTCATCCCTCCGCCGTCGTCCATCCCTCTGCTGTCCTCGAGGCGGGCGCGCGTCTCGGCGAGGGCGTCGTCATCGGGCCGTTCTGCCATATCGGCGGCGAGGTCGAGCTCGGCGATCGCGCCCATCTCGTCTCCCATGTCGTTTTGACGGGGCGCACGCGCATCGGCGCGGACGCCGAGATTCATCCTTTCGCCGCGCTCGGCGCCGCGGCGCAGGATTTGAAATCGCGCGGGGAGGCGGGGACGCTCGTGATCGGCCGCGGCTGCCTCGTCCGCGAGGGCGTCACCATAAACGCGGGAACGCCGGCTGGCGGCGGAGAGACGCGCGTCGGCGACGATTGCGCCTTTCTCGCTTATTCTCATGTCGGTCATGATTGCCGGATCGGCGACGGCGTCACGCTCTCCAACACAGTGCTGCTCGGCGGCCATGTCCGGATCGGCGATCACGCCGCGATCGGCGGCGCGACCGTGGTGCATCAGCGCGTGCGCATCGGCGCGCAGGCCTTCGTCGCCGGCCTCTCCGGGCTCGAGGGCGATCTCGTTCCCTTCGGCCTCGCCGGCGGCAATCGCGCGCATTTGTTCGGGCTCAATCTCGTCGGCCTGCGCCGGCGCGGCTTTTCCGACGCGCGCCTCGCCCTTTTGCGCGAGGCCTTCCGCCGCCTGTTCCCACAGGGGGCGGGCGCCGAGACGCTGGCCGCGCGCATCGAGACCGTCGCACGGGATTTCTCCGGCGCCGAGGATGTGGAGGCGCTGATCGCTTTTCTGCGCGCCGAGCGGGAGCGGCCGCTCTGCGCGCCGCGCCCGGCGCGGGGCTAGGGCGGTGGAAGCGCCGCCGCATGTGTTTCTCATCGCCGGGGAAGCCTCCGGCGATCTCCTGGGCGCGCTGCTGATGCGCGCGCTGCGCGCCCTGCGGCCGGACATGCGCTTTTCGGGCGTCGGCGGCGAGGCGATGGCGCGCGAAGGGCTCGCGAGCCTGTTCCCGCTCGCCGATATCGCCGTAATGGGTCTGCTGTCGCCGTTGCGCCGTCTGCCGCAGCTGCTCGAGCGGATCGATCGCGCCTCCCGCGCGGCGCTCGCGGCAGAGCCCGATTGCCTCGTGCTCATCGACGCGCCGGATTTCACGCATCGCGTCGCACGGCGGGTGCGGCGCGCTCGGCCGGCGCTGCCCATCCTCGATTATGTGAGCCCGACCGTCTGGGCCTGGCGGCCGGGCCGCGCGCGGGCGATGCGCGCCTATGTCGACGAGGTGCTCGCTCTGCTGCCCTTCGAGCCGGCGGCGCATCGGCGGCTCGGCGGTCCCGCCTGCGTCTATGTCGGCCATCCGCTGCTCGACTGTCTCGAGACGCTCACGCCTTCCCCCGCCGAATTGGCGATGCGGGAGGCGGAGCCGCCGCTGCTTCTCGCGCTGCCCGGCTCGCGCCGCGCCGAGGTCGCCCGGCTCATGCCGGTTTTCGGCGAGACGATGGACATGCTCGCGAAAACATGTGGGCCATTCGATGTCGCTCTGCCGGTCGTGCCGCATGTCGCGGAGGAGATCGAACGCGGTCTCACATCATGGCGACTGCGGCCGCATCTTCTGTCGCAGGATCAAAAATTCCCGGCTTTTCGCCGCGCGCGCGCCGCTCTGGTCGCCTCCGGCGCCGCGACTCTGGAGCTGGCGCTCGCCGATGTTCCCATGGCCGTCGCCTATAAGGTCGCGCCGATCGAATGGCCTTTGCGCATTCTGGTGAGCGTCGACAGCATCGTATTGCCCAATCTCGTGCTCGGCGAGCGGCTCGTCCCGGAATTCCTGCAAGGGCGGGCGACGCCGACGGCGCTCGCCGCGGCTCTCGAGCCGCTCATTCGCGACGGCGTCGAGCGTGGCGCACAGCGGCGAGGCCTCGCCAAAGTGCGCGAGCATGTTCTCGCCGCCGGCGACAGCCCCAGCGCACGCGCCGCCGAACGCATATTGACTCATATCACAAAGCCGTAGCGATCGCCGTCCTCTCCTCGACGCCTCCGCACATTTGATTGTTATTTGTATTGTATACAACCAAAAGTTGTATTTAAATGCGTGGCCAGGTTCAGCGCCGGGTCTTCGTGATTTGGAGTATGAAACATGCCTCGAAACGAGGTGAGCGCGTTCGGCGTATTGAAGTCGCTCAGAGTCGTTTCTCTGCCCGGCTCCGACCCGTTGCCGGAGCAATTGCGCGATTACAACAGCGCCTACGCCACATGGCGGACGGTGTGGCTCGAGACTTTTCGGGAATTGGAGGGGGCCGAGCGGCTCTACTCGGACGAGTTTTGCCGGCAGAACGAAATTCTCTGCATTTTCCGTGAGCGGGAGTGCCTCGCCATGGGGCTCATGCGCTGGACGAATCTCGAGCTCCAGAGCGCGCGCGACGATTCTCAGCTCGGCGCTTGGCCCGTCGACGCTCTCGAAAATGTGGCGTCGCACGGGAGCCGCATCATTATCGCCAGCCGCCTCACCCTCCATCCCTCGGCCCGTGGCGGCGCGCTGGGTCTGCCGATGATGGACGTCATCATCGGGCTCATGATTCGTCGAATGCTGGAGTCGGGCGCACATGCGATGCTGGGCGCGCCGCGGACGGATCGCGGCGTGCATCGCGCGTGCTACCGATTGGGCGGGACGCCTCTGGTCCCCGGCATCATCCGCCACAATGCGCCGATCGATCTCATCGCTTTCTTTCCGCAAAAAGTGACCGAAGGCGAGGAGCCTGTCGCCGGCGCCGTTCGATATCTGTGGGACTTCAAGCGACACACAGACCAAAATTCGGAATTGCACAAAGGAGCGAGACATGCGTGACGAGCTTCATCGTCTCATCGACCGATTGATGGACGACGCCTCGGCTTTTCCCTGGGAAGCGCCGCAGGCCTATGCCGATTTCCTGGCCCAGACCTTTTATTTCACGAGTCACTCGACGCGGCTTCTGGCGCTGGCGGCGAGTCGTTGTCCGGCCGAAAGCGCTGTCCTTCACCGCGGCTTCATCCAGCATCTCGGTGAGGAGGACTCCCATGAGCTGTTGGCGCTCGAGGATTTGCGCGGCCTCGGCGCGGAGGTGGAGACATATCCCGAACGGGCGGTCACGAGGGCTCTGTACGAGACGCAATATTTCAAGATCGAGCATTTGGGCTCGACCGCCTTCTACGGCTATGTCATCGTCCTGGAAGGGCTCGCGGCGATCGGCGGACCGGAGCTGTATCGCCGCGTCGTTCGAGCGCATGGCGACGGTTGCGCGCGTTTTCTCCGCGTTCACACGCTCGCGGATATCGACCATCTGGCGACAGATTTCGAGCGGATCGAGACTCTGGACGAAGGCCAGAAAGCCGATATCGGGATCAATATGATCCAATCCGCCGAATTCTATGGGCTGATGCTACGGCAGATCGCGCGCGATCATGGCGGAGCCTTCCCCCTGGCGACGGAACTCTGCGGCGCGGCGGCGCCGGCCTGACGGAGGCGGCGGCTTCGACGCGCCGCAAAAAAGGGAGGTCGCGCTTCCGGACGCGCGGCCTCCCTCGAAACACAAAAATCATCGCAGAACGCTACCCGAATAGCTCGGCTCAGGCCCTCCGCGCATCCCCCATATGTGGGAGAGGCCGCGTGAAAAAAAGATGATGGGCGAGAGGATTGCGTCGTTTCGATCGCCGATCCCGTCAATCCTGGCGCTTGCCTCCGCTGTCGGCCAGCTCGTTGGAGAAATATTCTCCGGTCTTCTCGAACAAATGACAGGCGCTCTCGTCGAGACGGAAAGTGAAGGCGATGCAGGCGTCCTCGGCGCGGCAGGCGGTCTCGCAGGCGTCGGGCCCTTCGAGCGACGTCGTCTTATAGCCCGCGCCCGGAAACGCCTTGGAGGGATAGCGCTCCATGGAGAGCGCGCCGGCGGGAGCGCGCGGGATGCGCAAATCATCGCGCAATCCGCTGGTCATGCGCGGATTGAGCGCAAAAGCGCCCGCCGTCGCCTTCAAGCGGCAAATGCGATTCCAACGGTCGAAGGAATAGGCCTGGCAATTGTCGCGGCTCCGACAAGCGGCGACGCAGGCGGGCTGATCGAGCTTGCGCAGCGTGACGAACGTCGGCCCGACGATGTCGCGATTTTCGAAACCACGAAATGTTGCAGGCTTTTGCAGACCGATGACGGCGGGAGGCAGCCGCTCGGGCTCCTCCTCCGGCGCGAGAGCCGCGACGTCCGGCGCGGCAGGCTCCGCGGGCGGGGTTCGGGGCAAAGCGGCGGCCGGTTCCTTCGGCGCAAGCTCGGACGGCGCTTGCGCCACGGGCGCCGGGCTGCTCGGCTCCAGCGCGTCGATCCTTTCGCGGGCGAGCTGCGGGTCGGCGGCGACCGCGCGCGCGATCACATAGGCCCTGTCCTCGCGGAGCAGCGCCGTCAGCGCCTCCTCGCGCGCCCGATCGGCTGCGAGACCGCCGAGCGCCGCGCGGCCGCGCGCTTCCAGCTCGCTCAGGGAGGCGTCGAAACCTGTGAGCGCCGCGCGCAGCGCGGGCGGCGTCGCCGCCGATTGCCGCGCCCATTGCGCCGCTCCGAGTAGGGCGACGAAAAGGCCGAGAGCCATGGCGAGAAGGACGCGGCCGAGGCGGCGCGGCGCCGCGGGCGCGGCGGCGATGGCGGCGGCCGTCTCCGCCGCCCTTTGCGCGGCGCGGCGCTGAGCTTCGGCGAGCCGCTCCTCCAATTGCTGAATATGTCGTGCGCCTTCGTCGAGGCGCTGCTCCAGCTCCTGCGATCGCGCGTCGGCTTCCGGGCTCGCGCTCGGCGGCTCCAGCCGCCGAGCGCCGCGCTCCAGCCAGATTTCGAACAATGTGGAGAGGTTCGGCTTGGGCGAGGAAATCCCGCGCCGCTCGCGATCGAGCCAGGCGTCGAAATCGCGCGCGAAAGCGGCGAGCACATTTTCGATCGTCGTCTGCTCGCGCGCTGCGCGCTGCTCGTAATGACGGCGCGCGTCGCGCAGCATGGCCGCGCATTCTTCGCGATAGAGCGCCTCGACCTCGTCCCATGAACGTCGCGCATCGGGGCGGCTCGCCTCGTTCCGCGCCAAATCGTTCACAGCCCCCATCGTCGTCTCCCGAATCGTCTCGTCGGCCGATGCGCGATCGCCCGATCGCGTTCGGTTTCTAATACGAATTTGCGTCGCGCGTCCAAATCATGCGCCGTCGTCGCGGCGGCGACAATGGAGTTCACAGGCGCCGCCGCGGGGCGTGGGGGATTTGGCCGCTCGCGGGGCGGAGGCGTTTGGCTCATGGCGAATGATCCGATCGTCGCGAATCGCGCGCGCGGCGCCGTTCGCGATTCGCTGGGGCTGAAATCGATGATTGAAACGCGATGAAAAAACGCGCGCAGGGTGAAAAAGAGCGACTGTTCGAATCGTGAGGCGAACGGCGCCATTGGCGGCGAGGAACATGTCTTTTTCGAGTCGCGCCGGCTCGCGCCGGCTCGCGCCGAATCAGCGCCGAGCCGGCGCTCCGACGCGCGAGCCTCGAGATTCGCGGAAGAGAGGCGGGGGGAGCGAGCCTTCGGGCTCGCTCTCGATATTTCGCGATTTGGACCGTCAGACGCGCAGCACCGAACGGCCGGCGCGTATCGCCGCGACGATGCGCATGACGATTTCCGGGCCGGCGCCGCGGAACTGCGCGTCGAATTCCTCCGCCGCCTCCGGCGTCAACAGATCGAGATATGACTTCGCCGGGCGCAGCTTCTCGCTCATCGTCGGATCGACATAGCCGAGCGCGAAGGAGCGCGCCGGCGCGCGGCCGGCGACGACGGTCGCATGATCGTCGGTGACGAGATGGCTGGCGTGGAGCGAGCCTCCGATCTCGCAGCGGCCCGCGGTCGAGCTATTGAAGACGGGGCCTTCCGCGCGCAGGTCGCCGCGCACGACCACCTCGGCGCCGCCGAGCGTGACGGTGCGCGCTCTGAGATTGCCGCGCGCCAGCACGAAGGCCGCGGCGCCGTCGAAGGAATTGTCCATGAGATCGCCTTCGATCGTCATGTCGCCATCGACGACGAGGCCCGCGATCTTGTCGCACCACATCCACTGATAGAGCTCTATGTCGCCGACATAGACGAAGTCGCCGGAACAATAGGCGATGCGGAAAGAGGAGAGGTCGAAGAGACCGAGGCTTATCTCGCGATCGAAGCGTAGCTTCTGGCGCGCCTCCTCGAAAGAGAGCAATTCATAGGACCCCGTCTCGATCATTTTCGCCTCCCCGTTTGGTGAGGAGACAATGGCGGGAGCGGAGCCGGAAATCTGTGCGCTCGCGCACAGGGTCTTTCGGCCATCGCATCTTCGACGCGAAGGCCGCGGAGAAAAGGATCGGCGCTCGGACGTCAGCGCCAAAGATCAGCGCTTGGACATCGGCAGATAGTCGCGCTGCTTCTCGCCCGTGTAGAGCTGACGCGGACGGCCGATCTTGGAGCCCGGATCCTCGATCATCTCCTTCCATTGCGCGATCCAGCCGACCGTACGCGCCACCGCGAAGAGCACGGTGAACATGGTGGTCGGCAGGCCCATCGCCTTCAGCGTGATGCCGGAATAGAAGTCGATGTTGGGATAGAGCTTCTTCTCGATGAAATATTCGTCGTGCAGAGCGATGCGCTCCAGCTCGATCGCCACGTCGAGGAGATCGTCCTTCACGCCGAGCTCGGCCAGCACCTCGCGCGTCGTGCGCTGCATGATCTTCGCGCGCGGATCGTAGTTCTTGTAGACGCGATGGCCGAAGCCCATCAGGCGGAACGGGTCGTTCTTGTCCTTCGCCTTGGCGATATAGATCGGAATGCGGTCCGGCGTGCCGATCTCGGCGAGCATTTTCAGCACCGCCTCATTGGCGCCGCCATGCGCCGGGCCCCACAGCGAGGCGATGCCCGCCGCGACGCAGGCGAAAGGATTGGCGCCCGAGGAGCCGGCGAGACGCACGGTGGAGGTGGAGGCGTTCTGCTCGTGATCGGCGTGCAGCATGAAGAAGCGGTCGAGCGCCCGCGACATCACCGGATTGACCTTATATTCCTCGCAAGGAACGGCGAAGCACATGCGCAGGAAGTTCGACGTGTAGTCGAGATCGTTCTTCGGATAGACGAAGGGCTGGCCGATCGAATATTTGTAGGCCATGGCCGCCAGTGTCGGGATCTTGGCGATCATGCGCGTCGAGGCGACCATGCGCTCGACCGGATCGGCGATATTCGTCGAGTCGTGATAGAAGGCCGAGAGCGCGCCGACCGACGCGACCATCACCGCCATCGGATGCGCGTCGCGGCGGAAGCCCTGGAAGAAGCGCGCCATCTGCTCATGCACCATGGTGTGGCGCGTGATGCGATAGTCGAAATCGGCCTTTTGCGTCGCCGTCGGCAATTCGCCGTAGAGCAGCAGATAGCAGGTCTCGAGAAAATCGCCGTGCTCGGCGAGCTGGTCGATCGGATAGCCGCGATAGAGCAGCACGCCCTCGTCGCCGTCGATATAGGTGATCTTCGACTCGCAGCTCGCCGTGGAGGTGAAGCCCGGGTCATAGGTGAACATGCCCGTATCGCCGTAGAGCTTGCGAATATCGGCGACGCTGGGGCCGATCGTTCCTTCCATGATCGGAAGGCTCACGGTTTTTTCGCCGGTGTGAAAGGACGCTTCTTTTTTCGTCATGGCCCCACCTTCTCGCGTTATCCGTGTAATTTGCGGCTTTCGGCGAAACACCGCAGCATATTCTGC
This sequence comes from Methylosinus sp. RM1, assembly GCF_011378635.1. Lineage (NCBI taxonomy): Bacteria > Pseudomonadati > Pseudomonadota > Alphaproteobacteria > Hyphomicrobiales > Methylocystaceae > Methylosinus > Methylosinus sp. RM1. The sequence continues at coordinate 21,020 of NZ_WOVC01000032.1, forward strand.
GCCATGCCCGGGCCGCGCTTCCCCGCGGATCGGACCGACGAGCGAGCTTCGTTCGAATCTGCGGCGCGCTTTGCGCCCGCGCGACCGCCGGGTCCCGTCGAACGAATGTCAAACGCTTTAAATTCAAAACCCTCCTGCTATAGCCGGCGGAATTGCGTCGGTCGCTGCGCCGCGAGGACCGGGCGCGTGGCGGGCGAGACGCCGCGGCGCGGCGCATAGGGTCGTGCGGAGGCGTCTTGTGCGTTGCACAAACTATAGCATCCCCCGCAGGCGGTTCAAGCGCGTTGCGCCGCCTGATCGCGCAGGCGGGCGAGGCTCTCCTCCTCGCCGAGGATCGCCAGCACGTCGAAAATGCCGGGCGAGGTGGTGCGTCCGGTGAGCGCGGCGCGCAAAGGCTGCGCGAGATCGCCGAGCTTCACGCCCTGCGCAGCCGCCGTCTCGCGCACGATATTCTCGGTCGCAGCGGCGCTCCATTCTTCGAGCGTGGCGAGCTTTTCCGTCAGCACGGAAAGATGCGCCCGCGCCGCCGGCGACAGCAGCGCGGCGGCCTTGGCGTCGAGCGTCAGCGGCCGCTCGGCGAAGAGAAACGCCGCGCCGTCGATCAGCTCGTTGAGCGTCTTGGCGCGCGCCTTGAGGCCGGGCATGGCCGCGGCGAGCTGCGCCTTGCGCGTCTCGTCCAGCTTGGCGGCGAGCGCCGCGCCGCCCTCGAGATAGGGCAGGGTCGCGATCAGCTCCGCGAGCAGCTCCGCATCCTCGCTGCTGCGCAGATAATGGCCGTTCATATTCTCGAGCTTCACGAAATCGAAGCGCGCCGGCGAGCGATGAATGCTCTCGAGATCGAAAGCCTCGATCATCTCCTGCGTCGAGAAGAATTCGCGGTCGCCCTGGCTCCAGCCGAGACGCAAGAGATAATTGCGCAGCGCCGCCGGCAGATAGCCCATCGCCCGATAGGCGTCCACGCCGAGCGCGCCATGGCGCTTCGACAGCTTCGCCCCGTCCGGCCCGTGAATGAGCGGAATATGGGCGAGCCTCGGCGCCTCCCATCCCAGCGCGTCGTAAATGTGCTTTTGCCGCGCGGCGTTGGTGAGGTGATCGTCGCCGCGGATGATCTGCGTGACGCCCATATCGTGATCGTCGACGACGACGGCGAGCATATAGGTCGGCGCGCCATCCGAGCGCAGCAGCACGAAATCGTCGATATCCTTGTTCGGGAAGACGACGCGGCCTTGCACGGCGTCCTCGATCGCGGTCTCGCCCTCTTGCGGAGTCTTGAGCCGAATGACCGGCGCGACGCCCGCCGGCGCCTCGCTGGCGTCGCGATCACGCCAGCGCCCGTCATAGCGCGGCGGGCGGCCCTCGGCGCGCGCGGTCTCGCGCATCTCCTCCAGTTCCTGCGCGCTGGCGTAGCAGCGATAGGCCTTGCCTTTGGCGAGCAGCTCCTCGGCGATCTCGCGATGGCGCGGCGCGCGCGCGAATTGGTAGGTGACGTCTCCGTCCCAATCGAGGCCGAGCCAGCGCATTCCATCGAGAATGGCGTCTATGGCGCCCTGGGTGGAGCGCTCGCGATCTGTGTCTTCTATGCGCAGCAGAAAGCGCCCGCCGTGACGCTTGGCGTAGAGCCAATTGAACAGCGCCGTGCGCGCGCCGCCGATATGGAGGAAGCCGGTGGGAGAGGGGGCGAAGCGCGTGACGACTTGAGACATGAGCGCGGCTGGTGATTCCTGAGAATTTCGAGTGGAGGCCCGTCTAGCACGCTGCGGGCCAGGGGGGAACTGCGCGGGGCGGGGCGCGCTCGCCTCGGCGCGGGCCGCCTCGTGACCGATCCGACGACGCGCCTTTGACGTCGCGGCGCTCGCGCCGGCGCCGGTTTCGGATATAGCATGAGCTCGACTTCATTCGAGCAGCGACATCCGAGGCCTTTCTTGAGTTGGAGCGCGAAAGCCGTCGCCGGCGCGGCCGATCGGGCGAGGGGCGTCTTCCGCCCCGCTTTCGTGATCGTCGTCGCGTCGCTTTCGGCCGCCGCCCGCGCGGCGCTGGACGAAGAAATTTCGCTGCGGCGGCCGTTTCTCTGGCTGCCGGTCGCCGCTGGCGCCGGCGCGCTCCTCTATTTCGCGGCCGATCGCGAGCCCTCCTTCGCTGTCTCGGCGGCCGCCCTCGCAATCCTCTCGGCGCTCGCCTTCCTCGCGCGCGCGCATCGCGCAGGCGCTCTCTTTCTCGTCCTCGCCTGTGTCGCCGGCGGATTTTTCGCCTCCGTCTGGCGCGCCGCGCGCGTCGACGCCCCCATTGTTCCGCGCGCGGGCGTCGGCTTTCTCACCGGCTTCGTCGAGGAGCTCGATCCGCGCCCCAATGGCGCGCGTTTCATTCTGCGCCTCGCCAGCGCGGAGGGATTGCCGGGCGACGTCGTCCCGCTGCGCGTTCGCTTGACGACGCGCGGCGATACGAAATTTTCGGCCGGCGATTTCATCGCCCTCAAAGCGCGCGTCTTGCCGCCGGCTCACGCCGCTCTGCCGGGCGGCTATGATTTCTCGCGCGACGCCTATTTCGCGGGGCTCGGGGGCGTCGGCAATGCGCTCGGCCGCATCGACGTCATGCCGCCGCCCGATCCGGCGCCTTTGTCGCTGCGATTTTTCGCGGCCGTCGATCGGCTGCGCAATGATCTTTCGGCGCGGGTCTATCGCGCGCTCGGCGGCGACACCGGCGCCATCGCCGCCGCAATGGTGACGGGCAAGCGCGATTTTCTGAGCGAGGAGGCGAAAGAGCTGATCCGCCGCGCCGGCATTTTTCACATCATCACCATTTCCGGCGTGCAGATGACTCTGGTCGCCGGCATTTTCTTCGTCGGCTTTCGGCGGCTGCTGGCGCTCTCGCGCGCGCTGGCGCTGAATTATCCGATCAAGAAATGGGCGGCCGCGCTCGCCATCGTCGGCGCTGTTCTCTACGACATCGGCACGGGCTCGCGCGTCGGCACGGAGCGCGCGCTCATCATGACGACGATCATGCTGGTCGCGGTCCTCTTCGACCGCCCCTCATTGTCGATGCGCAATCTCGCTCTGGCGGTCGGCGTCATCGTCGCCTTCCAGCCGGAGGCGCTGCTCGGCGCGAGCTTCCAGCTCTCTTTCGCGGCGGTGGCGGCGCTCGTCGCCGTCTATGAGGCGCGTGGCGCGACGATCGAGCGCCGGCGCGAGACGCCGCCCTTCGGCCGCGCGCCCTCCCGTTTCGTGCGCTGGCGGGAGAGCGCGGGCGAATTATTGCTGCATGGGCCGGCGGCGCCGATTTTCGCGACGCTCTGCGCCACTTCGGCGACGGCTTCCTTCATGGCGGGCGATTTCCACGAATTGAGCCCCTATGTGCTGATCGGCAATCCGCTGACGCTCGCCATCATCGAATTCTTCGCCGTGCCGGGAGCGCTCGTCGGCGCCTTTCTCTATCCTTTCGGTCTCGACGGCCCGGTCTGGCGCTATGTCGGCTTCGGCATCGATCTGGTGACGGCCATAGCGCGGCTCATCGCCGCCGCTCCGGGGTCGAGCTTGCCGGTCAAGAGTTTCGCGCCTTTCGCGATGGTTTTCCTGTCGCTCGCGGTTCTATCGCTCGTTCTGTGGCGGACGTGGCTGTTCCGGGCGATGGCCATTCCCTTCGCCGCGCTCGGCCTGTTCGGCGCGGCGAATGGCGAGGGCTTCGATCTCGCCGTCGCGCCGAGCGGCGACGCCGCGGCTCTGCGGCTGCCCTCGGGGGAGCTCGCTCTGCTCGGCCGCGGGAAGCTCTCCTTCGTCGGCGAGCAATGGCTGCGCGCCGACGCCGACGTCAGAGCGCCAGCGGACGCGCGCGGCGGCGTCTCCTGCGACGAGTTCGGCTGCGTGGCGAGAGCGATCGACGGCCGCGCCGTCGCGCTGGTGACGGATCGCAAGGCGCTGATCGAGGATTGCGGCAAAGCGGCGATCGTCATCGCGCCCTTTTACGCGCCCGAGGGCTGCGGCGCGCCGATCCTTCTCGATCGCCGCAAGCTGGCGGAGACGGGCGCTGTGACATTGCGCTTCTCCGGCGAGGCGGCGCAATGGCGAACCGCCCGCAGCCCCGGCGAGGATCGGCCCTGGTCGCGGGCGCCGCGGCGACGGCCGGCGAGCGCGCCGCCGGCGCCCGGCGATCTCGCGTCAGACGATGCCGCGCCAATGGATTGAGGCTGCGGATCATCGAACCATTTCGACGCGACGCGCGTCGCCAGAGGCGCGATCCCGTCGATTATCGCGTTCTGGACCAGGCGCCATGCTCGAAAAAGCTGTCGCGAAATCAGCGGCCCCGTCGGCTCGACGCGACGGTTCTGCCGAGTTCGCCGAGCATGAACGGGATGAATTCGAGCGCATAGCTCGCGTTCACATGAACGCCATCCGCCACGTAGCTCTCCAAATGAAATCTTGCTGAAAGGAGAGAAGCTGCCGCCCTATCTGCGTCCACCCGACTGGCTGCGGCGCTCGTCGAGCGGCCGCGCGGCGCGACGTTCGACGCTCGGCCGGCCGGGCTTGCTGGCGCGCTCCATCGCGGCGAGGCGGCGGCGGACCGGTTCGTCGAGATCGGGCGAGCGGGCGAGGGGGCGGAAGTCGTTCTTCGAATAGGGATAGCGGCTGGCGCCGTGGAAAATTTCGACGCCATGCGCCGTCATGACGGCGTCGCCGCGGCGCAGCGTCGGATCGAGATAGATGGCCTCGATCGAGCTCTCGCTAGACTGGCCGGCGTGGCAGGAACATTCCTTGTCCTTCTCTCCTTCGCCCTTGCCTTCGCTCTTGCGCTGGAGAGAGGCCATCAGCCGCGAATAGCTGGCGCCGCCGCGCGCCGCCAGGGCCTCCTCTATATTGTCGGAGCCGCCGCGCATCACATAGAGCGTCGTCCGCGCGCCTGGGCACAGACGCCCACAGGCGCGCTGATGGCTGGCCGTGTCGCTGGAGCTGGAATAGAGGCCGACGGGAAAGAAATAACCGTCGCATTCACGCACGCAGTAAGAGCGCCCGCCGCCCGCCGCTTCGGCGTAGACCGCGCGTTGCGGCTCGCCGCCGGGGGCGGCTCGACGCGCGCGCAGCTGCGGCTCGCCCCGTCGCGCTTGCGGGACATAGACGCGCCGCTCCTGCGGGGCATAGCCATGGCGCCTAGCGTGGGCGTGACGCCGATAGCTCGGATAAGAGCCGCCGCCATAGTCCGAATAGCCGCCGCCTCCGCCGCCGAACAATTGCTGGAAAAAATCCTGGGCGAAAGCGGGACGAGGCTCGAGCCCCATGAGGAAAAAACTCAAGATCAGGCCGCCGAGGGCGGCGAGGCGACGACGGGGAGCTTCCCGATCGCCGCTTTTACGCGAAGACATGACGCGGCACCCGTTTTGACGCAACTCCCCCCTTACATGGAGCGTGATCGCGAGAGACAAGCCTCGTCTCGGCGTCTTGGTCTTTTAGGCTTTTTGGGCGGCGCGGCGCGCAGCTGCGGCGAGGGCGGCGATCAGCGCCTCGGTGCGGAACGGCTTTTCGACGATCGGGCGCGCCGAATGCGCCGGCGGCAGGGCCGAACGGCCATAGCCGGTCGCGAAGACGAAAGCCGCGCCCATCGCGTCGAGCCGATCGGCGACCGGCTCGACGCTCTCGGCCCCGATGCGAAGGTCGAGCAGAGCGACGTCGAATTGCGTCTCGGCGACGTGTCGTAGTGCGACGGCGACGGTCTGGGCCGAGGCCACGACGCGGTAGCCATGCTCGGCGAGCATCTCCTCGAGCGCCAACGCGATCAGCGGCTCGTCCTCGACGACGAGCACGCGCCGACCGAGCGCCGCCTCCGCGCGCCAATGTTCCATCGCCCTTCGCCCCCACGCCAAGGCTTTCAGTCTCGCGGATGGTGGGGGCGATTCCGGCGCCTGTCCAGATCGGGATAGCCTCATCCCGCTTGCGGCGCCGCCGCCGCTATTTCGCGCGCAGGGCGGCGAGCGCCCAGATCGCCAGAGCCAGCCAGCTCACGATCGTCAGCGAGCCGCCGATCGGCGCGGCATAGGGGAACAGCCGATCGCCGGCGAAAGCACGGGCGACGAGATCGCCGGAAAACAGCGCGACGCCGGCGAGGAGGGCGAAGCCGACGCCCGTCAGCCAGCGCCCCAGCGGCGGCTTCGCCGCGAGCAGCGCGCCGAGACCGAGCGCCGCTGCGGCGTGGATCATCAGGAAGCGGCTCGCCGTGTCGAGGTTGGCGGCGCTCGAAATATGCGCCGCCGCGGCGGAGAGAGCGACGCCAGCCGCTCCTTCGAGCGCGGCGAAAGCGACGATGAGAAGATTCGAGCGCTGCATCAGCTTCTCTTGGTAAACTAAAGCAGAATAAGGAAAATTCTGCTCATGTTGAAGTTCCGCGCGATCGTGGCCGTGGATCCCTTCGCGCGCCGCGGCGAGGCTTTGGGGTCAGTAGGCGTTCTCGGTCTTCAGCAGCGCGATCGGCGTGAGCGCGAGAATATAGATGTCGAGCAGGATCGACCAGTTCTCTATGTAATAGAGGTCGCATTCGACGCGCTTTTGAATCTTCTCCGGCGTGTCGGTCTCGCCGCGCCAGCCATTGATCTGCGCCCAGCCGGTGAGGCCGGGCTTGACGCGATGGCGGGCGAAATAGCCGTCGACGACCTCGTCGTAGAGATGCTCGGCGGCTCTCGCGTGCATGGCGTGCGGGCGGGGGCCGACCAGCGACAGATTGCCCTTGAACACGACATTGAAGAGCTGCGGCAATTCGTCGAGCGAGGTCTTGCGGATGAAGCGGCCGACGCGGGTGACGCGCGGATCGCCCTTGGTGACGAGCTTGGCCGCCGCCGGGTCGAGCTTGTCCGCATACATCGAGCGGAATTTATAGACCTCTATGCGTTCATTGTTGAAGCCGTAGCGCGTCTGGCGGAACAGCACGGGGCCGCGCGAATCGAGCTTGATGGCGAGCGCCACCGCCGCCATCACCGGGGCGAAGAGAATGAGGCAGAGCGCGCCGACGACTTTGTCGAAGGCGGATTTGGCCAGCACGTCCCAATCGGCGATCGGCTTGTCGAAGACGTCCAGCACCGGGACATTGCCGATGTAGGAATAGGAGCGCGGGCGAAAGCGCAGCTTGTTGGTGTGGGCGGCGAGGCGAATGTCGATCGGCAGCACCCAGAGCTTGCGCAGCATTTGCAGCAGCCGCGCCTCCGCCGAGATCGGCAGCGTGAAGATGACGAGATCGAGCCGCGTATGGCGCGCGAATTCGACGAGATCGTCGATCGTGCCGAGCTTGGGATAGCCGGCGACGACGTCCGGCGAGCGATCGTCGCGGCGATCGTCGAAGATTCCGAGAATGCGCAGATCGCTGTCCTGCTGCGCGGCGGCGAGATCGCGCAGCACCGGCTCGGCCATCGGGCCGCCGCCGACGATGACGGTGCGGCGGTCGAGCTTGCCCTGCTGCGTCAGCGTGCGCACGATCGCCGAGACGGCGAAGCGCTCCGCCGCCAGCACGCCGAGCCCGCCCGCATACCAGCCGAGCAGCCAGACGCGTGACAGGGCGTTGTCGAGCTTCAAAAAGAAGATCGCGGCCAGAGCGGCGAGAAAGACCAGGGTCCAGCCGGCGGCGAGCTTCGAGCCATGGCCGATCGGCGCGCGAAATGCGGCGGGCGTATAGAGGTCGAACGCCTGCCAGGCGAGGACCGAGAGCAGCGCCATGCCCGGAATGACGACGAAATATTCGACGCCATAGCCATAGCCGGGCGCGACATGCAGCCGATGCACGGCGAAGCCGACCGCGGTGATCAGCAGAAATTCGAGACTGCGGACGAGGCCGGCGAGGACGATCGGCGAATAGGCCGGAGTCGGCCGGGCGTCGGCGGAGATTTCCGCGAGCCTCGAGGCCGCGCGACTGTCGTCATTGACGGGCGGCGCCGCCTTTATGTCGCGTAGGGCGAAAGCACACATGACGCTACTCCACTCATCAGGCTCGCTGCGGTAGGACGGCCTCCGCGGCGTAGCGATGTCCTACGGCCTCCAGCGCGTCGCGATAGCCGCGCAGCACCGACTCGTCCATCGCACTCAAAGAGAAATTTTCTGCTACTCGATCAGCGAGTTGATCGGCGGCGAGACGTCGCTGCGCCGCATCCGTGCGGCCGGCGGCGATCATTGCGCGGGCGAGCGCGCGCGGATCGTCGCTCGCAACGAGACGATCCGCGTGATCGCCGAAGATTTCGGGAATGCCGCCGACATTGGTGGCGATGAGCGGCGTGCGCGCGGCGATCGCCTCGAGCACGATATAGGGAAGCGATTCTGCGCGGCTCGGCACCACCAATATGCGTCCCGTTCGCAGCGCCTCGCGGGCCGGCATGGGCGGCGCGAAGGAGAGCCGCTCGCTGACGCCGCGCGCTTCGGCGAGCGCGCGCAACGCCGCTTCGTCCGGTCCTGAACCGACGAGGGCGAGCCGCGGCGCCGCGCCGGTCTCGTCGCGTATGAGCGCCAGCGCTTCGATCAGCGTGTCGACGCCTTTGAAGCGGCGCCACTCGCCGACATAGAGAAAATCCGCCGCATCGTCGCTGGGCGCGATGGGCTCGAATTCCTCCGGACGCAGTCCATTGGGCACGACGCGCGTCATGGAGCCGGAAAAGCCGATCGCCTCGGCGAAGCGCTTCTGCGCATAGGCGCTTTCGAAGGGGATGAAATTCGTCACCCGCTCGAGCGCGCGCTCGACCGAGAGATAGAGGCGATTGACGAGCGCGTCCGGATCGAAATGGAGGCTGCCGCCATGCGGCGTGTAGACGCGAATATGTCGATGCGGCGGCGACGGAAAAAACGGCAGCAGAGCGGGCAGGCGCGCATAGAGCCCGCCTTTCGCGCCATGGCCATGCACGACATCGGGCGCGAGCCGTTTCAGCGCCGTGGCGATGCGAAAGGCGACGATCGGATCGCTCCAGCTCGGCAGACGGCGAATGCAGAGCCGCGTGACGCCGAGCTCGAGCGCGGGCTCGAGCCTTCGCAAGGTCGCCTCCGCGCGCTCGCCGCCAGTGGAGGAATCGGCGATGATCCCCACCGCATGGCCGCGGGCCGCCTGCGCGCCGGCGAGATCGACGACATGACGAAAGAGCCCGCCGATCGGCGCGCGCATCACATGCACGATGCGCAGCCGCCCTAGGGCTTTATCGTCGCTCGAAAGGCTCTGCCGCTCGTCTCGCATCTTCCGTCTTCAAAATATCCGCTCGCGAACCGTGATCGTGTCTCCGGGCCGAACCGCTTGCAGCAGGGGCACGCGGCCAGTGGCCGAGACGCCGCCGAAGTCGCGCGTCAGATCCACCTCGCCTTGATAGCCGCGCGGGCTGAAGCCGCCGGCTATGGCGATGGCCTTCTGCACGGTGAGACCCTCGACGAATGGAAATTGTCCGGCGGTCATCACTTCTCCGAGCACGAAGAAAGGCCGATACGCCTCGACTTCCACCGAGACGCGGGGGTCGCGGATGAATCCGTTGCGCAAACGTGCGGCGATTTCATGTTGCAGCATCTGGGTCGTGAGGCCGGCCGCCGGCACGATGCCGATGAGCGGCATCGCAATATGGCCGGAGCCGTCGACAGTGTAGCTGTTGGAGATCGCGTCCTGGCCGAACACGATGACGCGAAGCCGGTCGCCGGCCGCGAGCGTGTAGGGCTCCTCGGTCGAGGACGCCAGCAGCTCTGGAACATAGGCGCCGGGCAGGGCGCAGCTCGACAATGTCGCGCACATCATCAGCCAGAATAGGAGAAAGCCATATCTCGGCATTTAGAATCTCGGGCTCGAGGAACAGCTTAAGAACGACGTTCCGCGGAAATTTTTTAACGGCCTATGGTTAACAAAGCCTGATTGGACGCTCCGTCACGCGGATCGCCACGCCGAGGGCGCCGTGTCGCCGTGGTTAACCGCGCGGAAACCATAATCTCTGTACATGGTCTGTGCGCTACAAGGAGTTCGCAGATGAGTTTCGGCCACTCTCACGACGACGCGGGAAGCGTCCGGGGCGAGATCTCGAATGGCGAGATCGATCTCGGGCAGATCGCCGGCGCCTTGTCGCGGCGCCGTCGCATCGTGATCGGCGTGACGCTCGCGGCTTTTCTCGGCGCTCTCGTCTTCGTCAATGTCGTCAAGCCGCGCTACACGGCCGAAGCGCGCGTCCTGCTCGAGAATCAGGAGAGCTATCTGACGCGCGCCGACAAGGAGCGCGCCGATCCCACCGCGGCGCCGGACGCCGAGGCGGTGCAGAGCCAGATTCAAATGCTCACCTCGCGCGATCTCGCGCGCCGCGTGCTGAAGTCGCTCGATCTCCAGGGCAATACGGAGTTCGATCCGATCGCCAATGGCCTCGGGCTCGGCGCGAAGATCGGCGTCATGCTGGGGCTGAGCCGGGATCCGTCCAAGCTCGCGCCGGAAGAGCGCATGTTGGACGCATATTTCGACAAATTGCTCGTGCTCTCGCCGACCAAGACGCGCGTGCTGCAGATCGAATTTTCGTCCCGCGATCCCGATCTCGCGGCGCGGGCGGCCAACGCAATCGCCTCCTTCTATATCGACATTCAGCGCGAGGCGAAGCGCGAGAATGCGCGCGACGCCGCGCAATCGCTGAGCCCGCTGGTCGCCGATCTGCGCGAGCGACTGAGCAGAGCCGAGGCCAAGGTGGAGGCTTTCCGCTCGCGTTCGGGCCTCTTCGCCGGCACGAACAATATGACGATCGCCACGCAGCAGCTCGGCGATCTCGCCAATCAGCTCTCCATTTCGCGCACCGCCCAGGCGGACGCCGAGGCCAAGGGCAGGCTTGTGCGCGACATGCTGCGGCAAAATCGCGTCGGCGAGATTCCCGATGTCGCCAATAATGAGATGATCCGCCGCATCGGCGAGCAGCGCGTGTCGCTGCGCGCTCAGCTCGCGCTCGAATCGCGCACGCTGCTGCCCGGCCATCCGCGCATAAAGGAGCTGCAGGCGCAACTCGCCGATCTCGACGCCGATTGGCGCCGAGCCGCCGAGCGCACTGCGCGCACGCTGGAGAATGAGGCCCATATCGCTTCCGCGCGCGTCGAAAATCTGGCCCGCGCGATGGAGGAGCAAAAGCGTGTCGCCGGCGCGGCGGGCGCGGATGAGGTGCAATTGCGCGAGCTCGAGCGCGCCGCGCGCGTGCTCAAAGACCAGCTCGAGGCGGATTCGGCAAAATATCAAGAAGCGCTGGCGCGCGAAGGGCCGAAGGCCTCGCCCGCCGACGCGCGCGTCATTCAGCGCGCCGTGGCGCCGCCGATTCCCTCCTTCCCGAAAAAGGTTCCGATCACCGCCTTCGCGACGATCGCCGCCTTTGTTCTCTCGGCCGGCTCGATCGTCGCGATCGAGCTGCTCAGCGGACGCGCGCGCCTCCTCGGGCCGGCGCCGCTTCCGGCTCCGCCCGAGGAGGAGGCGCTCGAGGCGCCGTCGCAGATTCGCATCGCGGCGCGTCGGCGCGAGCCTGTTTTCGACGAGCCGGAAGAGGAGGAGGAGCCACAGACGAACCTCGCCCTCGCTCCCGAGCGGCGCACGCCGGAGCTCGAGAATCGCTCGCCGCGGACATTTCGTTCGGGCATCGTCGGCAAGATCGACGCGGCGCGCATGGCGACGCTTTCGGTGAAAGTTCTGATGGTCGGCTGCGCCGACGCCGAATGCAGCTTCGACAGCGCCGTGACATTGTCTCGCGCTCTGGCGCGGCGCGGCCTCGCCATAATCGTGGCGGCCGATGCGCAGGCGCAAGGGCGACTTTATGATCGGCTCATTCCCGATCTCGAGCGCGCGCGGCCGCCCGGACTCGCCGATCTCGCCAGCGGAGCCGCGACCTTCGGCGAGGCGATTCATCGCGATCAGGAGTCGCGCCTGCATGTCATGCCGGGCGGCCGCTCCGCCGCGGAGTATGATCAAGACGTCGAGCCCGTGCTCGAGGCGCTGGCGCAGACTTATGATTTCATCGTTTTCGCGACGCGCGATTATGAGCGCGCGATGTTTCTCGCGCCCTCATTCGACATTGTGCTGGTGAGCGGCGCCGAGCCCGCTGCGGAGGCAGTGATCGACGAGCTGGCGCAGGCCGGCGTCTCCGACGCTTACCTGCTCGAGGAGGAGAGCGCCGCCGCCGACGCTTCCGCCGCCTGAGCCCTAACGCGCGAGGCGGCGCAGCCGCGTGAGCGAAGCGAGGAGGCGCGGATTCTGCTTCACGGCGCGTTTTGCGCGCGTGAGCGCGGAAAGGATCGGCGCGGCGAGCGCGCCGAGCGGCGTCACGGGAACGAGGACGTCGACCAGCGCGATGGTCTCGTCGCAGACGGCGTTCTTATAGCGCGCTTCGCCGACGCCGAGATCGAAGCGCGTGACGCCGCGCGCGACGAGATCGCGCAGCAGCGAATGCAGCAGCAGATCGCCAGGCGACGAACGCGCGATTTCTTCATCCGCCACGAAGGAATTGAGCATCGCCGAAAAGCGCCCGCGATGGGTGATGCCGGCATAGGTCGCGATGATGCGTCCGTCGAGTGTCACAGCGTGAGCCTCGAGCGCGCCGCCGCAGAGACCGAGCACGAAGTCGCGCATGGCGTCCTTCGCGAAGGAGGGGTCCTGCAATCGCTCGGCCTTTTGCGCGAGAAGCGCCTCGAGAATCTCTCCCGCGCGCGCGCCCGTCGCGCGATGCTCGAAGACGAGCGCGCCCATTTTCTCGAGCCGCGCCTGCTTCTTGCGGAGCTTCTTGCGCGCATCGCTCGAGAAGCGCGCGTCGAGCTCGCTCACTGTCACGGGCAGGCTCGTCCCATAGGCGAAGCTCGGGCTCGGAGTCGCGCCGAGCAAAGCGAGCGGATTGGCGACGCCATCGAAGGCGAGCGGCTGATTGCCGAGGCGATAGAGATCGACGCCCGCCGAATGCGCGGCGCGGCGCAACGCGGCGCGGATCGCGGCCGCGTCGAGGCGCGCGTCGGCGGCGAAGAGACCGAGATTGAAATTGCTCTCCTTGCCGCCGAGGAATTGCGCGATCCGCAGCGGCCCGTGGCGCGAAACGCCGAGCGCGAGAAGCGCGAGCGGGCGCGCGCCGGCGGAGTTGCGCGCGACGACGATCATCGGCTCGAGACCGCGGGCGTGCCCGAAGGCCTGAAACCAACCGCGCGCGAAGCCGAAAGATTGATAGGGGCTCGCCGGCGCATTGGCGAAGAGCGTCTCCCAATCGTCGCGCGCGTCTTCGAAAGAAGAGAAGACGTCGAGCGAGACGTCGTCGACCGCCGCTTCGAACCGCGAAAGCTCCATGACGTTTTCTGCTCTTGCGTTAACCATACCGCCGCCGCATTGCTGATGTTTGCGCTTCTTCGCGACACTAGCAAGGAAAGGTCAACGAGACCTCGAGATGGTGCGGGATGAGAAAAATAGCGCGGGAGGCGCGGCTGTGACGAAATGGCGTCGATTTGCGATCGAGGCGGGGATGGAGTTTTTCCGCGCGAGCGGCGCTCATCGGCTGGCCGAGCCGTTTACGCGCGGACTCGGCGCGATTTTGATGTTTCATCGCGTGCGGCCGCGGCTCGAGCAGGCTTTCGAGCCCAATCAGCCGCTGGAGATCACCCCGGAGTTCTTGAACGCGCTGATCTTATGGCTGCGCCAGCGCGGCGTTGCGATCGTCTCTCTGGAGACGGCGCTCACGCGGCTGCGTGACGGCGCTTCGGCGGCGCCCTTCGCCGTGCTCACCTTCGACGACGGCTATCGGGATTTCGTCGAACATGCGCTGCCCGTGCTGGAACGCCATGGCGCGCCTTTCACGCTCTATATCACCGCCGGCTACGCCGATGCGTCGGCGCGGCTATGGTGGGTCGAGCTCGAGGAAGCGATCCGCCGTCTCGATCGCGTCGACGTCGTCGCGGGCGGCAAGCGCGTCTCGCGCGTCGCGGCGACGGCGGAAGAAAAGCGCGCCGCTTTCGCAGAAATCTATGCGCAATTGCGCGCCGGGGACGAGGCGGAGCTGCTGCGCGTCGTCACCGCGCTCTCCGCCGAAGCGCGGCTCGAGCCTCTGGCGCTGACGCGGCGCCTGTGCCTCGGATGGAGCGAGCTGCGCGCGCTTTCGCGTCATGAGCTGGCGACGATCGGCGCGCATTCCGTCACCCACGCCCGGCTCGCCAAGGTCGACTGCGCTGCGGCGATCTATGAGATGACCGAGAGTCGGCTGCGCATAGAATCCGAGCTGGAGCGTCCGGTTCGGCATTTTTGCTATCCGGTCGGCGATCCGACGTCGGCGGGACGAAGAGAGTTCGAACTCGCCGCGCTGCTCGGCTTCGCGAGCGCGGCGACGACGCGTCCGGGCATGATTTTTCCCGCGCACCGCGATCATCTCCTGGCGCTGCCGCGGCTCTCGGTGAACGGACGGCATCAATCGCTCGCCGCGCTGGACATTCTTTTGTCCGGCGCGCCTTTCGCCCTGATGAACGCAGGCCGCCGCGTCATGGCGACGGCCTGACTTTTGGCGGCCTGACTTTTGGCGCGGCGCCGGGCGTTACGCCGGTCCGAGACTCCAGAGGCCGAGACGCTGCGTGAAGCTGCGCCATAGCTCGCCGAGCGATTTCTTTTCGGCGATCGAGCGCGCGCGGGCGGCGACTGCGCCGGGCGTGATCGCGCCGGAATAATTGCAATCGCAGAAAATATGATGCGCCTCCCGCATGGACAGCTGGAAGAAATCGATCGCGTCGCCGAGACGGTCGCCTTTCAAGCCCTGCTCACGAAATTGCGCGTCACGAAAGGCGATGTACAGCGGCGACTCGTCCTGCCGCAGCTTGATCCGCTCCTTCACGGGCACGTATTCCATCATCGAGAAGAGGCGGATGCGTCCGACATGCGCTTCGATCAAAGTCGCGAGCCGCTGCAATCGGGCGCGCCGCAGCGAGGCTTGCTCGCGCCGCGCCTCGACGGGCTCGACTCCTGCAAGTTTAGTTATTTCTTCGAGAGTTCTGTATTTCATCACGCCCTCCGTCGCCAATGGGGCCATCCGCCCGACAAAACAAATCCCCAACTCCCCTGAACACGTTCAAAGCGGATTGGTTCCTGCGCCTCGATCGATGTCGGCGCACGGATCGGCGACGCTTTCGGCGACGGCGCGATCGTCGCTCTTGCCGGCTCGGCCAGCGCAACTAGATGGATCGCGGGGTTGCAACCGGGCTGCAGGAATGGAGAGTCCTCATGTCCATGACCTTCCGAGAGGCGACAGCGCAAGAAAACGCTGCAGTTTATGGCGGTCTCGTCGATGCAGTGGGAGGCATCGCAACAATAGTCCTCGCCGTTTGTGGGCTCGCCGGAGTCAATCCGCCGCTCATGGCCGGAATCGCGACGATCGTGTTCGGCGTCGCTCTGCTCATTCAAGGCGGCGCCATGCTGTCCGAATATGCGCAGATCATCTTCCCCGCGGGCGCGAAATCCGGGAATTTCGAACATTTCGGCGCCGGCGGCCTCTCGGCTGTCTTCCTCGTCGGAGCGGCGGGAATTGTGCTCGGCGTGCTCTCGCTTCTCGGCATCAACTCCGGCGTTCTGACGCCGATCGCGGCGATCGCTTTCGGCACTGCGCTCGTGCTCAGCAGCAATGCGGTGTGGCATCTCTACACGCTGCGCCACGCGCAGGCGAAGAGCGAAGCCACGCAATCGCAGAACCTCAGCGGCGAGTTTCTGGCGAGCGAGATGGCCTCTGGCTCTGCGGGCATTCAGGCGCTCGCCGGTCTGGCCGCGATCGTGCTCGGCGTTCTCGCTGTCGCGGGAAACACCAATGATCTCGTGCTCAATCTCGTCGCTCTTCTGGCGCTCGGCGCGACCGTCGTGCTCACCGGCAGCACGCTGAGCGCGACCGTGCTGAGTTTCATGCGTCCTTGGTCGTCGTCGCAGCCTTGACCCGGCCGCTCGTCACTCGGAGTCGTCGTCTCGAGACGGCTCCGGGAGGCGCTCGCCAGCGCTTACAGCCGAAGCGGGAGGCCGGTTCGCCGTTGGAGACGCGTCGAAACGAGAGCTCGGATCTGCGTTCGATGAAGCACAGAGCGATTCTAGCGACGGCGCCAGCGGCGCTCGATCGGCCGAATGCCGTGCGCCGAGATCCACCGAATGGCGTCGGGCTTTTCGTCGGTTCGGATCGAGGCGATCGAATGCCGCTCGATTTGCTCGATCGCGACGATCGCGACGATTTTTTCGCGCTCGACAGAGCGTCGGCAGCGTCCCTCGGCGACGAGCGCGCGGAGCTGGCCGAAATAGCGCAGACTGTTGGTCGCGCGCTCGATCTTCATCAAATCTTGTCGCCGCTGGCAGACGACGGCGCCGCGCTTGACGAATAAATTGGGGCGCATCGCCGCTTCCTGCGCCGCAGCCGCGTCGCAGAGCGATGCGAATAGAAGCGAAAGCGAGAGTGCGAGACGGCCGGCGCGTCTCATCGGCGTTGCGCAGGCTCGTCGGGCGCAATACCCTGCGCAGCGTCGTCGCCCGCGTGCTCTGTCTCGAAGAGACGCAGAAAGGCGCTTCTATCGGCGCGCAGCTTACGGAGATGCACGAAAGCGAGCTGCGAAAGCCGGCGGTCGCCGAGCGTCGTCAGCACGAGGAGCGAGCGGCGCCGATCGAGAGGGTCGTTCTTGCGTTTGACGAGCTTGGCCTGCTCGAGACGCGACACCAGCTCCGCGGCGCTGTGGTCGCGGATCAGCAATTGCTCGGCGAGTTCGCCGACGCTGATATGCGCGCCGGCGCGAAAGGTCTTTATGGCGAGCAGAGCCTGATAGCGCTGCATGGTGAGGCCGACGTCGGCCGCCGCCTGCTCGCTGAATGCGAGAAATTGCCGTAGCGCATAGCGGAAATTCGCGAGCGCGCGAAGCTCTTCCTCGGAGGGACGGCTTTCGTCGGCTTCCTGAGCGCGGCTCTCGAGCGCCGTCGACATTGTTTTTGCTCTCCCCGCATCCGGCCTTCCCCGGCCGAAAGCGCATGATGGCCTTCGCCCTGCGCGCGGTCAAGGCGTCCGCCGGGGCGCGCATCCGTGGGGGCTCAGAACGGTCTTGCATTTATATCGCTATACGATACATATCCATCGTATAACGATTGAGCGCCGGGCGGCGGCGGCTCGCAAAAAAAACATGCGTGCGAACGACGCGCGAAGCCGGGAGGGAATCCATGATCATCCGAATTTCAGCCGCCGTGATTTTTGCGAGCATCGGTCTGGCGACGCAGGCGCAGGCGCATGGCGGCGTCAGCATCGACGAAGGCCAATGCAAGATGAAGATCGGACCCGATCAAATGAATTTCACCGGCTATCAGCCGCTGAAGTCGCGCGAGCAATTTTGTGACGACATTCCCGATGTCGGCCCGACCATCATCGTTCTCGACGCCGTGCAGGACGAGCTGCGCGACATGAATTTGGAAATCCGCATTCTGCGCGACGTCGGTCAGTCGCGCGACGACGAGAATCTCGAGCAGAACACCGAGACCTATGTGCAGCCGAAGAAATATCGCACCGGCACGCTCAATTTCGAATACGACTTCAAGAAAAAGGGCAAGTTCATCGGCTTGGTGAAGGCGCGAAGCGATGACGGGACGAAAGAGTATGTTTCGCGCTTTCCTTTCTCGGTCGGCGAGACAGAGAGCCGCGACATCACCATCGCTGCATTTTTTGCGGGGCTGGGACTGGTCGGATTCGGACTCTGGTACAAGAATTCCTTCAAGACGAAGCCGCCGCGAGCCTGATCGCGGCGGATCATCTTCGTCGTTGCGAGCGCGCCGCGACATTGCGGCTCGCCGAAAAGGAGGCGGGCATGTCTATCGATCGACGGCGCGTTCTATTGCTGACCGGAGGCGCTGCATTGGCGGCGAGCGTCGGCGTCGCGAGCGCGCACGAATATAGAAAGGGTGGGCTCGAGGTCGAGCACCCCTGGCTGCGCGCGCCGCGGGACGGCGAGAGCGAGGCCGATCTCTTCATGGCGGTCTACAATCGCGGCGACGCCGCCGATCGTCTCATCGCGGTAAAATCTCCCGAGATCGGCGGTTTCGCTCTGCATGTCGCGCCTCATTTCGCCGTCGCGACGGATGCGATCTTCTTTCCCAATGGCTCGAAAGTCGCTCTCGCGCCTGGAGGCTCTTTCATTCGACTCTCCGGCATCAAGAAGATCAATCCGGTCGGCTGGGGGTTCGAGGTTACTCTCGTGTTCGAAAAGGCAGGCGAACTGCCGATAGAAGCGTCCATCGACGCGCCCGACGCCGCACATGCGCATGACGCCGAGGCGATGGAGCGTTGGGAAAAAGCGCATGGCCGCGGCGTCACAGATACGCCACAGGAAGGCGCCGCGCAGGGCGAGGATCATCGCTCTGGCCATGAGGACATGAAGGGCGGCGGCGAGGCGCCGCCGGCGCAGTGAGCCGCTTTCATCGCGCTGCTCGAAAAATTAACTTGCGCGCGACGCAATATGTCGCCATTCGATAGGTCAAGCTGCGACGTCTCGACGCCTCTGCGCGCAGCCAATTCGAAAAAACGAGCGGCGGCGTCTAATGGAGAAGAAAATGGCTCTGCAGACTTCTGGGAAAGACATCGTCAAGTCTCTGGCGTGGTTCATCGGCGCGATCGTGCTGATCGTCACCCTGATCCACTTCGCCCCCATCATCTCCCACGGGGGTTGAGCGGGACACTCTCGTTCTCGCCACGCCGGCCGCGATCCGTCAGTGGATCACGGTCGGCGTCTTCGTATTCGAGGCCCGCACATCCGGGGCCCCGCCGGCGCTGAAAGCGCGTTTGGATTTGCTCGGCCCTCCGGTTATTGTCACGACGACGGCAGCGAGGTCGCGGACATATGGTCGAAAGAACGCCGGGCGATGGCCAAATCGAGGCCTATCTTCTGCGAGAGATGAAGGCGGAGATCGACGAGCTCGCGCGCAGCGAGGTCGACGACGTCACGAAATTTCTCTACGCGCGGGCCCGTGAATTCTATTGGACTGTGACACGCGTCGTCGGTCTCGGCCGGCTGCATGACGGCGTCTGGCGAAAGCCCGGCGGCGATGCGGCCAGGGCGTGGCGCACGGCCTTGTCGGGCGATATTCCGGCGCCGGCGACGCGCGCGCGTCTGCTCGTCGATATGACGGCGACTCATCGCACCATCGGCCGCACCGGCATTCAACGCGTCGTGCGGGAAATCGCGCGCGCTATGGTCGAGAGCGGCGCCGCAATTCCGGTCTTCATGGAGAATGGGCGCCTCTATTCCCATTTCGCCCATGCGAATCTTCCCGACGAGGTGACGCCTGCGGCCGGCGACAAATTTCTGCTGCTCGACGCCGGCTGGCATCTCACCGCGGAATATTCGCAGATGATCGACAAGGTGGCGCGGGCGGGCGGCGAGACCATCGGCTGCCTGTATGACCTCATTCCAATTCTCTATCCGTCGGTGGTGACGCATTCGGCGCATCTGGCTTTTGTGGAATGGTTCGATCTTCTCGTCCGCGAGAGCGATGCGATCGTCGGCATTTCCAAGGCCGTCATCGATGATTTCGCGGCTTACACCCGGACGAAGGCTCTGCCCTGCAAGCGCGGCTTGCGGCTCGGCTGGTGGCCGCTCGGCGCGGATTTTCGCGCGCCCGGCGACGCTGCGCCGTCGCCGCGCGCCATCGCCGCCGCGGGTGACGATCGGCCGCTCTATCTCAGCGTCGGCACGTTGGAGCCGCGCAAAGGCCATGCGATCGCGCTTCGCGCCTTCGATCGCTGGTGGGGGGAGGGCGCCGACGTCCGCTATGTCATCGTCGGCTCGAAGGGCTGGAATGTGCGCGCGCTCGAGCGGCGCATTTTGGAGCATCCCGAATTCGGACGGCGCCTGTTCTGGCTCCAGGACGCGAGCGACGCCGATCTTCGCTATCTGTACGAGCGCACGCGCGCGCTGGTGTTTCCCTCGATCGCCGAAGGTTTCGGCCTGCCGCTGGTCGAGGCCGCGCATTTCGGCGCGCGCGCCATCGCGAGCGACATTCGCGTCTTTCGGGAGGTCGGCGGCGATTGGGTCTCCTATTTCGCGCCCGGCGACAGCGAGGCTCTGCTGGCCCGCCTGAAGGAGACGCTCGCCGCGCCGCCTGCCGCGCCTGCCTGCGACATTTTGTCCTGGGCGGGCTCCGCAGAGACGCTGGCGGGCCTTTTGCGCACGGGCGGCTATCCGCTGCGGCTCGAGGAGGCTCTCGAGGCGCGCTAGCCTAACATTACAGTTGCGTATTTTAACGGTTTCTGACTCACTGAGCCACCATGATTCGGTTCGGGGGTCATGGGATGGCGGGAGCTTCGATCGAGACGACGCTGGAGTTGTGGGCG